>DAQY01000041.1:0-14391 GCA_002503105.1 Methanomicrobiaceae archaeon UBA206
GCTTGAGCACCCGCCGGGTGCGAAGTGCGACGGTCCGCAGGACCGGAGCATGAGAAGACCGAAGGTCTTCGAAGGCGCCCCCCTCCCGTCAGAGAGTTTTGGGATGACCTCGATCTGAAACCGGAGACGGCAGCTCGGATTACCGGCTTTGCAGGAAGATCTCCTGCGGGTGACCGGCAGTTTTTTTGGTCCTTCATGAATCTTTTCCGGCGAGAGTGGCCGATCGAACGCAGGGGACCGAGCGGCCGATCGTACCGGGGAGAGGTATCAGGTCCACCTCCCGAAGATGCCGACAATCACCTCATCGGCCCGCTTCCCGAGGATGCCATAGCGAGTCCGGGCAACGTCTGGAGGGAGAAGTCCAGCAGGCCACTGTCGGTATGGAGGGTCTGGAGCGGAGCCGGATCATCAGTCTTCATCGGTCGAGGTTCTGGCCGGCACGGCCTCATGGGCGTTTCGGGATGACGTCAAGGTCTCATCTCCACAGAGCCCGGTGATGGTCCGTACCACACGATCCGAGTTCGGCGAGCTGCCAGCATTCGGCTGCCGGGCCGTCCGCCGGGAGGCACGTCGCTTCGAGGATCGCCGTCACGGAAACACCGGGAGAATGTCCTGTCCGATCCGCTGCTGCTCGACGAGAAACGACGAGAGGAAGATGTTCCGGTCGTGCTGGCTCCTTCAGTCGCCGGGTTCGACGGATCGGCCGTGGATCGGAATGGGTGTTCCGGTGTGCAGATCACGATCTCCGATCGTCGGGATCTCTTCAAAAGGACGGGTCTAAAACCCGGAAATTTCGCATAATTTCTCTATACAGGATTCTTTTTTTGAAAACCTTTATTACTCTTGTTGACATACATAGTCCCATATGGGGGTAAACCAGTCACAAATCGATAAAATCCTCAGCGGCGCCTCGGCGGAAGACCCTGATGTCAGGCTCGACAACCTCGAGAAGGAGCTCGACTTCATCAAGGCGTCCATCAAGCGTCTGCTGATCGACATCCGGGAGCGGATGAACGAACTGGACAATCCCTTCACCCGGGCGGCGGCGACCTCCTTTCAGGGGGCAGAGGCCCCCATCCCCGTATCCGGAGATGCTGAAGGAACACCTGAAGAAGAGGCAGAAGAAGAAGCAGCCGCCTCTCGGGGTGAAGAGGCCAAAGCGGAACCCGCATCCCCGTCGCAGGAGGAGGAGACCCCGGAGATACCGGCGATGCCCGGCGATCAGGTGGTGGCGACGATCCCGCCGAAGATCACCGCCCGATCCGAGCCTGCCGGTTCGCTGCAGCAGCAGGAGAAGCTGAAGCTGCACAAAGTCCACCGGCTCTTCGAGTGGACCAGCAGAAGCTGCAGGACGTACGGCCACGACCGCCTCGAGATGATGGTGGAGTCTTACCGGGCCATGGGCTACATCTCGGCCGCCGCCGCAGACCAGATACGCGAGATCGCCCGCCTGGTGCCTGCATCTCCCGGAGATTCTCATGAGATCGGGCCGGACGAATTCGTCTCGGAGCTGTACGTGCTGAACAGGATCCTCGATCCGGGCGACACCTCGCTGGATCGGGATATGATCGAGGTGCTGATGATGCAGCGCCACCGCTGCGGAGAACTGCCGGGTGGCGCGAAGTCTCCTGAAGATATCGATACCGGTGACAAATGGATCGATCTGATGGACCGGATCTAATGGATGTCGAGCGAAACATTCACCACAGCGATGTTCCTGATTGCAGCGATCATCTCGGCAGGCGTACTTATCAATGCAATATTCCCGGTCATCTACTCACTATCCGGCAGCATCTCCTCCTCTTCTCATGAAGCCGAACAGCGTCTGCGGACGGATGTGAAGATCGTCAACACCTACGCCAGCGCCGCCGCCCATCAGGCCGTTGTATGGCTGAAGAACGTCGGAACCAGTCGCATCCCCGCAGCGTCCATCAATCAGTCCGACGTCTTCGTCGGGCAGCCCGGAGATTTCGAACGTGTATCCCACGACACCCAGATCGGTGACGGCAAATGGATCTACGAAATCCTGGGCGATACGAACAGCTACTGGGAGCCGGGAGAAACCATCCAGATTACGGCGCAGAGCACGAAGATACCTCCGTCCCGCGGTGTGGTGTACTTTCAATTCGTCCTGCGAACAGGTCTCTGGAGGTCGATCGAGTTTACCGCGAGTGATTAGCATGAGTGCCGGATCGTTGGTAGCAACCGGTTTCGGGATCGTCCTCCTGGTCGTCACCGCGTATATTCTGGTCGGCGGTACCCTGAGTATGGCAGAACGGGCCATCAGCGCCCAGAGCGAGCTCGCACAGCAGCAGGAGATCCGGATGCGCACGAGCATCGAGATCGTGAACGCCACCGACGATGCATCCGCATCGACACTCTACATCGAGATACGGAACACGGGCAGCGAACCGATTGTGAACTACTCGCATATGGACGTATATGTGGTCAACGAAAGCCTTCCGATCTACTACCCGTACGGCTCCGGTAGCGGCAGCTGGAGCATCAACGTCATCAAGCCGGACACGATACACCCCGGACAGCTGGACCCGGACGAAGTGATGAACATCTCCGTCCGGTACCCGGGGAAATCCCCCATCTGGATCCAGGTGACGACCGGAAACGGTGTCTACGACTCTGTACAAATCGGGTGAACGGCCTATGGATACGGATGGAAACGAGCACGAGATGCAGCACATCGACAAGGCCACCCTCTCAACAGGGAACACGGAGCTGGACAAGAAGATCGCCGACGGGCTCCCGCTTCAGTCGCTGACGCTGATCGAAGGGGAGAACGATACCGGAAAGAGCGTGCTGACCCAGCAGATCATCTGGGGGGCGATGAAGCAGGGACTCAACGTGGACCTCTTCTCCACCGAGAACACGACGAAGAGCTTCATCACACAGATGGAGTCGATGAGCCTCGATATCTCGGACTACTTCGCATGGGGGTACCTCCGCATCTTCCCCATGCACGTGGTCGGTTTCGAGTGGACGGCGGATAAGATGCAGGGGATTCTCCAGCGCATGATCGACCATATGGAGCAGAGCAGGGCAGAGATCATCGTCATCGATTCGCTCACGCTCTTCACCGAGTATGCGAAGCAGGATACGGTTCTGACGTTCTTTACGAACTGCAAGAACCTGGTGGACAACGGAAAGACCATCCTGATCACGCTCCATACCTATGCCTTTGAGGAGGATGCGCTCGTCAGGATCCGATCCATCTGCGACGCCCATCTCCTCATGAAGAAGGCGCTTGTAGGCGGCAAGTACGTCATGATGCTCGAAGTGATGAAGGTTCGCGGCGCACGGAAGACGACGGGGAACATCATCAGCTTCGAAGTCCACCCGGGGTACGGCATGAAGATCATACCCATATCGCTCGCGAAGGTGTGACGGGGCATGACGTCGCTGACGGCAACCGTGATGCTCCCGTTCGAACCCGAGATCGTCGACGACGGGAACGACTGCTACAGCAACATCGAGTCCTGCGCACTCTACCGCATGCTCCCCGCCAATGCACGCGAATACGTGAAGAAGAGCCCGCACCTCCTCGAATATCTTCATATCCTGCCCGTCAACACGGTAGGGATACCTCTCTTCCTCTCCGAGCTGAAGCGGGATCTCCGGGACATGGCAAACCCCAACATCATCTATCCGGTCAGTGAAACGACATTCATTCATATTTTTCCGGATCCGAACGACGTGCGGAACTACTATATCCCGATCGAGCCGTCGTTCCTCCACTGCGTCAGGGACATCCTTCCGGTGGTGGAGCAGAAACTGATCGATCTCATCGATGCACTCCCGGAGGAGCCGGTCACCGAGGAGGCGCGGATAGAGGTGCTGAAAAACCTCCTGAAACAGATCACCTATGTGAAGCGTCCCGGTGAGCTGATCGACGAATCGAGGCTTGCAGGAGGCAGAGCGAAGGATCTGAAGGGGCGCATCCATCAGTTTCTCGTATCCTATATCGGGAGCAGGAAGAACGCCCGGGCGATACAGTCCGCCGTTCAGGAGCTCGCCGACGGGAGGGTAATCCTCTCCCAGCAGGAGTACCGGGCGGTGGAGTATCTCATGATCCGCGACAAGATAGAGCTCGGGGTGCTCAAACCGTTCCTCAGCGACCCGTACATCGAGGATATCACCTGCAACGGCGTGGGCCCGATCTTCATCGAGCACAAGATATTCAAGGGCCTGAAGTCCGTCATCGGGTTCCACGAATCCGTCGAGCTCGACAACTTCGTCATCAAACTGGCGGAGCGGATTAAAAAACCGCTCACCTACCGCAACCCGATCGTCGATGCGACGCTTCCCGACGGCTCCCGTATCAACATCGTTTACGGCACGGAGATCAGCAGGCACGGCAGCAACTTCACCATCCGTAAGGTGAACGAGGTGCCGCTCTCCATCCTGCAGGTGATCGAGAGCGGCGCCTGTGACTATCTGATGGCGGCATACCTCTGGCTCTGCCTGGAGTTCGGGATGTCGTTGTTCGTGAGCGGTGAGACCGCCAGCGGAAAGACCACATCGCTCAACGCACTGACTGCGTTCATTCCTCCTGAAAATAAGATCGTGTCGATCGAGGATACACCGGAGCTGACCGTACCGCACAAAAACTGGACCCGTGAAGTCGCCAAAGGGAAGGGTAAAGGTGAAGGGGAAGGTGCCGACGTCACCATGTTCGATCTGTTGAAATCAGCGCTCCGTCAGCGCCCGAACCAGATCATCGTCGGTGAGATCCGCGGCGTGGAGGGGAGTGTGGCCTTCAGTGCGATGCAGACCGGTCACCCCGTCATGAGCACGTTCCACGCGGCGTCCGTTGAAAAGCTGATCCAGCGTCTCTGCGGCGACCCCATCAACATCCCAAAGACGTACGTCGACAATCTCAACCTGGTCATCATCCAGAGCGCGGTGAAGCGTCCGGGGGGAGAGACAGTCCGGCGCATGCTCAGCGTGAACGAACTGGTGGGATACGATCCCGAGACGGAGGGCTTCTCTTTCATGGCCGCGTTTGTCTGGGATCCTGCGACAGACACCTTCACGTTCACGGGCAGGGGAAGCAGCTACCTGCTGGAGCACAAGATCGCCACGATGCTGGGGATACCCGAGCACAGGAGGAGTGAGATCTACAGCGAAGTGGATAAGCGTGCACGCATCCTGGAGCGTCTCCACAAAGCGGGATACACCCAGTTCTGGGATCTCTATCACATGCTCGCAAAGATCAAAAAACAGGGCCTGCTCGAGATTGCGATCTGATATGTTTGAAAATGTTGCCGATCGGTTACGTGCGATGAACCAGGGGCAGCCGCCCTTCAAGAACCAGATAGAGTGGTTCCGGGACCTCGTCCGCGGTCTCCTTGAGGGAAAAAGGATGGGCGGCGACCTCCTCTTCATGTACACCTATATGGCCGCCATCACCACCGCCTCCGTCACCCGGCCGGAGATCTTTGAATACACATCCGTCCGGCATGAGTACGTGCCAAGCCGCTACATCGCACGGGTCCAGCGGATGGTGAAGGGATGGAACTACAGCTATGCCGAGGCCATGAGGCTCGTTGCCGACCGGACCAGGGACGAGACGCTCCGAAGCATGCTCAACCGCTACGCCAACGCAATCGATTCGGGCGTTCCCGATGACGACTTCATCACCACCGAGCTGTTCACGATCAGGAACATATACCGCAATACCTTCGAGCAGGGCGTCGAGCTCCTGAAGAAGTGGGGCGATGCGTACATTGCCATGCTGCTCTCCGGAACGCTCGTCGCCACCATCATCATGATATCGGTCGCCATCTACGCCCCTGAAGGGATCGATTCGGCACTGAATACGTCGTATACGATCATCTTCTTCATCTCTGCATTAGGCCTCGGCATTATGTACAGGTCGGTGCCGGACGATCAGAAGTCGCACAGACTTGAGCTCTGCTCGTGGGAGCAGAGGATGATTCGCCGGTTGGAACGAACGCTTATCCCGCTGATCGCAGCCACATGCCTGATTCTGGTCATCATCGGGGCGAACGCCGGCATCATCTTCATGCTGGTCGGCCTGCTGCTGATGCCGCTCGGAATCATCGGCTACATCGACAATGCCAACATCACCAACAGGGACTCCGATTTCTCGACATTCATCCGCGGCCTCGGGTCGATCATGGGCGGAAAGGGCATCACCATCGCAGACGCCCTGGCCGAGGTGGACAAAAAGTCGCTCAAGCACCTCGAACCGCTCATCAACTCGGTATCCTCCAAGTTGAATCTCGGCCTGGACGAGGGGAAGATCTGGTACCGTTTCATCGGGGAGTCGGGCAGCAACCTGATCTACAAGTACATGAACATCTTCCGCGATTCCATTGCGCTCGGCGGTTCGCCCGACAAGATCGGCAAGATCGTCGGCTCATCGATGCTGGAACAGGTGCTGCTGCGGGCGAAGCGTGATATGCTGGTGAAAGGATTCATCGTGCTGCTCGTTCCCATGCACGGGGCGATGGTCGGGATCTTCGTCTTCCTCTTTGAGTTCCTCAATACTATGTCGAGATCGATCGCCGAGGTCATGGCCCATTTCGATCAGGTATCGACGGCGCTTTCCGGGGGTTCGTCGTCGATCAGCGCCACCCTCGGCAGCTCGCTGAACAGCCTCGTTAACTTCCCGGAGGACCGGATAAGGGTCTATGTGGTGAACATCCTGCTCATGCTGATCGTTGCCAACACCATTGCGGCGAAGATTGTCGCCGGAGGAGACCGCTACATGTATTACTTCTTTGCGAGCCTGCTCTGCGTAATAACCGGCGTCATCTACATCATTGCGCCGGTGGTCGTTGATATGTTCTTTACTATTCCAGCATTCGGAGCTGTTTGACGTGAAGGAGAAATTACGCCGTCCGGTACTGTTTCTGGGGACGGTCGCGGCGGGGTCCATCCTGATCCTCGTCGACGTGCCGATACCGGTCATCGTTGCGGGCACGCTGCTCGTCGGACTCATGATGCTGGTCGGCACCGGCGCGCTCGCGCTGTCGGACCTCCGACCGTCCAGGTGGGCGGCTGCGATCAGGGACGCCCGGAAGAAGAGGGGATCCGCTCCGCACAGCGAGCCTTCGCCTGCAGAATCCCCGATGCCGCTCATCTCAAAGGCAGCAGGGATCCGGATCGATACCTCCCGGCTGACCGGCCTCTTCGGGATGTTCGCGAAGTCGGTGCGGGATGCAATCCTGCACGTCCGTGCAACCAAAGACGAAGAGAAGGCGCGGATGAAGAAGATCGACGAGATGCTCGACCAAACGATCGACGATCGTCTGACGGACGGATCAGCGGAGCCGGTTCCGGCTTCGTCAGGAGGTGGTGCCGGTGATCCGCTTGCAGCACTGGCAGACCTGGACGCGGAGGCTTTCGATGAGATCGACATCGACGGAGACGTGGCGAGTCCCCCCGCATCGTTCGATTCGGATCATCTCTCGCTCCTGTCCGAGGAAGAGGCGAGTGCCGTATCGGAGATCTTGAAGGCGCATCAGGAGGATCTTGAAGACTTCGAGATCCCTTCGGATCTGGATTTCCCTGGCGGAGACACCGAAGATCAGGTCGATGCCGGATCTGCTGCCGGGATGCCTGCACCGCCGGCGAGAGACGGCGCTGTTGCGATCGGCAGCGACACGCTGGACGACGTCACCCTTAAAGAACTGGAGGAGATCCCCGACGCCGGTCATCTCGAGGAGGAACTCTCCAGCCTCGACGATCTCGATCTCGATGAGATCGAGATAGAAGACGATACGGACGAGGAAGAAGAGCCCGATACAGATACAGATGTTGCTCCACCGCCGCAGGCCGACGTACTGGAGGAAATGGCGGAAGAAAAACCGGAGGGGGGGGAGGAGCTCGACATGATCTCCTTCGCATCCGGAGGCGCGGCAGACGATGATCTGATCGCCGAACTCAAGTCGGACGTGAAGAAGAAGGAGGTCGTCGAGGACCTCAGCCTCCTGCGGGATCTCCACGGCCAGAAGTTCGATGTAAAAGAACTCGCGGATGAGATGGAGATCCTGCTCAGGGCGATGAAACCAAAACCGTGACACCCTGTGGCCGTGAAGCGATATGAAGGAAGTGCCGATTAAGATCGAACTTGAGGGCAGGTGGGTACCGACGACGATGGGCATCGCGGAAGACCGCATCCGCATCGCCGCGCCCGTCAACCGTGAGATCCCCTACAGGGCGGTGGTCGATCTCGAACAGAAGAAGAACCAGGTACTCGTTACGGTCGGCGGCGATCAGGAGACCACGTACCGCATCGCATCCGTCGAGAAGGTGCTGTACGTGCTCAAGAAGCTCATCCTCACGTCCTGCAGCGCATACCGGTTGAATGCGTTCTTCATGTCGCCGGCCATCAGGGGGGGCGTGCTGGTGCAGAACGCGAAGTGGGAAAAAGGGATGATCGCGGTCCTGAAAACAGGTATATGGTTCGTCAGCCAGGAGAACCAGGTCTGCATTCCTCTGGAGGACGTGGCAAGCATCGATCTCACGTCACGGGAGATCCAGGACAAGAACCTCGATGTGGTCAAGATCGATCATCTCATCGACAATGAGGTGGTGACGAGTTTCATTCTCTGCCCGCTCACCACGCTTCAGGTGCTGTACAACTTCCTGAATGAGGCAACACAGGATCTGGAGATGAGCGAGGAGATGGACCCGCTCACGACGCAGGTTGCCACGCTGGTATACAGCGGCATGGACTCCCACGCCATCGAAAACATGCTGCAGATCTCGCACAAGGACCTTGACGACATCTACGATGCGTTGATCGCAGCGGGAATAGCTGAAGTGCTGTATATAAGAAAAGAGATTCAGTTGACGGCAAAAGGCGTAAGATACATATCTAGTGTCTTAAAATCATCAACAAATTAGTTATTTTTCAATTCCCAGAACAAAAAGTTCTATATAGCGCATTTTACAAACAGTGGTTGAGTGGTGTGCGATGGGAAGAATCCTTATTGTGGATGACACGATGTTCATGAGGACGCTCCTGAAGAACATACTGTTCTCCGGAGGGCACGATATCGTCGGCGAAGCAGGGGACGGGGATGAGGCGATCGCCAAGTACCAGGAACTCAGGCCGGATCTCGTGACCATGGACGTGATCATGCCGAAAGTAAACGGCATCGAAGCGTTGAAGGCCATAAAAAGCGCCGATCCGTCTGCGAAGGTCATTATGTGCACGGCGGTGGGCCAGGAGCAGATGGTGAAGCTCGCCATAAAGAGCGGTGCGAGAGGATACATCGTCAAGCCGTTTCAGGCTCCCAAAGTTCTTGAAGAAGTCAAAAACGTCCTTTCCAGCGCATAAACATGATCCGTGTACTGGTCATCGATGATTCGCTGTTCATTCGGACGCTCCTGCGTGACATGCTCAAAGATGTTCCGGATATCGAGGTTGTCGGCACTGCCGTCAACGGTGTCGATGCGCTCAAAAAGATCTCAACGCTCGATCCCGACGTCATCACGCTCGATATCGAGATGCCGCGAATGAACGGCCTTGAAGTCCTGAAAGCGCTCCAGGAGCTTGACCGGAAACCGAAGGTGATCATGCTCTCCACGCTGACGTCCCGGCATGCCGATGTGACGTATCGGGCACTGAAGCTCGGTGCTGACGACTTCATGTTCAAGCCACACGATATCCAGCAGGTGAAGAGGATCGAGCTGGAGCTCGTCGGAAAGATCAGGAACGCGGTCACACTGCCCATATTTTCGGGACCCCGCGTCTCCTCCACCGCCGAGGCCGAGAAGATCGTTGTGATCGGCGCCTCGGCGGGAGGGCCGCACATGCTGGATATACTGCTCTCTTCGTTCCGGCCCGACATTCAGGCTGCGGTGGTCGTCACGCAGCACATGCCGGTCGGGTTTACCGCATCCCTTGCAGAGCGGTTGAACCGGATCTCGCCGCTGCATGTGAAAGAAACGGAAAACGGAGACGTTCTGAGGAACGGCACCATACTGATCTCAAAGGCCGGCTTCCATACCATCGTCTCGAGGGCGCTCGGAAGGAACGGTAGAAGTCAGGGCAGTATCGTGCATTCTCGGGCACCGCCGCTCCATGCTGTCAGACCAGCGGTCGACAAGACATTCATCTCGGCAGCCCGCGTCTTTGGTCCAAACACCGTGTCGGCGCTGCTCTCCGGAATGGGAAACGACGGCGGCGAAGGCACTGCGGCAGTAAAGGCGGCGGGCGGTGTCACGATGGTCTGTACCGAAGAGGATTGCCTGGTGTACGGAATGGCCCGATCGGCGCTGAGCCGGCAGTGTGTGGACCGGGTTGTTCCGCTCAAGGATCTGGCACGCGAAATTATGAATGCCGTTGCTCGTGCGGGGGGGTGACCGTATTGGATGAAGAGATGTACCGTAAGCTTTTCGTTGAAGAGTCGCGTGAAAATCATGAAAATATCGTGAACAACCTGCTGATCCTGGAGAGCGGTGAGGATGCCACCGCCATCGACGAGATCTTCAGGTCGGCACATACCCTGAAGGGCATGTCCGCATCCATGGGGTTTGACGAGCTGGAACGCCTATGCCATTCGATGGAGGACGTGTTCCAGCTGATCAGGAACGGGCAGTCTGTGGTGACGCCGAAGCTCGTCGATCTCCTGCTCGGCTGCACCGACGCTATCGAGGAGATGCTCGATGATATCGAGGCGGGGAGAGGACTCGCAGCAGGCAGAACCGAAGATCTGGTAAAGAGCCTGAAGGAGTATGCGGAAGGTTCTCCAGATGTGGCAGATGCCCCGATCGCTGCTGAAGTTGGCGCCGACACCCCGCCCACCTATTCGGTCACGGTCGCGCTCGATCCGGAATGCGGGATGAAGGATCTTCGGGCGATGCTCGTTCTGCAGAACCTGGAAGAGCTGGGAACGATCGTATCCACCACTCCCCCGGCTGAACGCCTCGAGGAGGGTCAGTTTGAAGGATCCTTTGAGGTCGTGGTGGAGAGCGACGCCGGAGAAGAGGCGCTGCGAACCGCCGCATCCGGTCCCGAGGTGACGGAGGTGGTGGTCTCGCTCCGGGAGCCGCAGACACCGGCAGCGCCCCAAAAATCCCCTCAAATGCCAGAGAAGAGCGGGAAGAGGAGGAAGATCAAAAATATTCGCGTCGACATCCAGCGACTCGATCAGATGATGAACCTCGTTGAAGACCTCGTGATCAACCGCGGACGGCTGGAACAGATCGCGAAAAAGTACGGAATCAAGGAGTTCGATGAGGCGCTGAGCATGATCGGGCGCTCCGTCTCGGACCTTCAGAACCTCATGATGAGCATCAGGATGATTCCGCTGGAGAAGATCTTCAACAGGCTCCCCCGCGTCGTTCGAGATACTGCACAGCATGACGGCAAAGAGATCGAGTTCGTCATGGAAGGAGGCGATACGGAACTGGATCGGAGTGTGATGGAGGGTCTGTCCGATCCGCTGCTGCACATCATCCGGAATGCGGTGAATCACGGCATCGAGCCTCCCGAAGTGCGGGAGGCCAGGGGGAAACCGAGAAAAGGGCTGCTCCGGCTGACAGCGCGGCGAGATAAAGACAACGTGATCATCGAGATCGAGGACGACGGTGGCGGGATCGATCCCGAGCGCCTTCGCAGATCGGCGGTCGAAAAAGGGATCCTGGCGCCGGAAGAGGCGAAAGAGGCGTCGAAGGACGAGCTGATAAATCTCCTGTTCCAGCCGGGGTTCAGCACCGCCGCGACGATCACCGACATCAGCGGACGCGGTGTCGGGCTCGATGTGGTGAGGAAGACGATCGAATCGCTGAAAGGAACGATCAAGGTGGAATCGGAGGTCGGGAAGGGGACGAAGTTCGAGCTGGTGCTGCCGCCGACGGTGGCCATCATCGACGTGATGATGGTCCACATCAACCGTCGCCGGTGCGCCATCCCGATCAGCAACGTCGTTGAGGTCGCACTGGCGAGGCCTGATGCGATCCACCGCATCGGCACCGGCGAGGGGGTTCTGCTCCGCGACCAGATCCTCCCCCTGCACCGCCTCGAGGATATGTTCGGGAAAGCACCGCAGAGCGATACTCTCGTCGTCCTCCAGAACAACGGCAGGAAGTGCTGTATCGTTGTCGATTTCGTTGAAGGCCAGCAGGAAGTGGTCGTCAAACCTCTGAGCAGACTGATTGGAAGCTGCCGCGGGATCAGCGGCGTCACCATTCCCGGTGACGGTGACGTGGTGCCGGTTCTCGACGTGAATACACTGGTGTAGGTGAAGTGAAATGGAACTTGATGAACAGCTGACTGACGCATTGAACGAACTGGGCAATATCGGAGCGGCCCATGCAGCGACGACGCTCTCGCAGATGCTGATGAGGCCCGTTGAGATGGCCGTGCCTGAAGTGCACATCGTCGATATTGCAGACATCTACCAGTACATCGGGGACGACGTCTCGGCGCTGGCCGTCTTTCAGATTCAGGGAGACTTGCCTGACGGGGGGTTCCTCATCGTGAACATACCGAGGAGCGCCGTAATTCAGCTGACGAACCAGATGCTGGGCAGCACCGATACCGAACGCGAGATCACGGAGATGGACCAGAGCGCCGTCACCGAGATCGGAAATATCATGGTATCGGCATTTCTGGACGCCACTGCCGAGCTCCTTGGCATCATCATGCTCCCCTCCCCTCCTGCCCTCGCCATCGATATGGCACATGCGGCGTTTGAGGCCGTCGTCGCCCAGATAGCGATCGACGTCAACGAGGTGGTGATCTTCAACACCGAGCTGAAGGTCGACGCGCCTTCGATCCACGGCAACATAATCCTGCTCCCGCAGCCCGGCCTCCTGAAAGAACTCATCCGACTCCTGGAAGGTCTGATGGCGCCGTCGTGATCGATCTCATTGTGTTTCCATGGAGAAACGCATTTTTATCGAGGACAATGCGGTCATCATCGGTATCGGGGACTACTGCGTGGGCACGTTCCCGATGGCGACGATCGGCGTCGGATCCTGCGTTGCCCTCATCCTGCATGACAGATTACGATCGACCGGTGCACTCGCCCACGTCATGCTCCCTGAAAGCTGCGGAGTCACGGATCGGCCCGGGAAGTTCGCTGACACCGCCATCGAGGCGATGGTGGCCGAACTGGAGGGGACGGGCAGTGCCAGATCGCATATCGTTGCCAAAATCGTTGGTGGGGCCTGTATGTTTGCGTACTCCACCAATACACTGAATATCGGCAGAAAAAATGTTGATGCCATCAGGAATCTCTTGAAGGAGCACTGCATCAGGATCGAGGCGGAGGAGACGGGAGGGAGAATCGGACGCTCCGTCATCTATCGCCCGGCAGAAAGCGGGAGGCTTACCATTAAGAGAGCGGATGGCACATGCATCGATCTCTGATCGCAGTACTGGCCATCGCGGCATGCATCCTGCCCGCATCAGCGGAGGTGCACGTCTTTGCGCCGCATGCCGGGGTGTCGATCGCGTCGGCAGGCGTCAAAGACATGACCAACGGCATGGAGGGGGAGGCGGTCTTCGCCACCGACAGCGGTCTTTCCGTCTATTATCAGAACGGCACATGGCATACCTCCCGGGTGGATATCGGTCGAATCCCGCTGAATGACGCGGCAGGACCGATCGACAGCATGGTCCTCACCGTTGAGTACGATCACCTCGGCCGGCTCTGGATCGGGTATCCGAACGGACTGCAGATCTCGCACGGCACCTGGTACGAGACGATCCGGGACCAGCAGCTCCTGAAGAATCTCTGCATCAACGATCTGGTGCGCTGGAACGAGGAGATGTGGGTTGCCACGGGCCATGCAGGCCTCCACCGGTACCGCGACGGGGAATGGACCTGGTATAAGCCGTTCGGGCCGGAAGGGCTGGGCTGCAACGAGATCGACAGCATGGTCGTGGATGTCAGCAGCGATTCGCTCATCATCGGGTCGGAACAGCAGGGCGTCTGGCTGCTGCGGAACGGCACGGAGCCCTTCAGATTCGAACCGGTCCTCTACCAGGGCAGGACGCTCGCCCATATGAAGCATGTACGAAAGAATCCTTTCGGGGGCGCGTATATCTTCAACGATACCCTAATCTTCAGCTACGCCCGGCAGACCGGGGTGGTGCCGGTCCTCTGCGTGGACGATCTCGGCGGGCGGCAGAACCGGATCAATGACGTTGCCGCAACGCCTCACGGTATGCTGCTCATCGCAACGGACGATGGCATCTTTGGCTGGAACGGCACGGGGGTGCAGGTCCGTCTCACGACTCGAGACGGCATTATGGCGAATACCGTGAAGAGGCTGTTCATCGCTGCAGACGGGCGGTGCTGGTTCGTTGTTCCCGGATATGTCGGCTACATCGCTCATATCGATGAGCAACCTACCATCGACGTCTGTCCGCCTCCGCAGCCTTCGCCG
>DAQY01000041.1:14717-28000 GCA_002503105.1 Methanomicrobiaceae archaeon UBA206
CCGCAGCCTTCGCCGGCGGCGGGCGGCGGTACGGATGGGGCGTCTCCGGAGGGCGACCATCTCCTGCTGATCCGGTCCTCTATCGCCGGTCTGATCGGCGATCCGGTCGGCACGCTGGAACGATTGGTCAGATACGTCGTCGAGCGGCTGGCGTGAGGAACACCGGATTCGATACGGGGGGGTGTTCGGCGGCGAGCGCTCCGGGGTTATATGGAGGTCATCCCGACAGGCTTGTTGCGGGAGGGGGACATATCGAAGATGTTTGCGCATCTTCTCAAGCGCGCTACCGCTCGCAGATCGAACCTGTCGGTCCCTCCCCCGTAAGAAGATAGCCCAGCACAAGTCGCGGCGCTCGCGATCCGACACCCATCGTGACTCATTCCGCCGGTGCCCCGAGCCGGAGTGTTTCGATCCGGATCGATCCATCACACCCGGATGGATGTGCTCATGGTCTCAAGCGGCCGGTACGCCTGCCCGACGATGTGATTCAGCAGGGATAAGCGTGCAGTCGCTCGACAGGGACGACAGCGCACGGTTCAGGGCATCGGCACGGATGGATCCACGGTAAAAAGTGCGTTCGGGCGTGATTCAGCCTTCAGGCCTTTGACACGTCCGCGTAGTAGTACTCCCCGATCGCGATCTGTTCGCGATCCAGGAACGATCCGGGTTTGTTGATCCTGGGCCTGCCGCTCTTGTCCCGGCGGAACGTTATCCCGAGCTCGCGGAGGAAGCGGTTCATGCCGTGCGCCATGTCGAAGGGGCCTGCCGCCTCGCCGTGGATGCCGGGTTCTCCCTCAAAGACCAGGATGCGATCGCTGACCATGTCGATCAGGTAGATGTCGTGGTCGATCACCAGCGTGCTGATGTTGCGCCCTTCCGCATGCCGCCGGAGCAGGCGGGTGATCTTGACCCGCTGTTCCACGTCGAGATGTGCGCTTGGCTCGTCCAGGATGTAGAGATCAGCATCACGGGAGAGGCAGAGCGCGATCGCCACCCGCTGGAGTTCGCCGCCGGAGAGGGCGTCGACCGGAGACTGGAGGATCGGCTCGAGAGAGAGCGGCTCGAGGATCTCGTGCCGGTAGTATGAGGTGTCGAACTTCGTCGTGCACTGCCGCAGCACCTCTTCGACGGACGCATCGGTATCCGCCTTGATGTACTGCGGTTTGTACGAGATGCGGACCCGCTGGTCCATTGAACCCGTATCGGGTTCCAGCACGCCTGCCAGCAGCTGTGCAAAGGTGCTCTTTCCGATACCGTTCGCACCGACCACACCGAGGACCTCCCCGCACCGGATGTCACCGCCGTCGATACGGAGCGAGAACTGATCGAAGTCTTTTGTCATGGTCGGGAACTCCAGCAGCACATCCCGCTCTTCACCGGCGATGCGGGCACGCCGGTCGAAGAGCACCTGGTACTCCCGGAACCGGACGTTCTCCTCCGGGAGATACCCTTCCAGGTACTGGTTGATTCCCACGCGGACGCCCTTCGGATGGGTGATAATGCCGTAGACGGCCGGCTGACCGTAGGCGATATGGACGGCATCGGCGAGCAGGTCCAGAATGGCGAGGTCGTGCTCGACGATCAAGACCGGACGCCCCCTGGCGATCTCACGGACCAGGTTTGCGGCTGCCATTCGCTGGTATATATCGAGGAATGGCGTGATCTCGTCCAGGAAGTAGAAATCGGCGTCCCGGGCGAGGCAGGCCGCGATCGCCATCCGCTGGAGCTCGCCGCCGGAGAGGGCGGAGACGGGGCGGTCGAGGATCGGCCGCAGGGAGAGCCGGTCGATATAGTCATCCAGCCGTCCCCGTTCATCGGTGGTGGAGAGGAGCTGCTGCGCCGTGCCGGAGAAGACCTTCGGGATCTGGTCGATGTACTGCGGCTTGAGCGCCACCCTCACGTTCTTCTGCGAGACCAGCTGAAGGTAATCGAAGAGCTCGGAACCGGCGAACCGCTTCAGCACGTCCCTCCATGAGACCTCCGCATCAGGCATCCCCAGGTTCGGAACCAGCAGACCGGAGAGGATCTTCACCGACGTACTCTTACCGGTACCGTTGGCTCCGAGAATGCCGGTCACCTTCCCTTCGATGGGAATGGGCAGACCGTAGAGCACGAACCCGTTGACACCATACCGGTGAGTCGGCTGGTCAAATCTCTCCGGCAGGTTGACGATATCGATCGCGTGGAACGGGCACTTCTTCACGCAGATGCCGCATCCGACACAGAGCTCCTCTGAAATCACTGCCCTGTTGCCCTCGATCGTGACAGTCTCATCGCCGGTTCGCACCCCGGGGCAGTAGAGAACGCACTCTGTACCGCACCTGAGTGGATGGCATCGATCATGGTGAACAACGGCGATACGCATAGCTGCTCACAGCACATTGGACGTCAGCATGAGGGTCCAGGTGATAAACCAGAGAGCGAAGGTCATGAAACCCTGATAGAACCAGTCTTTGCCGGTAATTTCCATATAATCGATTTTGAGGAGCATGAAGACCTGCTTCTGGAACACGATGCCTGCCAGCAGGAGAATGATCCCGATCGGGGCGTTGGGCTGGAGGCCGGTCACCGGGTTGACGTCGCCGGAGAGATAGAAAGACAGGCCTCCGACCAGGATCCCCATGGCACAGGCAACGAGCGTTCGCTTGATCCGCTTTCTGTGTTCCATCTGCTTCTCGGCGCGCGTTCGTGCCGTCTTCGTCTCGATATTTTTCTCCTTTACATCATCGCTCATCATGACACCGGTGCACGATCATCCTCTAATGACACGGTCGAACCAGAACCGTCGTGTCCGCGCCGGCATCCGCCCCCCTGCACAGGCTCCGGACGAATCGACCGGTCGGATCCAATCACTAACATAATAGGGCGTTCTCCCGTAATAAAGATGCGTGCCTGCGGATGATGCCTGACCGAATATCAGGTCTGGGGCGTTGAAGTGCCGGGGTTCCTGCCGGGAATGAGCTGCCGGAGATTGCAGCGCATGGTGAGGCGAAAAGGTAGCGCATCCCGGAATGATCCCGGGATTGGATATCCACCCGGATCCGGATATCCCGATCCACGGTGTCGGAGGTATGGTATGGGCCGCAGGAGAAGCCGGGTCGCAAAACGGCCTCTGACGGGTATTCGCACCGTCGGATTCGATCTGCGGGCGAAAACAAGCCTGAGCAACCAGAGGCTGCGGCGGACTCCTGCTTCCCGGCAGAGGACTTTCGGGTGGTTTTCAGTGCAAATCGCCACCGATCCCGGGAACCATGGAGGAGTCGTACGAGGGTGGGATCGGGAGATTGGAGGCCTGCGGGTACAGCGGCTCCCCCCCCGTCGCACCTGCCATACCTCCATGGCGATTCGCATCCGGCCCACTGCCCGAAAGCATCCAAACTCATCCCGAAACGCCCATAAAGCCGTGTCGGCCACAGGCTCGACCGGTGAAGATCGATCATCCGGCTCTGCTCCGAAACCCTCCATACCGGCAACGACCTGCTACGGTCCGGAGGACCGGAGCTTGAGCACCGACAGGTGCGGTGGGTGTCCCCGTCCCGGCACACAGGAGTTCTGGGACGACCATATGCTCCTGTGAGGCGAGTTGGGGGCGTCTCTGGAGCGAATCCGCTGGAACCGGTCAGTAAAGAGGATTTTCCACAGAGCCGACGGTCACACCATTTTTTAGGTACGATGCCGCATGTACTCTGGAGCACATGGCAACACTTCAGGGGATGAGCGGGATCGATCTGCGGGCACTCGTAGCGGAGCTTGCTGATCATCTTCCGCTCTGGGTCGGTAAGATCTACCAGTTCGACGCGAAGACCCTCGGTATCAGGTTGAACGGTGAAGGCCACGCAAAGTACCTGTTCCTGATAGAAGCGGGAAGGCGTGCTCACCTGGTGGAATCGTTCCCGACCCCGCCCAGGAATCCGCCCGGTTTCGCCATGCTGTTGAGGAAGTATCTGGAAGGAGGACGTGTTCTCGGTATCCGCCAGCCAGGGCTCGAACGCACGTTCGTTCTCGATGTCGGGAGACGGGACACCACCTACCGCCTGATCACCGAACTCTTCGATGAGGGAAACGTGATCCTGTGCGATGCCAGCAATACGATCATCAAACCCCTCTGGCACCACCGATTCAGGAATCGTGAGGTGGTGCCCGGCGCACACTACGATTTTGCCGGAACCGACTGCTCCCAGGTATCGTCCGCCGGGTTCAGGGAGATCCTCCAGGCATCGCAGCGCGATGTCGTGAGGACACTGGCGATCGCCTGCATGCTCGGCGGGCGCTACGCGGAGGAGGTCTGCCGACGGGCGGGCGTCGAGAAGACCATGCCCGCGCCTCAGGCGGATGCGGGAGCGCTCCATACCGCACTCATGCAACTGCTGGAGCAGATCGAGGAACGGCGGGAACCGATCATCACGGCATCGGGATGCTGGCCGATCGTGCTCGATAAGGAGACCGTCCTCCAGCGGTTCGATACCTTCAACGAGGCGCTGGACGCGTTCTACCCGAAGGCCTGGCCGGTGGAGGCCGCAGCAGAAGCAGAGAAGACCCGCCTCGCGGAGGAGGCGATCATCCGGAAGCGCCAGCTGAATGCGATCGCGGCCTTTGAGAAGAAGATCGAGCGTTCCGAGCGGGTCGTGGAGGCGCTGTACGGGCACTACACCGAGGTCGCCGATATCATCAGAACGCTGGACGAGGTCAGCAGGCAGAAGTCGTGGCAGGAGATCGAGCGGATACTGAAGGAGAGCGACCATCCCGCGGCACGGATGATCCGGGCGGTCCATCCTGCCGAGGCGGCGGTCGAGCTGGATGTCGGAGGAGAGCGGGCGCTCGTGCACGTCCACGAAACCGTCGACCAGAACATCGGCCGTTACTACGATCAGATCAAGAAGTTCAAAAGGAAGAGGGCCGGTGCGCTCGCCGCACTGGACCGGAAGTTCGTCAGGAAGGCGACCCGGAAGCAGCAGCCGTTGCTCCAGAAGAAGCGCTGGTTCCATCGATTCCGCTGGTTCACCACCTCCGACGGGGTGCTCGTGCTGGGCGGGCGCGACGCCTCGCAGAACGAAGAGATCGTCAGGCGCTACATGGAAGGTGGGGACACCTTCGTCCATGCGGACGTTCACGGCGGCAGCGTCGTCGTCGTGAAGGGCACGACCAGCCGTATGGAGGAGGTGGCGCAGTTCGCCGCATCGTTCTCCAGCGCCTGGAAGGCCGGCCACGCCACGGCGGACGTGTACGCGGCGCGACCCGACCAGGTGAGCAAGACGCCGGAGTCGGGAGAGTACGTCGCCAGGGGCGCCTTTGTCGTCAGGGGCGAGCGCACCTACTTCCGGAACGTCCCGCTTGGTATCGCCATCGGCATTCAGTTCGAGCCCGATGTGGCGATCATCGGCGGACCGCCGGCGGTCGTCGCAGAGCGGGCGAAGGTATGGGTCGAGCTGAGACCGGGGCAGTTTGAACCGAACGACACCGCGAAGAAGGTCGTCCGGGCGCTCCGGCAGCAGCTGTCGGAAGAGGAGCAGAAAAGTCTCAGGAGCGTATTGAACACCGAGGCGGTGGCGGCGTTCGTGCCGCCGGGCGGATCTGATCTGGTGGGCGTATGAAGGCTGAACACCGGGAACTGAAACGGCTGTACGGCGAGATCAAACTTTTCCCGGAGACGCTGGACGATCTCTGGCATCTCCATCACCTCATCGCACCGGGCGACCTCGTCTTTGCCACGACGTTCCGGAGCGTGGAGACGGCGACCGACAAGATCAGGCCGGAAAAGGCTGAGAAACGTCCGGTCAGGCTCGGCATTCGGGTCGAGAAGGTGGAGTTTCACCACCACGCAAACCGCCTTCGAATCAGCGGCGTCATCGAGAGCGGCGTCGATATCGGGTCACACCACACGCTCAATCTTGAGCCGGGATACGAGATGTCGGTCATCAAGCAGTGGCGGCCGGTCGACCTGAAGCGGATCGAACGGGCGGTGCGGGCGTCTGCCTGCGGGGTGGTCCACATACTCTCCATGGAAGAGGGGGAGGCCCAGGTCTATCGCCTGCGCCAGTTTGGCCCGGAATGGGTGACCACCGTCACCACGGGCAGGAGCAAAGGCGGTGAAACGGACGCCAGAACCGCATTCTTCGAAACGACTCTCAGATACCTGCGGGAGATCACCGGACCTCTGGTCATCGCCGGGCCTGGGTTTATCAAGGACGATTTCGCCAGGTTTGTTCGGGAGCGGGTGCCGGACCTCGGCGAGCGGACGGTGGTCGTGGAGACCCGCCGCATCGGGCAGGGTGCGGTGCAGGACGTGATCGGGCTCGGCGTGCTCGAACGGCTGATCGGCGACCTCCACCTCGCCCGGGAAGTTCAGCTGATGGACGAGGTGCTGGTCAGGATCGTAAAGGGCGGCGCCGTCGCCTACGGACGAGACGACGTGCAGAAGGCGGTCGATTACGGCGCCGTGGAACAGGTGCTGGTCTGCGATACGATGTTACGGAACGAAGCGGTGACCGGCATCGTCGAGCGTGCCGAACACCTGAACGCATCGGTCGTCGTCTTCAGCACGGAGTTCGAACCCGGCAAGCGCCTGGAGGCGCTCGGCGGGATAGCCGCGCTGCTGCGGTATAAAATAGGGTGAGGGGCTACGCCCCGGATTCTTCGGATTCCTGTGCAGATTCCGCGACGGATTCCGCCGTCTCCGGGCGCTTGAAGATCTCCTTCATCGTAATCTCGCCGACGTTCTTCATGTATTCGAAGATCTCCCTGATGAGCGTACCGCGCCAGACCAGCCAGCGGCAGTCGTAGGCGATGGCAGGCGGGAGGAGGAGTTCGACGCCGCTGTCGGTCACATTCACATCGATATCGCTGCGTCCTGTATAGAGCCTGATCAATCCCCTGATCTGCTCTTCGGGCTCCTCCACCATCCCCTCGATCACGAAGTGGTAGTGTAGCGTCTTGCCGGCGAGGGGGTGATTGAAGTCGACGACCGCCCGCCGCCCGATGACGTTGATCACGGTACCCTCACGATCTTCCACCTCTACGCGCATCCCCACCTTCGGTCTCTCCCGGAACCGCGTGATCGGGACGGACCGGACAAGTCGGTCGTCGTGGGGGCCGAACCCCTTCTCGGGCGGAACCTCAGCATC
This sequence comes from Methanomicrobiaceae archaeon UBA206, assembly GCA_002503105.1. Taxonomy (GTDB): domain Archaea; phylum Halobacteriota; class Methanomicrobia; order Methanomicrobiales; family Methanoculleaceae; genus UBA206. Next base: position 21,839 of record DAQY01000041.1, read on the forward strand.
GCCTTCATCGCCCACATCCCTGCCGACCAGCGCGTCGTCGAGTCCGACGATGACGTGGCGGCTTCCGACCCGGATGGTCACCGGGCCGTACTCCGATCCGGGTTTGTGAATCCCCTCTTCCCGTGCAACCGTCTCGTCCGTCGTGTCGAAGACGTTCTCGTCGACGCGCCCGGTATAGTTGAGCCTGATAAAATCCCCTTCCTGAACTGCCATCCCGTTCACCTTGGTTCCTGTCACGTCTCTATCAACTGCAGTTTCTTCACCAATACGTTTTCGTATTGATCGCTCTGCTCCCGTCCCAATTTATTTGTTTCGAGTAGTATTTATACATGATTCAAGGGCCCGGCCCGTCAGAAGCGGGATATGGACTGTTTTCAGGTTCCTGACATGGTTTTTCACCCGTAGGCGTCTCCGACGCGGTGCACCGGGTTCGGTCGTGAGACGGCCCGTTGGATGAAGTTGCCTCCCCGTGCTCTCCTGCGCGATCGCGACTTCCTTTCCTCATGAACAACATTGAAGTAGACGGTGATATCTGGATGGACGGGATCGGGCCGATCCGGCATGCCGGGGAGGAGGGGGTATGGACGAATCGAACCGTATACGTATACGCGCAGCCGGCTCTCGCAGGCGCCACAGACAGGACAGGTGATCATAGTCTCGGATCCGCCGGGATCGGAAAAGAGCTCGCTGCTGAACCGGGCCGCGTTCGAGATACGGAACCGGCAGGGGGGATGGAGTGCCCGGCATTCAAGGCGGAACTGCCCGAAATGGAAATGCACGGCATGATCTTCGCCGCCTACCGGGACCTGCTGCGGGCCATGCGAGGGCATGCGGCGTTCGGGTGGTTCAGATCGATCATGGGCCGCCCCGGATCCGGGACGCGCTGTCGGCGACGATCGACCCGGTCGGGTTACTCTCCGGAATCGGCGAGGAGATCATCGGCGTCTTTGCCCGGGCACCGGACGTCCGGTACGAAGAGATCCGGCAAGTCCGTGTCCGCATTCCCCGGCACGCTGGGAAGTGCGCTGGTGCAGGAGAACCGCTTCGTCGCCATCCTTTTCCGGACGACGTTCACCGATCTTCAGGGCCTGATATGCGCCTGCCGGGCGGCATCATGCGCTCTCCCCCTCCGGGAATCGCCCTCGTCTTCGCCTGCCGATCCGATGTCGGTGCCCAGCCGGCATATGCCGACCTGCACCGGGAAGTCGGACTGCGGGGTCACCATGAACTGCCTCTCGCCGGGATGCGGCGGGGGGGAGATTCGGGGGCTTGCAATGCGGCGGTTCGGCTTCTCCATCGCCGATTCGACCGCACGTATCCTGCACGATCGGATCGGTGACCCGCTCCGGCTGACGGTCAGCTTCAATCTCGTTCGGAGCCGGAACATGGCACCGGGGATCGAGAGATTCCGGGCGATCCTCCCCGACGTGCAGGATCCTGCCGCCGCGATCTACGCCGGACTGGACGAGCAGTGGACCGAATGGGCGAACGCGCTCTGTGTCCTCAATCTCCCGTTCCCGGCGCCGATCATCGCCCGCATGCTCGACGCTCGACGCCTGATGCCTGGACAGCTGCAGCAGGCCCTGGAAAGGGGGCACACCGTCCTCAGGCGGGTATCGGGGGACGGATACGACTTCGCCCACCTGCTCCTGCGCGAGCACTGCAGGCGCATCCTTACTGAGGGCGCACGGGTCGCATTTCATTCCCGCGCAGCACGGTGCTTTAAGCACCTCATGCCGGGAATCCCCGATAACACGTATGCCCTCATCTCCATCGCCGACCACCTCTACGCTGTACGGGAGTACGGGAAGGCGATGGAGTCGAACCTTGAACTCGGGAGCCGGTTCTATCACCTCGCAGACTGACTACCGGACCGCCCTGCAGCTGACCGAGCGGGGAGCAGTGTGCGCAGAGAAGACGAAGAACATCGCACTGCTGCGAGCAGCGGAACAGCAGCGCGAACTCATTCTGCACACACTCACAGAACCGCGCCGTTCCGTACCGTGAACCTTTTGGTCCCCCGCACAGACAGACATGGCGGTATTCTGCATGCTCGAAGTCGAATTGAAATATGCGGTACCGGATCTCGCGGCGGTTCGGTCACGCCTGCACCGCCTCCGTGCGCGTGCATATGGAGCGCGCTGTGAACGCGATGTGTACTACAATGCCCCTCACCGGGATTTTGCAGTCACCGACGAGGCGCTCCGGGTGCGGTACACCGACGGTTCCTGCACCGTCACGTATAAGGGGCCAAAGATACGGATCGGCGGCGCCAAGGCCCGCGAAGAGTTCAATATGCAGGTGGATTCGGGAGATGTCTGCGAGCGGATTCTGGAGTACACCGGGTTTCGCCGATCGGCGGAGGTGATCAAGCGCCGGGAGATCTACGAACTGGACGGCGCCGCCGTCGCGCTGGACGAGGTCGAACGGCTCGGCACGTTCGTCGAGATCGAGGTGCTCACAGACGGGGATGGGCGCGGTGCCGCCGATCGGATTGCGGATATCGCAAAAAAGATGGATATAGATGGTCCACCGCTCTACGTCTCGTACCTCGAACTGCTGTTGTCTACACGGTGATCAGCTCGATCCCGATATCCTTCGGATCGCTGCCGAAGTGGATGAGGGCGCCGTAGCCGTCCGAGGCAGGGCCGGGGTTAACGATCCTGACGCCGTCGACCTCGACGACGCCTCGATCTTCGTGGATATGGGCGCAGCATACCAGATCGAAGTTCTTCATGTGCCTTCTGATGCTCTCGCTGCCGACGTGATCCGAACCGACGCGATCCAGCGTCTCGTATGGAGGGGCGTGCGTCAGCAGCACGTTGTGGACGTTTCTGTCCATATGTCCGATGATGCGCGTGAGCAGAGCGTCGATCTCTTCCTCGGTCAGTTCGAATGGAGTGCCGAAGGGAGTCCTGTTCGAACCTCCAAGACCCGCGAGCGTGATCTTTCCGAGCGCAATCCATGAACCGTGGAGGCAGACGGCATCGGAGTGCTCGAGCACATCGACGATCTCGCGGGGGTCACAGTTTCCGGGAACCGCAAAGCAGGGTACTTCTATCCGAGAGAGGATCGCCTCGACAGGTTCCAGCGGACCGAAGTTCGTGATGTCGCCTGCAATGATGACTGCGTCGTGGTCGTACTTGAGAAAAGCATCGAGCTTTCCGTACTTGCCGTGCAGGTCTGCTATAAGGAGCACGTCCATCATGGTTATACATGTGAACCGCGCTTAAAAAACCTTACCTCATGATTCATCCATGAACCCGTTATTTTGCCCGCAAGGGCCATCCGACCGAGGACTTTCTCCGTTTCCGGCAGGAGGGGGCGGGGTTCCGTGTCCGCCAGCGGTGTTCCCGGCAGGGGCATGAAGTAGTGCACGTGGGCTTTTCCGAACCGGACGACCTCGCGGATCAGATCCAGCGTTGCACGCTGGTCTTCGTCACTCTCGTACGGCAGCCCCAGAATGAAGTCCACGGTCGGCACGATACCGTAATCTCTGCAGAGTTCTACTGCGCGTATCGCGTCGGCCACTGTGTGCCCCCGCCGTATCAGTCTGAGGACGCGGTCGCTGCCCGACTGTGCGCCGAAGTGCAGCCGGGTGTTTGCGCAGTACTGCACCACGAGCTCCAGGGACTCCGGGGTGACGAACTCGGGGCGCACCTCACCCGGGAATGTGCCGAAGTAGATCCGGTTGTCCAGGCTGCGGAGCAGCCGTTCCACCCGGTCGAACCGGGGATGGACGCCGTCGGATCCGTAGGCGAACGCATTCGGGGTCACGAACCTGACGTCGCGGAACCGCGATGCGAACGCGACGATCCCGTCGATGGAGCGGTGCCTCATGCAGCGCCCGAACAGGCGCGGCGTCTGGCAGTATCCGCACCCGAACGGGCAGCCGCGGCTGATCTCGATGTAGCCCTTGACCTTCGAGAACGGTGGGTATCCGTCCAGCAGTACGGTATGCTCCGCCGGGCGGTACCGATCCGCCGTGGCCACACCGGGGGGGATCTCCCTACCTTCCTCGATCGCGGAGAGCAGGCCGGGCAGCGTATACTCCCCCTCCCCGACAACCACGTAGTCTGCGTACTGCGCCACCTCGTGGTGGCGGGCAGATGCATGGGGGCCGCCCACGATGGTGATGCAGTCCGCGCCGGCGATCTCGTCCCGGTACATCCTCTCGGTGATGGAGTTGAGGCTGTAGCAGGTGATCTCCTGGCTCGGTTTGCTGACTGCGCTCAATCGGTAGCCGTTCTGCTCGCACGCTGCGAAGAGTGCCGCGTATGAATTATGCGCCGATGGAATGAGCCGCCAGTGGACGTCCATGGTAATGTTCACCGATGGTGCGTGGACCGCTCCCCACAACCCGTTCTGATCGGTATGCGCCGGGTTTTTCCTGCACTCACATGAAAACTGGAGGAGTCCCCGGGTTCTGCGTCACGTACAATTCGCTGTTTTTCTACAAGCATTGTATTCAAAAAGAACAAGATTAATGTAATGCCATCCGATAAGTGATCTGGGATAATGAAGATCACCGATTTCATGAAGATCTTTTCGAGCGAGCGAAGGTTGGAGATGCTGAGTGCGCTCCTCCATGAAGAGACGAAGGACACGATAAAGGAGCATATTCCGGCCTCAACGTACGCCTTTACGGTAAATTACCTGAAACGGGTGGGTTTTGTCCAGGAGCAGGGCGGCGATGTCTGTCTGACCGACAAAGGCCGCTCGTACCTGATCATTTTTGAGCGGTTCCGGGAGAGCATCGATGTGCTCAGGCGCATGTACGACGCATTCCCGGACCATACAATCTACTTCCCCGAGGAGTTCTTCACGCGCCTGCATGAGATCGGTGATTTTCAGATGATTACGTCCGAGCCCTCCGATGTCCTGAAACCGCACCGGGTGTTCTTTGAGTATATCAAGAAGTCGAAGTATGTGCACGGGATATCACCGTTACTCTTTCCGGACTACCCTGAATTTTTTAAGAACCTTGCAGACCATATGGGTGCCATATCGCTTGTCGTAACGGAGGAGATTTACAACATCCTCTCTTCATATCCGATTCAGGACTACGACGCCATCGAGATCTACGTCACCCGCGAAACACCCCAGATTGCGGCGGCCGTTACCGAGCATATCCTGTCGATCGGATTCTTCTACAAGTCTGGCAACTATGACTTCACGCGAGATCTCATCTCCACATCCCCGAAAGCCGTACAATTCGGCAGGGATCTGGTGGACTACTACAGGACGAAGTCCCGCAGAAGGGTATAACCGGTGTAGAGAATCCATTCCCCGTCAACCAGCATATTTCTTAATATCTCACATCGGTTGCAGTACAGGAAGATGTAGAACGTGCTGTGCACAGTACTCAGGAGAATGACGTCGACCCCCCCGATTAAACCGTACGAGTATGCGCCCAGAACGGTGATGTGTGCCGCAAGGCTCAGGAGCAGAAGAAAGATCGTGAGCTGGGATACAGTCATTACCGTGGGGATAGTCGTAATTCCTGCGGTTCTGTCCTGCTCGATATCGCGCACATCATAGATGACCGTATTCACGAAGCTCTTGCAGAAGAAGAAGACGCAGAGAAGAAGAACCGGAAGCGAATAGATCCCCAGGAAGATGATGATTCCAAGAGACCAGGTAAGGGCAACGACCACATTCTTCACGCCCATGCCCCCTTTCAGTCGATGTCCTTTCAGACCTTTTGTATACATATATGCGATAAGGAAGGGTATCAGCAACGCAGGGTTCGGATACAGGACAAAAGAAGCGATAGTGCAGAGAATTACCGACCCGAGCAGGAGCTTTTTGAAGATCGATTCCCGTGCCTCGTCCTCTTTGTTGTCGACTCCTCTATCGAATGCATAGGCTGCGCATGCGATGAGTGCGGCAGCGATGAACTTTGAAAGTGGTACCCGGTCACCGAGAAAGTCGTATGCGAACTGGAGTTTCAGTGCACCTGAAAGCGATACGATTATTATCGATAAGATCAAATCGCGTATCCGCATAGTATACAAATACCAGGATTAAAAAATATTCCATTCTACCTGGATCTTTTCAGTACTGTTGTATTTTACTCAAAATACTGAAATTCGACAAAATAACTGCATTTTTCCATCGAATCGGTACCGTCCTTAATAAGGAACTCATCCCAAAATTGCC
>DAQY01000074.1 GCA_002503105.1 Methanomicrobiaceae archaeon UBA206
CATAAATACTGACTGAAACCTCGATCCGGCCATAGTGGAGCCAGCACCTTGCGGGGAGGGGCTCCGGGTGTCCGAAGGACGACCGGATCTTAAGAAAATGCGACGGCATTTCCGATGCCTGGGAGGGGGACATCCCCTTCCGTCAGAGAGTTTTGGGATGAGCTCGTGACCTCTCTCCCGCTATCACCGCTATGCGAACCTCCGTAATTTCCCCTTTTGGTCAAAGCCCGCCATTATAACAGATCCTATGAGAAGTACATCCAGAACAACGAATTTTATGACTGATCGCCCCGGGTATCGGCGCAATGTCTGCAGAGTGAGCTTTTCTTCGACCACACGGAAAGTGCGGAGAACTTTTCCTGACACGCATGCCCGAGCCTGGTCGAGGAGGACCGGGACATCGCCGTAGACCAGGGAGGAGGGAACGACGGCGGGTACCCGCAGCCCTTCGCCGCGACGGGGGCGCCGAGCATGCCGGCCACGTTCGCCCCGTTTGAGGACATCGGATCCTTCACTGAACCGGGGCGGGAAGGATGCGCCCGCGCCCGGGAACGTGTACCCATGAAACGGGATCGAGGTCGGTATGCTTCCTTCGATGAACGTCACTCCGGGGATGGCTGGCCGGCGGGGAGGTCGTCGATAAACACGATATCGTGGTCGCACGCCAGAACCTCACAGGCAAGGTTGGAGCCGATGAAATTTGCCGACAGTCTGCTTTCAGCCTTTTCCATGACCATATTCCGGAGTTATACACACCAGGGGATGTCCTCTCCGGGCGTTTGATAAACATCATGCTGATCGCTGCAGGCCATGGGGAATGGGATCCAACGCCCTGAATCCCCCCGATCCGTACTGGAAGAATTGAGACTCGGGGCAACCGGTGGAACCCGGACCCGGGCAGAGATCCCCCTGTTGCGATGACCTCGATCATAGCAGTGACCGGATCGCATCGCAGATACACGCCAGCTCCCCGTCCGTCACCAGCGGATGGACGGGCAGACTCAGAACCGACGCCGCGAGGGCGTCCGACACCGGACACCGGCACTCAGCCCCCGCCGACCGATAGAGCGGCTGCCGGTGGATCGGGACGGGATAGTGCACGGCGGTCCCGACGCCCCGCTCCAGGAGGTACCGCATGAACGCGTCCCGGTCCAGGGGAAACCCGGAAGGGACCTGCACCACGTACTGGTGGTAGACGTGCCGGACCCCCTCCATCCGGTACGGCAGGACAAGGCCCGAACCCTCCAGGTGTCGGTCGAGGTACGCGGCGTTCCGGATGCGCCGCTCGTTGAACCGCTCCAGCTTCGACAGCTGCACAATGCCCATGGCGGCGGCCATGTTCGTCATCCGGAAGTTGTAGCCGAGGGCAGTGTGGAGGTATTTCCTGCTCTGGCCGTGATCGATGATGAGCCGCACCCGATCCGCACAGGCGGCATCGCCGGTGGTGACCATGCCGCCCTCGCCGGTCGTCATGTTCTTCGTCGGGTAGAACGAGAAGCAGGCGAGGTCCCCGAGGCTCCCCACCCGCTGCCCGTGGAACTCGGCGCCGTGCGCCTGCGCCGCATCCTCGACCAGCAGCAGGCGGTGGTCGTCGCAGATCTCCCGGAGGGACCGTACGTCAAACGGCTGCCCGAAGAGGTGCACCCCGACGACCGCCCTCGTATCCGGGCGGATCAGTTCGAGGACCGCGTCGGGATCGATGTTGAAGGTCCGCCTGTCCACATCGGCAAAGACGGGCCGCGCCCCGCACATGCTCACGCTGGTGGCGGTGGCGATGAACGAGAACGACGGGACGATCACCGTATCGCCCGGCCCGATGCCGGCGGCGCTCAGCCCTGCGTGCAGGGCGGCGGTACCCGAGTTCGTGGCGACCGCGCAGGGCACCCCGCAGTATGCGGCGAACCGCGACTCGAACTCGGCGACGACCTCCCCCCGCGCCAGCATCCCCGATCGCATCACGGCTGCAACCGCCTCGATCTCGTCCTCCTCGATGAGCGGCTTTGCCACCGGTATATACATCGCTACCGCTCCGCTCCCGCAGGCAACGCCCTGAACCGTGCAGGCGCCCCGATGGCCAGCATCCCCGACGGGACGTCCCTCGTGACCACCGCACCGGCCGCCACGAACGCCCCCCTCCCGATCGTCACGCCGGGAAGCAGGGTTGCATTCGCCCCGATCACCGCATCGTCCTCGATCACGGGTCCCTGCAGGGACTCGTGCGGTCCCGGCGGGTAGCGATCGTTGGTCAGCACGGCGTTCGGGCCGATGAAGACGCGGTCCCCGATTCTGGTGCGTGTCGGGACGTAGACCATGCTCTGGAGGCGCACGTCGCTTCCGATGACGGTATCCCCTTCGACGACGGCGGCGGTTCCGATCGCCACCCGATCCCCGACGGTGGTCCTCTCGCGGATGATGACGTTGTGCCCGGTCTGAAAACCGTCGCCGATGACCACGTCGCAGTAGATGACGGTGCCCGGGCGGAGGAGCGCGTTCCTCCCGATGGTCGCCCCCACAAAGTCGCTCTCTCCGATCCTGTCCCGCGAGGGGAACCCGAGTGTCACCGGTTCGAGGATCACCGCCCCCGGTCCGATGACGTTTCTTCCGTACTCCATCATTCGACGGTCACGCTCTTTGCAAGGTTTCTCGGCCTGTCGATATCCCGCTGCAGCGCACAGGCGGTCCGGTACGCCAGCAGCTGGAGGACGACCGACGACGTGAGCACCTGTACGAGGAGATGTGTGTCGGGGAGTGGAATGAAGATATCCACAATCTCCGCCAGTTCGGAATCCCCGTCGACGCCGAGCGCGATGATCGGCGCGCGGCGCGCCTTTATCTCCTTGATGTTGGAGACCATCACCCCGTAGGTGGAGCCGGGCGGGCAGATCGCCACCACCGGCGTCACGGGAGTGAGCAGGGCGAACGGCCCGTGCTTCAGCTCGCCCGCCGCGTACCCCTCCGCATGGACGTAGCTGATCTCCTTCATCTTGAGGGCGCCCTCCAGCGATACGGGGTAGAACGGACCGCGCCCGACGAAGAAGATATGTTCGGCGCCCCTGCAGAGGGCGACCGCATCCTGGATGTCCCGCATGAGCACCTCGCCGATCGCCAGGTGTGCGTGCGACAGCACCTCGTCGAACACCCCCCCGCACCGGATGTTGATCAGCTGCATGAGCGCGGCCAGCTGTGCGATGTACGACTTGGTGGCGGCGACGCCGATCTCCGGCCCCGCCCGCATGAGGAGCGTTCCATCCGTCACGCGGGTGATGGTGCTGCCCTGCACGTTGGTGATGGCGAGGGTGATGCAGTTGTGCGCCTTCGCCATCTTCAGGGCGGCGATGGTGTCTGCGGTCTCGCCTGACTGGGTGACGGCGACGGCAAGCCCCGAGATCGGCGGCGTATAGTACTTGAACTCCGACGCCAGCTCCACCCGCACCGGGATTCTGCAGAGAGATTCGGCGAGGTACTTGAAGATGAGCGCCGTGTGGTACGACGTCCCGCAGGCGACCAGCGTGACCTCGTCCGCGCTCAGCACCAGGTTCCGCACGGTCTCGTCGACGCCGGCCCGGATCGTCTCGTAGAACGCCTGGGGCTGCTCGAAGATCTCCTTCAGCATATAGTGGGCGAACCCGCCCTTTCTGGCATCCTCCACGCACCAGTCGATCAGCTCGACCGGGCGCTGCACCTTCTCCCCCTGGTGGTAGATCTCCACGCCGTCCGCAGAGATGTCGGCGATATCCCCGTCCTCGAGAAAGACCACCCGCTCGGTATGATCGAGGAGCGGCGTCATATCCGACGCCGCAAAGAGTTCGGAGTCGCCGATGCCGAGGACCAGCGGGCTGCAATCTCGGGCGGCGACGATCCGCCGATCGTGCGCCGCAACCGCCAGCAGCGCATAGGAGCCTCGCAGGTGCGGGACCGTCGCCCTGACCGCCTCCAGGAGATCGCCGTGGTGGTGCTCCTCGATCAGGTGGGCGATCACCTCGGTGTCGGTATCGGAACGGAAGGTATGCCCCCGCTCGATCAGCTGCCTCTTCAGCTCGGTGAAGTTCTCGATGACGCCGTTGTGGACGACCGCGACCCCTCCTCGGCAGTCGATATGCGGATGTGCGTTGATGTCGTTCGGCTCACCGTGGGTCGCCCAGCGCGTATGCCCGATCCCGATGCAGCCGGCCAGGGAAACGGCGCCGGCCTCACTCTCCGATATCCTGCCCTGCTTTTTGAAGACTTCGATGGAGCTCCCGACTGTGGCGATGCCGAACGAGTCGTACCCCCGGTATTCCAGCCGCTTGAGCCCCTGGATCAGGATCGGCGTTGCCTCTCGCCGCCCGATATACCCGACGATCCCGCACACCTCATATCACCTTGACGCCATCCTCGACGAGGCCGACGACGACCCTCCCCTCCTCGACTATCACGTTATTGCCGACAACACAGTTTTTAAATGTTGTGAAGGGGGCAGCCTTCACGCCGTCGCCGAGCACCGCTCCGAACTCCGCCTTCAGCACGCCTTCCCCGACCTCAAAGAGCGCCTGCCTGGGATACGTCGTGCAGTGGTCGCCCAGCACGGATCCCTGGCCGAAGACGGAGCTGACGATCCGGGAGTGGGAGCCGATGGCCACGTCGTCCATGACGAGCGAGTCCGCCACGTAGGTGAACGGCTCGATCTTCACCCGCGACCCGATGCTGCTGTTCGGCATGACGACGCAGTGGGCGCCGATCATGCAGTCGTCACCGATGATGGCGGGGCCGTAGATCACCGTGTTCGGCCCGATCGTCGTACCGGTCCCGATGCGGACCGTCCCGCGGAGGGTGACGTTGCTGCTGACGCTCCCGCCGATCTCCGGTGTGATGCTGCGAAGCATCCTCCCGTTCATCTTCAGGAGGTCCCACGAATAGATGGCGTCCTGCCAGTCGGCTGCGGGAATCGCCCGAATCCGCTCGCCGCTCTCCAGCATGCTCGAGAGGGCATCGGGGAGCTCGTTGGTATGCAGGTAGCCGAAGATGTCGGGCGTCAGCGAGAAAATTCCGGTGGAAACGGTGAACGTAGGGGCTTCCTCGGGTTTTTCGATGATCTCGCGCACCCACCCGTTCCTGATGACGACCACGCCGAAGTTCGAGGGGCTCGGATGCTCCGCAACGAGCATGGCGTTCCGCTCGCCCTTGATGCGTGCGATGGATTCGGCGCTGATGTAGTTGTCCCCCGGCAGGAGGAGGAAATCCCCGGCGATCTCGGACTCGGCCGACCGGAGGGCGTCTGCCGTTCCGAGCTGCCGCTCCTGCACCACCACCTGGATCGGGACGTCCAGCCGGTTGAGGTACCGGATGACGTACTCCTTCCGGTACCCGACCACGACCACGATATCGCGGATGCCGTTTTCGAGAAGCGCGTCGATGACGTACTGGATGATCGGCCGGTTCGCCACCGGGATCATCACCTTCGGCCTGCTCCGTGTGAGCGGCCGCAACCGGTTGCCTTCCCCCGCCGCAAGAATTACCGCCTGCATGCTCTCACCTGATCACGGTTCCGTCCTCGATACAGCCCTCGACGACGGAGTGAGGCGCCACCCTCGTGTTACTCCCGATAAGGCTCCCGACGTTGACGGAGCAGTTGATACCGAACTGGACGCCGTCGCCGATAACGGCGCCGAACTTCATCCTGCCCGTATCCCTGCCGCAGACCCTGACCGGCGCACGATCGTGCCGCAGGTTCGCGACCTTGGTGCCGGCTCCGAGGTTGCAGCCGCAGCCGATGACGCTGTCGCCCACGTAGTTGAAGTGCGGGATCTTCGTGCCCGACATGATGATGGAGTTCTTGATCTCGGTGGCATGCCCGATATGGCAGCCGTCTCCGATCGAGGTGAAGCCCCGAATGTAGGCGTGCGGACCGATCGAGCAGTTCTCGCCGATGACGCACGATCCCTCGATGTAGGTTCCCGCCCTGATCACCGTCCCCTCGCCCACGGTGACCGTATCGGGTATGACGACACCCGGCTCGACGATACCGCGCTGTTCGTGCTCCATGGAGGAGAGGAGGGACTCGTTGGCGTCGAGAAGGTCCCAGGGTTGCCCGACGTCCAGCCAGTAGTCCAGGTGGCACGCCCGGAGGGTCTGTTTCCGGATGTAGGCGGCGATGGCGTCGGTCAGCTCGAACTCTCCCCTGCCCGAGATCTTCACCCCCTTCAGCAGGTCGAAGACGTCCGGATCGAAGAGGTATGCACCCGCGTTGATGAGGTTGCTCCTCGGCCGTTCCGATTTCTCTTCGAGGGCCGAGACGCGGTCGCCCTCCACCGTCACCACGCCGTAGTCCTGCGGGTGGTCCGTGTAGTGGATCCCCATACAGGGGGCGTCCATCCGGCAGATCCGTTCGATGTCGTGGCGTTTGAGGATCATATCGCCGTTGAGGAGAAGGAACCGGTCGGTGATCAGCCCCGACGCCGTCCGCAGCGCGTCGGCGGTCCCCAGCTGGTGCCGCTGGGTCACGTAGGCGATTTCAACGCCGAACGGGCTCCCATCGCCGAAATGGCTCCGGATCTCGCGCTCACAGTACCCCACGACAAAGATGAACTCCTCAACCCCTGCATCTCTGGCAGCCGTCACCAGATGCTCCACCATCGGGCGGTTGGCGATGGGCAGCATCACCTTCGGCCGCTGGGCGGTCAGGGGGCGCATCCGTCTGCCCTCTCCCGCCGCAAGCACAACACACTGCATACCAGTCGCACCTCCATCTTATCGTCCGGCACGGCTCCCTCTCGCCAGGAGGGAGCGGGCCCGCTCCATCATCTCCTTCGCCTTCTCGGGCGTCCGGCCCTCCGCCGTGATCCGAACCTTCGGTTCGGTGCCGCTCGCCCGGATCAGGTACCATCCGTCCTCGTCCGCGAACCTGACGCCGTGAGTGGGCTCGTCCGCTCCGATGGCGGTGACTGCGTCGCGTGCGGCCTCGATCGCGAACGATTCCCGCAGAATGGTGTAGCGTGGCATCCGATCCAGCTCTTCGGCGATGTCCCATTCAGAAGCGATCTCGCAGAGGAGGGCCGCCGCGTAGATGCCGTCGGGGCAGTAGGAGTGCTCGGGGAAGATCCAGCTCCCTGACGGTTCGCCGCCGAAATCGCCCCACGAGAGGAGCTCCTCGGAGACGAAACTGTCGCCGACCGGCGTCCTGCGCACATCCGCGATCTCCTCGATCGCCATGGAGGCGTCCACCGTGGTGACCACCCGTTTCCTGCCCAGGTATGTCGCAAAGAGCATCAGGAGGCGGTCGCCGTCGATGTACCGCCCCCGCCCGTCGAACGCCATCATGCGGTCGGCATCGCCGTCATGGACCACCGCACAGTCCGCGTTCTCCTTCCGGACCAGATCGCCGACGTAGGGCAGGTTGGCCTCGAGCGGCTCTGACGGCCTTGCAAACCTGCCGGAGAGGTTGCAGTTCAGATCGATCGCGGTCGCACCCGCGTCGGCGAGCAGTCCCGGCGAAATGACGCCCGCCGCACCGTTTCCGCAGTCCAGCACGGCGGTGATCCGCCGTGAAAGACTGACCCGATCCAGGATCGCCTCCGCATGAGCCGCCACCGCGTCGATGCCGCAGATGCGTCCCTGCTCCTGCCAGGTCCGCCAGCGGGATCCGGTCACCAGCCGCTCGATCTCCGCCTGCTGCTTCAGCGTGAACGACGATCCGTCCGGATTGAGGAGTTTCACACCGTTGTACGGCTCCGGGTTGTGGGAGGCGGTGATCATGCATCCGGCATCGACACCCCTGGTGCCGAACGCCACCGTCGGCGTGGGTGCGATCCCGCAGGAGAAGACCGTGGCGCCTGCCGAGAGCATCCCCGCCATAACCGCGTGCGCAAGCAGCCCGCTGGTCGTCCGGGTATCCATGCCCACGACGATCTCCGATGCACCGGCGGCGACCGCCCCCCCGACGCGGAGCGCCAGATCGACGAGTTCTCTGCCAAACCGCCGCCGAATCCCCGAAGAGCCGAACAGCATAGTGGTTAATCACCCCGTATTCCTAGAAAAACTTATTCATCGTCCGTACGGACACCAGTGCTCCAGATTCAGTAACCCGCATACGCCGGCGGTCGAAGGGCCGAGAAAGACCATCCGTTTCTTCGAACGATACGCATCGATACATTCGACCCCCGCATCCGACGTCATGCCGTCCCCCCCGACCAGAATCACGTCCGCAGCATCCGGAGAGTCTACCAGCTGACGTTCGAACGCCCGTTCGACCGCCGGCAGGGGGCCGAGTGCATAGATCCGCCGCCCGGAGAGCTCGCCGGAGAGAGCGGCAAGGCAGGGTGCGCGGTGATCTGGAGTGCACGCACGGAGCCCTCTCTCAAGGCAGAGGAACGCAGAGACGGCGTTGATGATCGCGCAGGCCGCACCCCGCTGCCTCCGATCCCGGAGCGGCGCGCCGAACATGAAGGATACCCGCGTGGTTGCGCGTATCGGTTCGCCCGTGACGAACTGTCCGATCCTTCCGCCGAACCACCCCTCCATGGAGACGCCCTTCGGGTACTGGCAGACGTCCGCATCGTAGTTCACGTGCAGGGCGACGACCCCGTCTTCGCAGCCGCTGTCCTGCAGGAGCGCTTCCAGCCGGCCGACCGCCTCGTGCAGGAAACTCATTCGGTCACCTCCGGCGCATCGTCGTACAGCACCACCCGTGCAGGCGACCCGTCCAGGCCCTTCAGGCGCAGCGGGAGCGCCACCATGGTGTAATCGCCTTCCGGCACCGCCGCGAGGTCGAGGAGCTCGAGAATGACCGCCCCGCTCCCCAGCAGCCGGCGGTGCACGGCGCCGTCGCCTCCGAACGCCTCGATCGACGGCGCATCCGTCCCGACGCAGACGATGCCGGCATCGGTCAGGAGGTGCGCCGCCGCAAGCGATAGCGCCGGATAGTCGGGCTCGAACCGATGCCGCGTCGAGAACCAGGTCTTCAGAAGGAGGATCCGCACGCCCGCCAGCCGTCCCGCCAGGTGGCGGGGCTCGATCCGGCCGGTCTCCTCCGAGAGATCCAGGACGCGGGCCGGCCCCATCAGCACGTCGAGCGGAATCCGGTCCACCGTCTCGTCGTTCTTCAGGTAGTGCGCCGGTGCATCGACGTGGGTGCCGGAATGGCTGCCGATACAGATCTCGGAGAGGAGGTACTCTCCCCGGTCTTCCTGCCGCAGCCGGGGGACATGATCGCCGGGGTAGACCACCACGTCGTCGGAGAGAGGCCGCGTGATATCGTAGATCGTCACGGAAACCCCTCCTCTTTCCATCCGTACCGCCCGATGAGCGGTACGAAGCAGACGCCGCCGAAGGTGAACCGCGACACCTGTCCGTCTCTGCTCTTGACGACCTTCACCAGGTCCTGCATGTCCCGCGATCCCACGGGGGCGACCAGGCGCCCTCCCTCCGCCAGCTGCTCGATGAGAGGCTCCGGAACCGCCGGTGTCGCGGCAGTGACGACGATGCCGTCGTACGGCGCCTCCTCCAGATATCCTTCCGTGCCGTCCCCGACGATCACCCGGACGCCGGTGATCCCCGCCCGTGCGAGGTTCTCCCGCGCCTGCTCCGCCACGCCCGGCAGCCGTTCGACGGAGATCACCCGATCGGCGAGTTCGGCGAGCAGGGCCGCCTGATAGCCGCTGCCGGTCCCCACCTCGAGCACACGGTCGCTCGGCTTCAGTTCCAGCAGTTCGGTCATCACGGCGACGATGTAGGGCTGCGATATAGTCTGCCCCTCGCCGATCGGCAGCGGGCGGTCCTGGTAGGCTGCACGCGCCAGCGGCGGAGGCACGAAAAGGTGGCGGGGAACCTTCCGCATGGCGGCGAGTACGCGCGGATCGCTGACTCCCCGAGCCTGTATCTGGTGCTCGACCATATCGTATCGTTCCCGCATATAGGGGTCAGCGTCCGTCATGCGCGATCAGAAGCCCTTCTCGGCCTTGTCGATTGCGTCGTCTATCTGCTTCTGCAGAACCACTGGAAGACCGCTGATCTTGACGTCCAGGAAACCGCGTATAATGGTTGCGGTGGCCGTCTCCTCATCGAGGCCGCGGGCCATGAGGTACTCGATCTCGTGGCGTGCGATCTTCCCGACCGCCGCCTCGTGCGAAAGTTCTGTGCCGGTCCGCCTCCCCTCGATCTCCGGAATGGCGTGGATGATGCCGTCCTTGAGGATCAGCCCCTTGCACTCGATGTGCCCCCGGGTGCTCCCGGTTTCACCGAGGATGTGGCCGCGTGAGATGATGGTGCCGCCGGTCGTGATCGCACGGGTGACGAGCTCGGCGCTCGTCCCCTCCGCGGCCAGAACAGCGCGGGATCCGAGATCGAGGTGCGAGCCCGGCGTTCCCACCACGATGGTGGAGAACCGCCCGACGGCGTTCTTCCCCACAAGGTGCGCCGTCGGATACATCTCGATCCTGCGGACGGGCCGCATGCAGACGTAGTTGGAGAGGAAGACTCCTCCCTCCTCGACGATCGCGGCGGATCGCGGGAATACGCTGATGCCCGCGCTCCAGCTGTGGATCATCGTGGAGGTGACCTTGGCGTTCTTCCCGACATAGAACTCGGTCACGCCCAGGTGCGCCCCGTGCTCCATCTGGACGGAACTGGCGCACCCGGAGATGAGGTGGATCTCCGCACCCTCCCGGGCGACGACGATGTTGTGGACGTGCTGCACCGGCTCCGCCAGGAGGAACAGGCATGCCTGCAGGGGCATCACAGATGCACTGCCTTCATGCGCGATCACCACGACGCCCTGCGGCTTCTCCTGTCTGGCGACGTACCGCGTGTACCTGTCCTTGTCACGCGGCACCGCCTTCCATACATGGTCCTGCAGCCAGTCGTACTTCTCGAGGGCCGCTCCGATCGGCAGGACTTCGATCCCCCGGACGTTGCAGGAGGTGTGCACCACATCCTGATCGATCTGGAAGAAACTGCCGCAACGGCTCTTCATTTCGAGATCAAGGCCGGTCAGTGCCAGACGCTCCCGGTCCTTCGGCGAGAGCTTCTCGAGTTCGGCTACATCTGTTTGCACCGCAGACACTCCTTGTATCCCCCCTCCTTGACGACCTTCAGGATCTCGCGGGGGTTTCCGTGGCAGCGTATCCGTCCGTCGATCATCACGTGCCCCTGATCCGCATCCAGATAGTCGAGGATGTAGCCGGTATGGGTGATGATCAGCCCGCTCCTGTGGCGCTCGACGATATGCGCATCCTTTTCAAGGAGGTGGGCGATCGCCTTGCCCATCAGTGCCATATTCTCGAGATCTACGCCGCTCTCCGGTTCGTCCAGCATGACGAATTCGGGCTGCTGCGCCTTGAGCTGGAGGATCTCGCTCCGCTTGATCTCGCCGCCCGAGAACCCCACGTTGAGGTCGCGGTTCAGGAGATCCTCCATATTGACAGACTGTGCAAGCGCCTCGATCGCGTCTTCGCTCATATGGGATGCGGCTGCGAGGAGTTTGCCCAGCTTCAGCCCCGCTATCGAGGGAGGGCGCTGGAACATGATCCCGATTCCCAGGTGTGCCCGCTCGTGAACGGGCAGGTGGGTGATCTCCCGGCCCTTGTAGACGATCGAACCGCTGGTGACGCAATAGCCTCCAAACCCCATGACGGCCTTGAGCAACGTGCTCTTTCCCGATCCGTTCGGGCCCATCAGAACGTGAGTCTCCCCCTCCCCGATATGGAGGTCGACATCGTGGAGCACCTCCTTGCCGTCCACGCTCACGTGTAAATCACTGATATCCAGCATAGAGCAATCCGGCTAGTGTATCTGTCGACAGATACATTAACACTTGCCACCCGACCGATCGTTCCCGCAAGCTCGGGGAGTTCTTCGGCGGCAGAGGGGGTCGTCCCGAAACGCCTCTACCGGGAGGGGGCATGGGCCGCACCTGGCGGTGCGGGACCGGATCCGTACGCCCGACGGCGGGGCCCGCACTTTCGCGCCGCGCCCCCCGCACCTTTATATACGCTCCCCGCCCCCGACTTCTTCCATGGAAGGAACGGCAGACGCCACATTCGGCTACCTCGCCGAACGCGCCGCCCGCTACCCCATCGTCAACAGGAGGAACCAGATGCACAAGGGGAGCTACATCAACAGCAGGGAGCGGCGGCGGACCGCTGCGCCGACGGTTCCGAAGGGCTACCCTTAAACCATTCCGGGGTGAATAAAGATGCTGAGGGCAGGATGCGGCGAGGGATCATAGAGAACAGGGCCGAGAAGGAGAGGATCAGGCAGGGGACAAAGGGCGCGAAGCAGCCCATATATACGCCCGAGCCCGCCGACATCCGGAAGTACGCCAACACCATCATCTGCGGCGATGCGGAGACGGTCCTCCCCCACCTCCCGGACTCGAGCGTGGACATCGTCATCACGTCGCCGCCGTACAACTTCGGACACCGCTATGCGAACGATCCCTCCAACGATACCCGGGACTGGAACGACTACTTCAAGAAGCTCGCCAGGATATGGCGGGAGTGCTACCGGATAGTGAAGCCGGGCGGCAGGATTGCGGTCAACATCCAGCCGCTCTTCTCGGACTACATCCCCACGCACCATATCATCTCGGGCCAGCTCCTTGAGCTCGGGCTCCTCTGGAAGGCAGAGATCCTGTGGGAGAAGAACAACTACAACGCCAAGTACACGGCCTGGGGCAGCTGGAAGTCGCCCTCGATGCCGTACCTGAAGTACACGTGGGAGTTCATCGAGATCTTCGACAAGGAGACGCACAAGAAGACCGGAAGGAGGGAGGATATCGACATCACCGATGCCGAGTTCAAGGAGTGGGTGATCGCGAAGTGGTCGTTCCCCCCGGAGCTGTGGATGAGGGAGTACGGCCATCCCGCGATGTTCCCGGAGGAACTGCCGCGCCGGGTGATGAAACTCTTCTCCTACCGGGGCGATATAGTCCTCGATCCCTTCAACGGGGCAGGCACCACCACGGTCGTGGCCTGCCAGCTCGGGCGGCGGTTCATCGGCATCGACATCTCCGCAGAGTACTGCGCCACCGCGCTGGAACGGCTGCGGGGTGCGGGGTGCGGCGAGGGGAGATCGCCCGCACCCCGGTACATCAGGTGGGAGGAGTGATGCGCTCCCGGGCATGCACCGCTCATGCCGGCATATGCTTCTGCAGCCACGCGTACGAACCCGGGCGATCGTGGGCGTGGGTGGTCAGGTAGTTGTATATCCCGGCATACCGCTGCAGATCGGCGCAGATACTGTTGTACTCTGCCGCCAGCGCGTTATACTCCCGGACCAGCCGGTTGTACCGGACCGCGTCCCCCGGCCGGCGGAACGCCTCCACCTGCTCCTGAAGCGCCTCGATATCCTCTTTCAGCGCCTGCAGCTCCCCGGCGCAGGAGACGATCTCCGGCTCCAGCTCCTCCACCCGCGCCAGCGAGCGCTCGATCGCATCGCCGATCTCCCGGGTCTCGTCGCATCGACCGAAGGCTCCCGTCCCGCCGCCGACCGGAATCACCAAGGGGTCGGAGTGCAGGACCGTCCCGTCGTCCATCCTCGCCGGCGGGAGGCCGACGTAGCTGACGTTGGTCGCCTCGATGTACGCGTAGCCGGTATCCCGGAAAGCGCAGGCGCCGGCCCTCACGCCGACCGCCATATGCTGCTCGTCGTCGAAGTAGAGGAGGGCCGTGTCGTATCCCGCCCGCGCCAGCAGCGCCGCGAGCAGCAGGCTCTTGTCGTCGCAGTCGCCGTGCCCGTCGACGTACGTCTCGATCGGGAACTTCGGCCCCACCAGTGCGTCGTCGGTTCTGTAGGGGATCGACTGCACGAAGACCGCGATCAGCTCCAGGTACCGGTCGCTGTCGAGCCCTTCCTGCTCACGGATCGCCTGGAACCGGGTGAGGAGGGCGTCGTAAAACGGATCCTGATCGGTGTCGTTGATGAATGCGAGGTAGTAGATCGGCAGCCACTGGTCCTTCGAGAGGTTCTCATACAGGTACAGCGATCTGTCCGCCCGCCTGGCCCCGGCATAGACGGCCGGGTCGACGGCGATCTGGATCGTCTGCGTGCCCGTCTCGAAGGGGAAGGTGTAGACCGGGCTGCGCTCGAGCGCGGCGCCCTCGACGGGCACGATCTCGGGAGGGACGGCCGCCGGGTGCGGCAGCCCGCCCAGGCATCCGGCAGCGAGGGCCGCGGCAACGCAGAGGAGGACGATGAACACCGTTCCCGACCGCATGGTACGGCTCCATCAGAGATGCTCCGGAATGCCGGCAATCGAGTCCACGACGAGATCCGGATGAATACCCGACTGCCTGACCGCATCCTCGCTGTACTTCCCCGTCCGCACCAGGATCCCCGCCATCCCGCAGGCCTGTGCGCCCCCGATGTCGGTGACGGTGTCGTCGCCGATCATCGCCGCGTCCCGTGGCCGCACCCCCATCTGCCGGAGTGCAAGCGCAAAGAATTCACGCGATGGCTTCCCGACCACGTCCGCCCTCTTCCCGGCGGCGTACTCCAGCGCCGCCACGAACGGCCCGGCAGAGAGCATGAGCCCGTCCGCACCCATCCAGTACCGGCCCCTCTCGAGCGCGATCAGGTCCGCCACCTCGACGCCCGCCTGCTCGAAGTCCCGGCGGACGTCGCCTGAAGCGAGCAGAAAACAGCAGTTCTTCCCCGAATCACGCATCCGCTCGACGGCGGTGATCGGCGGGGTGATGATCCGCCCCTCCGGAATGTCGAACCCGAGCCCCCGCAGCCGATCCGCGATGGAGCGCCGCGACCCCCTCGTCGCGTTGGAGACGAACCGGTAAGGCATCCCCCGCTCATCGAGAGACGCCAGGCTCCGTCCCGCCCCCACGACGGGGCGATCGCCGACGGAGGAGACGCCGTCGATATCGATCAGCAGTGCTCTCACGTCCATGGTCGGACAACCCCGTACACCGGCCTCTTCTCCCGGATCACGCCCCCGGTGAGGCCGGGAGACTCATGTTCCCCCTGCTGCAGAACCCTGATCACGATTGCACCCTCAACTATACTGGGGCGCCGCCGGTATTTGATGGATTTGATGGAAGCGGCACACGCGCCGGGATAGGGAGTCCGGCACCGCACCCGGATACCTTCTTATATCGGCACGGCACAGTTCGCCGCATACCCTGCGCATGCACGACCGGACCGCATGCGGCATGCCCGGATACGTGCCACACGGTTGGGGATGCGTTCCGGCAGATCCGCCGGCAGGGAGGAGGAGGATCATGGACTATTTCGAACGGATTCCTGTGGATGTCCGCTGGAAGATCGCCGGCAGGGAACTGTCTGCCCTGCCGATCGCGTACCGCGCGGCGTTCCGCCGGGCAGCGGACGACCAGCTGTATAACGAGATCGAGCGGGAGATCTGGCGCGAGCAGGGTAGAGAGGTGAACGTGATCGCCACCGCCTTCAGGATGCCGCGCCGCACCGCCCGCGAGGTCGCCGACGCGTTCATGGCCGGTTCACGGCTGCTGTTTGGGCCGGAGTTCATCGGTGATGTGAGGGAGACGGCGCCGGACCGGGCGGTCCTGACGATGCGGAGCTGTCCGCTGGTGAGCAGGGCGATGGAGATGGGGGAAGACCCGCTCGTGGCCTGCAACGTCTGCCACGCCTACGCGAACGCGGCGATCGCGCACCTGAACGACCGCTACGCCCTCCGCTACACGGGGGGCATCTGCACCGGAGATACGGCGTGCACGATGACCATCGGGCCGGAGAGGCCGGAGGCGTAGCCGCGGCGGAGTCGAAGCCGCAGACGCCCTCCCGTTTCGGGGACCCGGGGCAGAGCCGTCACTTTCGCCGTGCGGCGAGCAGGATTTAAACCTGATTGTCCCCCAACCTGCCGTAGAGAGCATGTCCCCTCTCACCGACCGGATCGGCAGGCAGTGGCGGGAGCGTGTCGACCGCATCAGGGAGTACGAGGTCGTCGGGGACGGGAACATCTTCGGAACGAGCCTCCACGACTCCTACCTCTTCCGCTCCGAATACGAACGCGCCCGCAGGCTGAAGGCGCGGTTCATGGAGGAGTACCGCGGCGCCTCGCTCGACGATATATTCGACGGCAGCGAGCATGCAAACGGCGGCGGCACCTGCTACGTGCTGGAGACCCGCGAACCGATCGGCGCGGCGGGACGGGACTGCGAGCGGGCGAGAACGGCGATCCTCTCCGACCTCACGCTGATCCGCGGTATCGGGGAGCGGACACAACAGCGCCTGAAACGGCGGGGCTACCGGACGATCGCGGATCTCGCCCGGCATCCCCGGTACCATCGGGAAGCGCAGCGCCTGCTCCGCCAGATCGAGGGCGGAGAGACCGCCGCACTCCTGGAGTGGATCGGGCGGCGGCACGCGAAGTCCCACCCGCTGCTGCTCGAGGCCAGCCGGTTCCATGATGCGGGTGACTTCGTCTTCCTCGACATCGAGACGCTCGGCCTCTTCTCACGCCCGATCGTCCTACTCGGCGTCGCCCGCATCGCGGGCGCGGCGATCACGGTCTCCCAGTACCTGCTCCGGGACGTCAGAGAAGAGGAGGCGGCGCTCACTGCCACCCTCGCCCACCTGCAGAGGGAGAACACCGCGCTGGTCACCTTCAACGGGAAGACCTTCGATCTCCCGTACTTCAGGGAACGACTCGCCTACTACGGTATCGCCGCGCGGCTCGCCATGCCCCATTTCGATGCCCTCCATTTCGCGCGGCGGCGGTGGAGAGACGCGATCCGGAGCTGCCGCCTGACGACGCTTGAAAGGGAGGTCTTCGGCATTACGCGCGTGGACGACGTCCCGAGCCAGATGGTGCCCGAGTTCTACGAGGCGTACCTGCGGACCGGGAATCCAGGTCCGCTCATCCCGGTGGTCGGACACAACCGGCAGGACGTCGTCTCGCTCGCCCGCCTCTTTCTGCTGCTGCGGGAGGACATGAATGGCGGTACCTGACCTGATCCGTCTCCTCGCCGGCGATCCGCGCCACCGCGACCGTCTGGCGCACATCGAGACAATTCCGCCGCTGCAGCCCCGGTACGGGTCGCTCGCCCGGCCGCTCCACCCCGATCTGGAGGCGTATCTCGGACAGAAGCGTATCCGGCTCTATACCGGCCAGTGCGAGGCGATCGAGCGTATCCGCCGCGGAGAGGACGTCATCATCACCACACCCACGGCGAGCGGCAAGACGCTGGCGTTCACCCTCCCGGTCTTCGAGCGGCTCGCGGACGATCCGGCGGCGACCGCGCTGCTCCTCTACCCCGCAAAGGCCCTCGCCAACGACCAGATGAAGGCGATCCGGGAGCTGGAGCGCTTCTCCGGCATCCGCACCGACGCCGCGATATACGACGGGGATACGCCGCAGAGCAGGAGGCCGGCGATCCGCGAGCGCGCCCGGATCGTGCTCTCCAACCCCTACGAGCTGCACCAGATCCTCCCCTGGCACGCAAAGTGGGGCAGGTTTCTCGGGAACCTGGCGTTCATCGTGATCGACGAGGCGCACCGCTACCGGGGGGTCTTCGGATCCCACATCGCCGCCGTTATACGGAGACTTATCCGCATCTGCAGGTTCTACGGCTCCGATCCCCGGTTCGTCCTCTCCACCGCCACCATCGCCAACCCGGAGGAGTTCGCCGAACGCCTGACCGGGCGGCGGGCGGTGTGGATCGATGAGGACGGGTCGCCGCGGGGGCAGAAGCACGTCATCCTCTACAACCCGTACTTCGACGGGACGGGCGACCGCTCCGTTCACCGGGAGACGGAGGCCCTGTTCCTGGCGTCCATCAGGAGCGGCTGCCGCACGCTCTGCTTCACCGTCTCCCGGAAGATGGCGGAGCTGATCGCCGCGTGGGCGCAGGACGATCTCGGCGGCGGGCACGCGGACCGGGTCGCGTCCTACCGGGCGGGATACCTCCCCGAAGAGCGGCGGGCGATCGAGGATGCGCTGAAGAGCGGCAGGCTGCGGGGGGTGGTCGCGACGAACGCCCTTGAACTGGGGATCGACGTCGGCCCCCTCGACGGGGTGATCGTCTCCGGGTACCCGGGCACGATGATGTCGTTCTGGCAGCAGGCGGGGAGGGCGGGCCGCCGCTGCAATGATGCGTTCGCGATCCTGGTCGGGTTCGCAAACCCGCTCGACCAGTACTTCATGCGCCATCCGGCGGCGTTCTTCGCCCGACCCCACGAACACGCCATCGTGGACACGCAGAACCCGTTCATCACCGCCGGGCACCTGCTCTGCGCCGCGTCCGAGCTCCCCGTCGATCCGGAGCGCGACAGGGCGTACTTCGGGGAGGGTGTGGATGCGATGCTGGCGGCGCTCGAGGCGCACCATCTGCTCCGGAAGACCACCCGCGGCTGGGTGTACGCGGGGCGGGGCAGGGCGGTGGACGCCGTCAGGCTGGACTCCGTCTCCTCCGACACCTTCAGGGTGCTCTGCGGCGGGCGGCTGCTCGAGACGATGGATCGGACGCAGGCGTACCGCGAGGCCCATCCTGGCGCCGTCCTCCTCCACCGGGGGGAGACCTACACCGTGACCGAGATGGACCCTGCGCAGCGCATCGTCCGCGTACGGAGGGAGGACGTCGACTACTATACCCAGCCGATCACCGAGACCACGATCTCGGTCACCGCCGAGGCCGCCCGGCGATCGGTCGGGGGAGTGACGATCTCGTTCGGCGAGGTGGAGGTCACCGACCGCGTGGCGGGGTATACGGCCAGGCGGTACGACCGGATCGTCTGCGCTGACGCGCTGGACCTCCCCCCGCTCATCTTCTCCACGAAGGCCCTCTGGTTCACCGTTCCGGACGCGGTCGCGGACGCAGTCGCCGCTGCGGGGCTGGATCTCGCCGGCGGCCTGCACGGGGCGGAGCATGCCCTGATCGCAGTCGCGCCCTTCCGGGTCGTCTGCGACCGCGGCGACATCGGCGGGCTGTCGTCACCGCTCCATCCGGCGACCGATGCCCCGACGATCTTCCTCTACGACGGGTATGAGGGAGGGATCGGCCTTGCGGAGAAGGCGTACGATCTGCTCCCGGAACTGGTGGCGATGACCGCCGAACTGATACGGGACTGCCCCTGCGACGGGGGGTGCCCCGCCTGCATCCACTCCCCGAAATGCGGGAACGGCAACCAGCCGCTGGACAAACGAGCGGCGCTCGCGCTGCTGGAGGGTATCGGCAGGCGGCTGTCAGGCGGCGGCGATCGGGTGGGTGGCGATCGCTGACCGATACTATCAACAGCTCATCCGCCCATACACCACCGGAGTGTGCTGCCATGAGCATCGTCCTGATTCCGATAGGTGCGGTCGACCGGGATCTCCTCGCCATGCTGCGGGAGCGGTTGGAGCGGGTCCTTGCCGATGTGGTGATCGGGGAGGGGATCCCCCTGCCCGCCAGCGCGTGGAACGCCGGGAGGGATCAGTACGCTGCCGGGGCGCTCCTGCAGCGCCTGGCGCGGGCGGAGGAGGTCCGGGCGCACGGCCGGGCGCTGGGGATCACGGATGCCGATCTCTATGTTCCCGGCCTCAACTTCGTCTTCGGGCTTGCCAGCGGCAGGGCAGGGGTGATCTCCCTTCACCGGCTCAGACCGTCCTTCTACCACCTGCCCGACGACCGGGAGCTCTTCCACCGGCGGGCGCTCGTGGAGGCGGTGCACGAGCTCGGCCACACGTTCGGCCTCGCGCACTGCCCCGATCCCGGCTGCGTGATGTTCTTCTCCAGCTCGATCACCGATACGGACCGGAAAGGACCTGAGTTCTGTGAACACTGCCACCCGGAGGGGACGATCAGGGGGATCGCGACGCGGTGAAGACGAATCTCCTCATCACCGGCCGGCCAGGCAGCGGCAAGACCACGCTCATCCGGCGGATAGCGGAGCACCTGCCGGAGGTCCGTACAGCCGGATTCTACACCGCCGAGATCCGGGAGAGCGGCAGGAGGGCGGGGTTCGAGCTCGTGAGCCTGGACGGGAGGAGGCAGGTGCTCGCGCATGTCGCGATCGGCGGCCCCCGCCGTGTGAGCAGATACGGGGTCGATCTGGAGGGGTTTGAGGCGTTCCTGGAACCGGTCCCATTCTTCTCGCCGGGAACCGATCTCATCGTCATCGACGAGATCGGGAAGATGGAGTGGTTCTCGGAGCGGTTCCGGGAGATCGTGCGGGGCGCGCTGGACGCGCCGGTGCCGTGCGTGGCGACGATCGCACGGCGGGGAGGTGGCGGTATCGACCGGATCAGGGAGCGGGCGGACGTGGAGATCATCGAGGTGACGCGGGGGAACCGGGACGATCTGATGCCCGCACTGCTGGAGCGGGTGCGGCACCTGCTCGCCGCGGCACGGCAGGAGTGACGTGGAGCACATACATGGAGGCGGGCAGGCACCGGCAGGGCCCGCTGCGACTGCGAAGAGTGCCGCATGTATCGGGGTTGTCCCATCTATCGCGCTCTCCTCCGCCGCCAGACCCGCCGCGGTGCATGGTTCCCGGCTCTGCACACAGGTTTTACTGTTTGAGGGGCGGCGCTCCCGGATACACCCATCCCCCCTCCGTTCGGCGGCCGGTCCGGAACGCGAACGGATCGTCCGCAGGACCCCGCAAAACCGAAGGAAAAAAAATTCCCACCCCCTGCCCCCATGGTGAACGATTGGTTGCTCGCCGTGTAATATGTTTCATGAGCCATACAATTCCAGTTTCACCTATAGGCGACAAATTGTGGTTTTTATGGGGTATAGAGGCTAAATCATCGAGAATCCTATATAGAAACCATTATATGGCACCATATCAAACCTACAATTTGCCCCCAATACCACTCGATTTTTCCCCTCGATTTTTATTGCTGACGAGCCCCGGTGCTGTATGCGTCACGTTGCGGAACACCAGGCCATGCACGCCGGCCGGTTACAGGTGACGGAGGTCGTCCCAAAACCCCTTAGCCGGGAGGGGGACACCCCCTCCCGGCCCCTCGAAGAACTTCGTTCTTCTCAAGCTCCTGCCCTACGGCCAGTCGCTCTCCCCCGCGTGGCGATACCCGGGTAAAGCCGTGCTTATGTTTAACCCTGGTTGCAGTCCGGATGCTGAAGATCAAGTACGTAGGCATCTGGACCTAGATGTGCCGTCGGTCTGCGGATCATTCTGGGATGTCCTCAAAGAGAAGAAATAAGAACGGTAAAATCTTCGGTTTTGTAGAAGCTCTCTTGCAAGAGATTAACAACAGGTTTTTGTCCGTCATGCGCAGTGTTCACTACGATGCACACAGCCATCCTGGGGACCGGGATGGCCGATCGCCGCACGGGGAGATATTCGAAGGTGCTTGCGCGTCTTCTCACGCTCGCTGTCGCTCAAAGCTCCCCTCTCTCCATGGCGATTCCTATCCCGGACAGGGGTGAGATGTTCGCACGAGGAGGACGGGATATCCCCGGAGCGAATCCGCTGGAATTGGTCGGTACAGGCAATTTCTACGGAGCCGTAAAATCTTCATGAATTTATTTCTCATACGGGAGGGCCCCTTCGCAGACTCCGATCGCCCGGGCTCGCCGATGCTCGCAGCTCGCTGTCGGTCGCTCGGTCGCTCTCCGCCAAAGATGCGAGAACCGGGGATATGCCTGGATTCAGGATCTGAGTCTGTCCATGGCGTATATCAGAAAGACCCCTGGATAACAGTACTGTGATCCAGATGCATTGAAGGGCACCGCACAGCGGCTCTGTGGAAAACCTCGTCTCCTCAACGGCGCTCTTCTGGAGATCCACTCCCTTAACCCGTCCGGGTCAGAGGCAGGAGCACCGGCGACCACTACCTTCGGGAGCGGGTGTCGGGGGGTTGCAACGTATCGTGAGGCACAGAGAAGGCGATCACCCCTGACCTTTGGGGACCGTGGAGGGGACCCATACCGGGGTGGGACGATACTCGTGGAGCTCCCCGGGTCTGTACGGTCCCAAAAGGAAGATCTCTGCAGGGCCCTAAAAAAAAAAAGAAATGACCGGGGAGGGGATGTTTCGGTGCGGGCAACGGGGGACGGGCGAACCTACCCCCTCTCCCTCTCCCGCTTCCTCCTCCTCTGTTCGTGCAGCGACCCTGCCGATCCAGATCGTCGCGACCACGGCGATGATCGTCACCAGTACGGCATAGCTGACCATCGCCGGAAAATGCTGCTCTGTTCACCGAAGATCGCTGTGAATATCGCCTGTATTGCTTCGTTCCACACGAGTGCGGCGACCAGCCCGAACGCGGCGGTGATGAGGGCAGGGCAGATATCTTGTTGATGACCTCTGTCTGGAGCGCCGAACCTGACACCTCCGGAAGGGCGATGAACCGTGTTGGGACTTAAAGATTGCCCGGCATCAACATTCGCGCCGGTTCCAATACTAACAAGCCCTCCTGCATCGAAGTATGTACATGGACACCCTCGATGACTGGTTCCCCTATGCATCGTATCGCCCCCAGCAGCGGGAGATGCTCGAGTTCGCGGCAGCGTGCGCGCGCGACGGCGGCATCGCGATGATCGACGCGCCCACCGGCAGCGGGAAGTCGAGCGTCGTTGCCGCGCTGCTCGCCGAGAGTCGGGGGCGGAAGGTGATCGTCGCCGTCCGGACAATCAGCCAGCTGAACACCTTCATGCGGGAGCTGCAGCTGATCCGGCAGAAGCGGGGCGGCCTCCGGTTCGCGTACCTCATCGGCAAGTCGAGCATGTGTCCGCTCGGCGGGGAGGGCGACGTCTACCGGCGGTGCGAGGGGGTCAAGGCGTTCTCGACCGCACTGATGCGGGAGCGGGCGCAGAAGGGCTCTCTCAGACCGGCGAGCGACCGCCACATCCGCCAGCAGATCCGGAAGATGGACCCCGACCACCCGCTCATCTGCCCTTACTTCATCCACGGTAAATCCTTCGTCGCCTCCGGAGAGCCCGGCCTGAAGATGGTTCCCTCCACGAGCCTGCGCGTGCGGGCGGAACGGGTGAGCGCCGAGCTCATCTGGCCCGACCGGCTCGTCGCGTTCTGCGGCGATGTCTGCCCCTACGAGACGATGATGCACGCGGCCCGGGAGGCAGATGTGGTGCTGGTGAACTACCACCACCTCTTCGACGACGCCATCCGGGAGCAGATCTACCAGTCGCTCGGCATCGAGGGAAACGACGTGCTCCTGCTCATCGACGAGGCGCACAACTGCGGTGAGGCGGTTCAGAGCGTCGAGAGCGTGGTGCTGCAGGAGCGGGATATCCAGCAGGCGGGACACGAGCTCGCGCACCTGCGACGGAGGAACCGCGAGGCGGACGCCGTTGCACGGCTCCTTGCGCCGGTCACCCGGTTCATGGACGCGCTCAGGGGATCGCAGGAGACGGAGGACTGGTTCGACCCCGCCATCTTTCAGCGGATGATCACGAAGGGCTCGCTCTACCGGGATATGGAGGAGATCGTAGACGATCTCTTGAAGATCAGCGAGAGCATCCGGGAGAAGAATATCAGAGCCGGGGAGTTCCGGGAGACCGCCGTCGAACGGCTCACCCTGTTCTTCTATCGGATCTTCCGATCCGCGACCGATCCGGCCTACCTCACCGTCTACCGGCGGGACGACGACGGGAACGTGAGCCTTGAGGTGCGGAACATCGATCCGAGCACCAAGCTGCAGGAGATCGCCCGGGCGCACGCCTGCTGCGTCATGATCAGCGGCACGCTCTCCCCGGTCGAGAGCTACCGGCGGTACTACTTCGGGGATCTTCCGGTCGCGACGGTCTCGCTGCCGAACGCGTTTCCCCGTGAGAACCGGCTCGTCCTCTGCGCGGACGACATCACCACCACCTACTCGATGCGCCGGGATGCGGAAAATGTCGCCCGGGTGGAGGCGTACATCGAGGCGTTCGCCACGCTTTCGGGCAACCTCGCCGTCTACTTCCCTTCCTATGACCTTCTCAACACCTTTGCGGAGCGGTGCAGCGGCAGGATTCGGGAAAAGCAGGTCTTCATCGAGCCGAAAGGAGCGGCGGACGCGGGGGCGGCGCTCAGGGAGTTCATCTCCCTGCCGGGGCGGGGGCGGTCGGGGATCCTCTTCGCGGTCTGCGGGGGCAAGTGGAGCGAGGGACTCGACTACCGCGGTGAGATGCTCTCCGGAGCCCTGGTGGTCGGGCTGCCCCTCGCACCGTTCAACAGGGTCCAGCGCATGGTGATCGAGTACTTCCGGCTGAAGTTCGGCGAGGAGGGCGAGTTCATCAGCTACACGCTGCCCGCCATCAACCGCGCCCTGCAGGCGCTCGGACGGGTGTTGCGGACGCCGGAGGATCGGGGCGTGCTGGCGCTCGGCGAGCGGCGCTTCCTGGAGCCGCGGGTGCGGTGCGGGCTGCCGCCCTGGATGCAGGAGGAGATGGTGGAATGCGACATCGACACCTTTCGGGAGGCGACCGTTGCATGGACGCCGTGACCGGATCCTGCCGGTTTGGCCTCTGGTTCGTGCAGGTGGCCTGGAGGGGCGACCTCGTCTACCGCGTGCGCTTTGCGCGCGAGGCTGTCAACGGCCCCGTGCCTGAGGCGATCCGTCTCTACTGTGCGGGGAGATCGGCGGATCTCTCGGCGCTCGCGAGCACCGCCACCGAGGGGGAGACGGTCTCCGCCCGGATCTACCGGGCGGTGCGGGAGGTGCCCTGCGGGGAGACCGCCACCTATGGCGAGATCGCGCAGGCCGTCGGCACCTCTCCCCGGGCGGTGGGTGCGGCGATGGCCCGCAACCCGACGCCGATCGTGGTTCCCTGCCACCGGATCGTGGCGAAGCGCGGCATCGGCGGGTTCTCTCCGGACCCCGCGATCAAGCGGGACCTCCTCGCTATGGAGCGGGCGATCGCCGGCCGAGACCGCCGAAAGAAGAGGAGGACTCAACAAGGTTCTCTGACAACAGTACAGTGAAAGTCTCCATGAGTGTCGTTGTCCTGGGTTGGGGAGCGATGGGCTTCCGTGCACCGTACAGTGCCCGTATCGCCGGGTCGATCCGGTTCTGCGAGCGGCTGCTCCCGGGAGGCGGATGAGAACGTGAGGTCGGCGATCGTTCTGGTCGGGGGCGAGGCTCGGCGTGCTGGAGGGCAGGAGAAGTACTTCTTCATCTATCGGGGCAGGACGTTCATCGACCGTCTGCTCGATACCCTCCGCGATGTGGTGGACGAGATCGTGGTGGTCGCCAAGGATCCGGTCCAGTGTGAGCGGTTCGAGCAGATCGAGGACATCCGGTGCATCCCCGATCTGCGGAGGGGGCTCGGGCCCATCGGCGGACTCCATGCCGGATCGCTTGCGGTCCACGGGAGTTACGTCTTCGTTGCCGCCTGCGATATGCCCTGCATCAACGGCGATGTGGTGGCGCTGCTCTTCGATCTCGCCGGCGACTACGACGCCGTGATCCCCTGCTGGGACGGGGAGATGCTGGAACCCCTGCACGCCGTCTACCGGCGCACGGCGCTGGTGGAGTATCTGACCGAGCATGAATCCCTTTCGCTCCGGGCGATGGTGAGGAGCCTGAACACGCGTTATGTCGGCATAGATCTCATCCGGCAGGTCGATCCCGGTCTCCGGACGTTCATCAACATCAATAGGCTGGAAGACCTGGACGAGATCGAGCGTCTGCTCGATCGCCCCCGGGGCTCGTGACCCTGGAGGCGCGACGTCGACCGGTGCACCCCTCACGCCGGACTTTTTCGTGATCCGCGGTGATGGACGGAGTCTCTGCCCGCGGTGGGCGTATCCTCGATATGCGAAGGCCTCGTTGGAGGTCATCGATCGATATGACGCACACCTGTGACACAGTTTGTGCTGTTTAACGCAATGTATAAATACGTCTCAGAACAGTCACGTTGCCATGTCAGTGGGGGAAGTGACGTCATTGAGTCGTATCTCTGCCGCATCCCGGTCTGATTGCGGTGCGGCACGATCGCCGCCGTCTGGCGTGCGAAACGCTGAAGTACGCATCCCGCCGCCGGGACGTCCGGCCCGCGTGCGCGCCGGATCCGCTGGTCGTTTCTGCGGGCACACAGCAGTCATCTGCATCTTCGTCATCTCCGTTCTTCTCCTCTGCGGGACTGCCGCTGCAGACGAACGGACGTACGGCTCCCTCTGGAGGTATGAAACGGGGGCGCCGGTGACCGGGGTGGCCGTCTCGGAGGACGGATCGACGGTGGTTGCAGGCGCCGCCAACAAGGTCTACCTTCTCAACCAGAGCGGATACCTTCTCTGGACCCGCCCCGTCGGGTCGCAGATATTCGGGGTGGCGGTCTCCCCCGAGGGGACCTATGTCGCCGTCGGCGCCGACAAGCTCTACCTGTTCAACCGGACCGGGGAGGAGATGTGGAACAACAAGACCACCTTCGCATACCGCTGCGTGGCGGTCGCTCCCAACGCCTCCGTCATCGCGACGGGGTCCGATGACGGGTCGGTCTACCTCTTTGACCGCGACCAGGAGGTCCTCTGGAGCTATGTCCTGGAGGAGGATGCAAACGGGGTGGCGGTCTCGTACGACGGCACCTACGTCGCGGCCGGATGCGATAACCAGGAGGTATACCTCCTCGAGCGCGGGAAGGGCGAGATGTGGAGCTACGGAGCAGGGAAAAGCGTAAAGAGCGTCTCGATCTCGCCGGGCGGTGATTATGTCGCCGCTGGTTCGTACGACCGGTGCGTCTACCTCTCCACGCGGGGAGGCGAGCACCTCTGGAAACACCCGACCGCCGCTGCCGTCCATGCGACAGCGGTCTCCTCGGGCGCGCGCGTCGTGGCTGCAGCGTCCGGCAGCGCCGTCTGCATCTTCGACAGAGACGGGAGAATGTCCTGGATGATGGATACCGGCGGCAGCCTGGTGGACAGTCTGGCACTCTCTGCTGACGGTCTGTTCCTTGCTGTCGGGACCGGGATCGGGGACAACAGCGTCCACCTCTTCACCAGCAACCGCGCACTCCTCGGCCCGGACAGCGGCAGCTCCGGCGATGAAGGTGGTGGTGAAGTGGATGGAGAACCGGCAGCGGTGACCGCGACTGCGACCGCGACCGGCCAGCCGTATCAGGCACCGGCGGCCTTGAATGTGACCGGTGAGCCGGGCTTCGCGGAGCAGGTGCTCGCATGGCTCGACAACCTCTTCGCCATCATCTTCGGCACCCGGCAGTGAGCGGCGGCCTAGACCAGTCTCCGCAGCCCGCTCGCGTCTCTCGCATAGCTTCCGAATTCGCTGTCAAGCAGTGTATCGCCGGAAAACACCGGTCCGTCGCAGCAGACACGGAGGCCGTGCGGATCGATGCAGCACGAACCGCAGATGCCGACCCCGCACTTCATGTAACGGTGGAGGGAGAACTGCCCCCGCTCGGCGCATCCCTCCTCCTCAAGGATGGAGAGGACGGTGTACATCATCGTCTCCGGGCCGCAGACGCAGATATGGTCGAAGTCCGCCAGATCCAGCCGGTTCAGCAGCTGCGTCACAAATCCGTGGTGCCCTGCAGACCCGTCGTCGGTGGCGACCATGAGCGAAGCCCGCTCCCGGATGCGATCGGCGAAGAGCAGCTCCGCCGCCGTCCGCGCCCCGAGCAGAAAGGTGTCGACCCGGCCTGACGCCGCGAGCGGCAGGAGCGGCGCGGCGCCGACACCGCCCGCCACGGCGAGTACGCGCCCCGAGACCGAAAACCCGTTTCCGAACGGCCCCCTGATGCCGATCCGGTCGCCCTCGCCCATGGCGC
Source organism: Methanomicrobiaceae archaeon UBA206 (assembly GCA_002503105.1). Classification (GTDB taxonomy): domain Archaea; phylum Halobacteriota; class Methanomicrobia; order Methanomicrobiales; family Methanoculleaceae; genus UBA206. The sequence continues at coordinate 27,633 of DAQY01000074.1, forward strand.
AGAGGGCGGCGGTCGCAGCGCCCACTTCCTGCACGGTGATGGTGGTGCAGGAGGAGAGGGCCATGGGAATCTCGTCCACGCCCGGCACCCAGACCATCACGAACTGGCCGGGCCGGAACGAAAACGCCCGGTCGAAACGGAGCGTTCGTATCGACGGCGTCTCGGCCGCGACCCGGCAGATCGTGACACCGACGGGCAGCTGCTCATCCATGGGCGCACCCCACAATCTCGCGGGCGTCCGCGCCGTCGGACGCGTACAGCTCCCCGGCAATCCTGCCGAATATCCCGATATCGGCAAGCACCGCACTGCCGATCTCGACGGCGCTCGCTCCTGCCATCATCATCTCGAGCACGTTGTCTGCCGAGGATACCCCTCCGCAGCCGATGATGGGGATGGAGCACGCCTCGTAGAGGTCGTAGACGCAGCGGACGGCGATGGGAAAGATTGCGCTGCCGGAGAGCCCGCCGAACCGGTTGCCGAGCACCGGCCGCCGGAGCGATGTCGAGATCCGCATCGCCTTCACCGTGTTGATCGCAACGATCGCATCCGCCCCGCCCCGCTCTGCCGCCGCGCCGATGGTGGCGATATCGGTCACATTCGGGGTGAGCTTCACCCAGGTGGGCACGCCGAGCGAACGGACCGCACGGGTGCACTCCTCCACCAGGTCGGGGTCGCTCCCGAGGGACGCCCCGTAGCCTTCTGCGTGCGGACAGGAGAGGTTCAGCTCGAAACCGGCGGCGACGTCGCGAAACCATTCTGCAACGCTCGCGAACTCCTCCGGTGCCCCCCCGAACACGCTGACGACCACCGGTTCGCCCCGCACCGCCGTCAGCTCGTTTATGAAGTCGGCCGAGGGATTCGGGAGGCCCATGGCGTTCACCACGCCTCCATCGACGACGACCAGGCAGGGGCCGGGGTGACCTTCCATGGGCCGGGGGCCGATCGACTTGGTGACGACGCCGCCCGCCCCGCTCCGGAGGATGCGGGCGAGCGACGCGCCGGTCGATCCCAGGATGCCGGCCGCCAGCAGGAGATGGTTCTTCAGCCTGACACCTCCGATCTCAACAGGGCCGGGTAGAAGCGTACACATCGGAAAAAGGTGGTAGTGATGTATTATTATAGTGTCGAGCTGAATATAGAAGAGGAACTATGCGCGATGTGCGGCTTCGGTGCGGGCCCATATCCGGCGGTTCCTCTGTTGGATGGACGGGGTGGCGGGGCACGGGATTGCTCCCACGAATGCCCTGCGGTTCGTTGTGCGATATGCTGACGGCCGGAATACCATGGTTTTGACGGCTGTCTTCATGACGGGAGGATGGCGACATGACCCGCCTTGCAGTGATGGGTGTCGGGAAAGTGGGCGGCGAAACGGCGTTTCTGGCCGCGCTCCTCGGTTTAGTCGACGAGATCGTCCTCTACGACACCTATGAACCCATCCTCCGTGCACAGGTCCTCGATCTGAAGCACACGGGTCTTGATGTCGCGGTCACGACGGATACATCGGCGATGCACGACGCCGACGTCTTCGTATTCGCCGCAGGCACGCCGCGGAGCCCGGAGATCAGAACCCGGGCGGATCTCCTCGAGGTCAACGTCCCTGTCGTGACGCAGTGCAGCAGGTACCTGCGCGGGTTTGGGGGGATCGTCATCACGGTGACCAACCCGATGGACGCGAACAACTACGGCCTGCAGAGGTGGATGGGAATCGAACGGCATCGCTGCATCGGGTTCGGCGGGCAGCTCGACAGCGCCCGTTTCGCCTCGCTCCTCCGGGCGGAGGGGATCCGGGCCCCGGCGTGGGTGCTCGGAGAACATGGCGAGCACCAGGTGCCGCTTTTCTCAAAGATCCGGGAGATGTTTCCTCCGGAGCGCCGGGAGGCGCTCCTCGCCCGCCTCCGCGCCGCCAGCATGGAGGTGATCCACGGCAAGGGCGGCACCGTCTTCGGTCCGGCGTTCCACATCACCGAGCTTGTGAGAGCGATCCTCGAGGACCGGCGGAGCGTGCTGCCCTGTTCGTGCGTGGTTGACGGCGAGTACGGCCTTTCGGGCTGTTCCATCGGGGTTCCGGCCCGCATCGGACGCGATGGAGTCCTCGCGATCGAGGAGTGGGACCTCGATCCGTGGGAGGAGGAGCGGATGCGGCAGGCTGGAATGGCTGTCAGAGATCTCTGCCGGAGGTTCGATGACTACTGATCTGATGCACGGAGATCGGCAGTGCAGCCGTCCGTCCGTCTGCACGCTGGACGATTTCGGGAGGATCGCGGTCGGCATCCACCAGGTGGAGTACAGCGTCGCAGCGGAGGCTCCCGTCATCCACATCTTCGGGCGGGACGTCGCGGGCAGAGCGGTCCGGATCGACGTGACCGGGTTTCGGCCCTACTTCTACGCGCCCGTCGCCCAGGTGGACGGGCAGCCGCATCCGGCACAGGTGGATGTCGAGCCCGGCACGGTCTACTCCTCCATCCGGGGTGAGCCGCTCCGCAGGCTCTATACGCGGCGCCCGAGCGATGTGCGCGACGTCCGTGACCGGTACCAGCACTACGAGGCCGACATCCCGTTTGCGACCAGGTTCATGATCGACTGCCGGCTGACCGGCGGCGTGGAGGCGCCTGCGGAGGCGATCGTCGATTTTCGCGAGCTCAAACCTGCCGATGTGCTGGCGCCGGCACGCCTCTGCATCATGGATATCGAGTGCGAGGACGAGCGGGGCTTTCCGGAGGCGGAACGGGACGCGGTCATCTGCGTCACCTGCTGGGACTCGTTCGACGAGGAGTACACCACCTTCGTCTGGACGCCCGGCGAACCGGCCGGCGCACCTACCGGCCCCGATCCCGGGCTCTGCACGCACGAGCGCCACCGGGTCTTCCGTCTCTCCGACGAACCCGCGATGTTCAGGGCTCTGGCGGCCTATATCAGGGAGAAGGACCCCGACATCCTCTCCGGCTGGAACTTCCTGGATTTCGATATCCCCTATCTCCTGCGGCGGATGGAGGTGCTCGGCCTCCGATCGGACTCTCTCTCCCGGCTCCCCGGGCAGACCGAACGGAACGCCCTCCGGGGTCGGGCACTCTTCGACCTCCTTTCGGCCTATAAGAAGATGCACCAGGCCCAGCGGGAGTCCTACCGGCTCGACGCCATCGCCGAAGAGGAGCTCGGCGAGCGGAAGGTCCGGTACGGCGGGACGATCAGCACGCTCTGGCGCGAGAGCCCCGCACAGCTCGTGGAGTACAACTGCAGGGACGTAGAGCTCTGCGTCGGGATCAACCGGAAGAACAACATCATCGAGTTCTACCGGGAGATCGCCCGGTACGTCGGGTGCCCGCTCGACCGGACGCTGAACTCCTCGAACGTCATCGACATCT
>DAQY01000082.1 GCA_002503105.1 Methanomicrobiaceae archaeon UBA206
GGTTCTCGAATGTCCATGTGCACCATTTAATCCATCCTAACATCAGGTTGGGGGTGGATGCTGCACAATTACCTAATCTTATTGGTTTTGAACCGAAGCAATGGAGGCGGCCATGATCCGGCAGGGCGGATGTCCCTGTCCCGGAACGGGGGCGCGATAACGTCATAACGGGGCGGTGCCAATGTATTATAGTATTACTCTCCAGTGCTCCGGGAAAGGGCATGCACAAATACTACCGGTGGTGAGATCTTGGACGTAGGGGTAATCGGTGTCGGAATGATGGGCAGGAACCATGCCCGTATATACTCGGAATTGAAGGCGGTGGACTCGCTCCACCTCTTCGACCTCAATCAGAAAGCTGCCGGCGAACTTGCCGGGGCCCTCGGGGCAACGGCATCCCCGGCCGTTGAGAGCCTGCTTGAGCGCGTGGACGCGGTGAGCGTCTGTGTTCCGACACCCTACCACTTCTCTGTTGCGGAGACGGTCCTCGAGGCCGGGGTGCCGCTGCTTATCGAAAAGCCCATCTGCGCGACGGCGGAAGAGGCGAGAAGGCTCATCGAAAAGATCCCCGACGGCCTCGTCGTCGGCGTCGGGCATATCGAGCGGTTCAACCCGATTGTCCCCGAGATCAAAAAGATCGTCCGGCACCCCCTCTACATCGAGATGAAGCGGCATAATCCGGCCTCTTCCCGGGTGAGCGGCTCCTCGGTCGTCGAAGACCTGATGATCCACGACGTGGACATCATGCGGAACGTCCTCCTCCCGGACGGCGCCTATCACCTCGCCGGCAGCGGGAACGAGGATGTCTGCAGCGCACTCTTCTCGTTTGAGGGAACTCCGGTCTACCTCTCCGCAAGCAGGAAGTCCTCAAAGAAGATCCGTATGATCTACATCGAGGAGGAGGAGTTCACCGTCGAGGGCGACTTTATGGCGCAGGAGATCTACATCCTCAGAAAACCCGGGCAGTATGCGGTCGAGGATGAACGATACGTGCAGGAGAACATCATCGAGAAGGTGCTCGTGAACAAGCAGGAGCCGCTGAAACTCGAGCTCTCGACGTTCCTCGACTGCGTTGCCCGGGGAACGGAGTTCCCGGTCAGCCCCGCACAGGCGCTGCTGAATATGGAGATATGCGAGGACGTCGCACGGTGTTTTGCGGCCTAAGGAGCGGCTTTTACAATGAGTAACAGGCTACAATCGATCATCGACCGGAAAGGGCCGATCCGGAATATCGGCGTCGTCGGCATGGGTTACGTCGGCATCCCCGCCGCGGCGCTCTTTGCGGATGCTCCCGAGTTTGAGTTCGTCCGTGGGTTCCAGCGGGATTCGCCGTCCTCCGGTTACAAGATCGCCATGCTCAACCGGGGGGAGTCGCCGCTCAGGGGCGAGGAGCCGGGGCTGGAGGAACTCCTCGGTAAGGTCGTCGGCGCGGGGAAGTTCCGGTGCACATCGGACTTCTCCGAGGTCGCGGAGTGCGATGCGGTGACCATCGCCATCCAGACACCGTTTAAGGATCCGAAGGACCTGATCCCCGACTTCTCGGCGCTGACCGAGGGGCTCCGTGCGGTGGGGAGGCACCTTGCGGAGGGCACGCTCGTCGTCCTCGAGTCGACCGTCACCCCCGGCACGACCGCCGGGATGGCCCGCGAGATCCTGGAGGAGGAGTCGGGGCTCACCGCCGGCGAGGAGTTCTGCCTCGCGCACGCCCCCGAACGGGTGATGGTCGGGCGATTGCTCAAAAACATCCGCGAGCACGACCGGATCGTCGGGGGGATCGACGATGTCTCGACGAGACGTGCAATCGAGCTCTACCGGCCGGTGCTCACGACCGGCAAGATCATCCCGATGACCGCGACCGCGGCCGAGGTGACGAAGACCGCCGAGAACGCCTTCCGCGACATCCAGATCGCCGCCGTGAACCAGCTGGCGCTGCACTGCGAGGCGATGGGCGTCAACGTCTACGACGTCCGGGCGGGGATCGACTCCCTCAAGGGCGAGGGGATCACACGGGCCATACTCTGGCCGGGCGCCGGGGTCGGCGGCCACTGCCTCACGAAGGACTCCTGGCACCTCGAACGGGGTGCACAGGTGCTCGGCGGCGATCTGTGGTACCCGCACGGGGCGGAGTCGATCTTCGGCGTCGCGCGAAAGATCAACGAGTTCATGCCCCGGCACATGGTTCACCTGACCCTCGAGGGGCTCAAACGGGTGGATAAGTCCCCAGAGGGTGCGAAGGTCGCGCTGCTCGGGTGGGCGTTCATACAGAACTCCGACGACACCCGGAATACGCCGGCGGAGCCCTACCTCAGGGCGATGGAGGAGGCGGGCGCGGAAGTCCGCGTCCACGATCCGTTCGTGGACGGCTACCCGGGGATAGAGGTCTCGCACGGCCTTGAGGAGACACTTGCAGGAGCGGACGTGGTCACGATCTTCACGGCTCATCACCACTACGCCTCCCTTGAGGCGGCGCGGGTGAAGGAGTTGTCGGGGCAGGAGCACCCGGTCATCGTCGACGGCAGGAACGTCGTCGACCCGGACGCGTTCATCCGCGAGGGCTTCGTCTACAAGGGCATCGGCCGGGGCGACAAGAACAGCCATCCGATCGTTCCCGGGCGGCAACCATGAAGATCGCATCGATCGTCGGCGCCCGGCCGCAGTTCATCAAGTGCGCGCCCGTCTCGCGGGAACTCAGGAAGGAGCACAAGGAGGTCCTCATCCACACCGGCCAGCACTACGACCACGGCATGTCGGAGGTCTTCTTCGAGGAACTCGCGATCCCGAAGCCCGATTACAACCTCGGCATCGGCTCCGGGACCCACGGCCGCCAGACCGGGGCGATGCTCGGGGCGATCGAGGACGTCCTCCAGAAGGAGAACCCGGATCTCGTCGTGGTCTACGGCGACACGAACTCGACCCTCGCGGGCGCGCTTGCGGCGGCGAAACTCCACATCCCGGTCGCCCACATCGAGGCGGGGCTCCGGAGCTTCGACCGCCGGATGCCCGAGGAGGTGAACCGGGTGCTCACGGATCACGTATCGGACCTCCTCTTCTGCCCGACGGAGACCGCTGTTGCGAACCTCGCCGCCGAAGGGATCACGGAGGGCGTCTTCCTCGTCGGGGACGTGATGCTCGATGCGATGAACTATAACCGCGCGATCGCGGAAGAACGCTCCCGGGTCCTTGAGGAGGTCGGGGTCAGGCCGGGGGAGTACTTCGTCGTCACCGTCCACCGCCCCTCGAACACCGATGATCGTGAGAACATGGCCGCCATCCTCGGCGCCCTAGGCGAGGCCGGAAGACCGGTGGTCTTCCCGATCCACCCCCGGACGCGCAGGTGCCTCGCCGGGCACGGCCTTCTTGCGGATATGCCGGAGAACGTCCGGGTCGTCGAGCCGCTCGGCTATCTCGACATGATCCGCCTGATGGCGCACGCGGAAAAGGTCCTCACCGACTCCGGCGGCGTCCAGAAGGAGGCCTACATGCTCGGCGTCCCCTGCATCACTCTCCGGGAGAACACCGAGTGGGTCGAGACGGTCGAGGCCGGGTGGAATGTGCTCGTGGGGGCGGAGAGGGAGAGGATTGTCGATGCCATCCGTCATTTTTCACCCGGATCGCGGCAGATGAGAGTATTTGGAGATGGAAACGCCGGTGTTCTGATCAGGAAGTTCCTCACTAAGTAAAGGTTTTTGATATGCACCAGCCGCAAAAGAAAGGGCCAAAGATCCTGTTTCTCACAAGTAACCTCTCCTCTTTTGCAGAGGGGGACCTGCGCATGCTCAGAGAGAGATATCCAGTAAGGGAGGTCATTGTCGGGGGCAACCAGATCCAGAGCCTGACGCGGAGACTGTCGTTGGGACTCACAATCTTTTCCGGGGTTCTCAGGGCCGATATGACATTCTCATGGTTTGCCCATAACCATGCGTACCTCGCGGTCATGATATCAAGATTACTTGGCAAGAGATCCCTGGTCGTCGTAGGCGGCTACGAAGTGGCAAAAGAACCGGAGATCGGCTACGGTGCGCTCCTGGATCCAGGAATGGCTAAAAAAATCAGATACATTATAGAGAACGCCGACTGTATCCTTGCGGTCTCGGACTTCAGCAAGCAGGAGATCCTGCAGGTGGCCGGACCTCGCCGGATCGAGACTGTCTACAATAGTATCGATACTTCGGTGTTTTCATCCGGAGGCCGGAAAGAGAATATCGTCCTCACGGTATGCTTTGTCAGCACGAAAACTATCAGGCTGAAGGGGCTCGACACATTCATAGATGCAGCCCGGCATCTCCCGGAAGTAAGGTTTGTTCTCCTTGGCCGGGCCCTTGATGATGCTCTCGAAACTCTGAAACAGGGTGCTCCCGATAATGTCGAGTTTGTCGAGCCCGTCCGGCAGGATGAACTTGTCTGGTGGTACCGCCGGGCAAAGGTCTACTGCCAGATCTCCTACCGGGAGTCGTTCGGCGTGGCGCTTGCCGAGGCGATGTCCTGCGCGTGCGTCCCCGTGGTGACGGACAGGGGGGCTCTCCCGGAGGTGGTGGGAGACGCGGGATTCGTGGTGCCGTACGGGGATGCGGAAGCGACCGCGGCGGCGATATCGGAGGCGCTGCGGTCAGATAAGGGCAGGGAGGCAAGAGAGAGGGTCGAGAGGGAGTTCTCCCTTGAGAGAAGGATGCAAAAGATCCGGAGCATTATCGAGGAGAGACCCGTATGATCCGGATCTTTGCGGTGCTCAACGGAGCCATTCTCAATGACGATCAGAACTGGTCCCCCACCTATACAAGGATCCGGTTTCTGCTCTCTGAACTTGCCGGGTATGAAGATGTCGCAGTTGACTCGATCTCATACGAGCTTCTTGCGGGACTGGGCATCCCAGGCAGACTCTACAATAACGTCATCAAAACTGCTGTCGCTCTTCGCTCCGCGTATCGACTCCTGAAAGAGAGGCCTCTGGCTTTCTTTGCGTACCCGCATTCGCTGACGACTTTCCAGAACCGGTTTCTGTTCATGCTCTGTACAGTCTGCAGGATCCCGACTATCGTAGATATTCACGACACCCGGGAACAGGCCGTGGCAGTCGGCAACGGGCACTTTGGAGTGCGTCAGGGGACGGAAAAGTACTGCTTCATCAGGGCAGCACTCCTCATCGCACTGAATCCGGTTATGTGGGAGCACATCAAACAGACGTACCATCTCGGCGAGAAGCCTGTAGTATTTGTTCCTAACGGTTTTGAAGAAGAATTTTTTACGCAACACCCTGTGCCGTATTCCCCAGTCGAGGGGAGGTTCAACATCTGTTACACCGGAGCACTGACGAAGAACAGGGGTATCGATCTTCTGGTCCACTCATGCACTGTTCTGCGGGAGAGATACCCTTCGGTCCGTTTATACCTCATCGGCCCGTATGGGCCCGGAATATCGGATGACCTGAAGAGGGTTATCGAGACCAGCGATTTTATAGTGAGAAAAGAACTGCCTAGAAGCGCGATTCCTGCTGCGCTTACTGGGATGGATCTCCTCGTATTGCCATATAATCCACAGGAACCATATCTGAATTTAGCATCTCCCACAAAACTTTTTGAGTACATCGGGGCGGCAAAACCGATCCTCTGCACCAAGTGTGAGTCACTCATGGGTATCGACGATCGAGGTGGCTTCATGTATGTAGACTATTCATCATCAAAAATAGCAAGGGCCATCGAACACCTGATCACCCATCCGGAGGTGCGCATAGAGATGGCCCGGGCGTTATATAATATACGTGGTGACCATACCTGGACAGAGAGGGCAAGCAAAATATATCATGCCGTCAGATCATTAAGCAGAACGAACTGAATCTCCTCTGCCCGCAGGAGCCAATACAGAAACCAACCCGCACCTGACACGTCCATGAAAATCTGCATGCTCGCATCCACCCACGGACCAAATGATGGTCGCATATTCCAGAAAGAGGCAAAGAGCCTTGCAAAGGAACACGAAGTTACGATCATCGCCCCTTCGGACGGGAGCGGCAGCAGCATCGCCGACGGCATCAATATCGTCACCGTGAAGCGGCCGGACTCCGTCGCCCTCCACCCCCTCACCCTCATCCGGCTCTTCCGGGCATCCCTTGCACAGGATGCCGACGTCTACCACTGCCACGAGCCGGACGCCCTCCTCATCGGAGTCCTTGCAAAGTATCTCAAAGGGAAGCGGGTCGTCTACGATATCCACGAGCACTGGCCGAGCGAGATCCCGTACGATATCGGAGTCCAGAACGGTACGCTGGTGCAGAAGGCGCTGTCCGCACTCGTCTCAGGTGTGGAGATTGCGCTGGCTCGCCGCGCGGAGAGCACATTTGCCGTAAGCGAGAGCGTTGCCGCGCGATTCAGGGAGAAGGGAATCGAGCCGGTCATTCTCTCGAACTACTCCATCGCCGACCTCGATATCCCCTATATCCCAGTTCGGAGCGGCCGGAAACTCATGTTCGTGGCGGGAAACATCCACTCCTTCCACGGTGTCAGGGAGTGCATCCAGGCCGTGTCCCGGGTCAGGGAGCACTACCCGGACGTTTCGCTCACACTCGTCGGAAACGTCCGGGAAGACCTCGACGAATATATCCGCGGATGCGGTTGTAACGAGTTCATCACCTCCACCGGTTTCCTCTCCTACAGGGAGATGTACAAGAAGCTGAACGAAGGTACGGCCGCGCTTCTCGTCTTCCAGCCGACGTACTACAACATCTCCATCGCTCTGCCGAACAAACTTTTCGATTACATGCTCCTCGGCCTCCCGGTCATCGCAAGCGACCTGCCGGAGATTCGGAACATCGTCACCGAGGCCGGTTGCGGGGTGCTGGTCGACCCGACGGACCCGGATGCAATTGCGGGGGCGATCATCTATCTGCTGGAGCATCCGGAGGAAGCGAGGACGATGGGTGAAAACGGGCGGAGGGCGGTTCTTGAGAGGTATAACTGGGGGGAGATGGAGGGGAGGCTGCTGGAGATGTATCGGGCGATTGAAGGGCGTAACGACGCTTGAAACCGTTTTCACTCCCGGTGATCTGCGAGGGTCGGGTCTGGATTTCGCGCCAATAACCGTCTCACTTCTGCTCCTGCATAACCGGGGACATGTTCTATTTGAGGTTAATCCTGAACATCTTCAGGGGAAGGAAAATCTGGCACACCTGATGATGCCCGAACAGCGTTCCTTTAGATAACTGAGGATTGCTATTAACTCGCC
>DAQY01000043.1:0-373 GCA_002503105.1 Methanomicrobiaceae archaeon UBA206
ATCCGCCGGATCGAGACCACCACGGCGTCGCTGCATGACAGCAGGGTCGATCTCTCACGCACCGGGGAAACCGTCTATCGCGATAAGGGCTATTTCGGCGTGAAACCGCAGGCGTCCATGGACAGGACCATGCACCGGGCGGTCCGCGGTCATCCCCTATCGATCAAGGAGAACCGGAGGAACAAGGCCATCAGCAGAACACGTTCCCTGGTGGAACGCCCGTTCGCCGCGATGAAGCGGGTGTTCCATGCAGGACATCTCATGGTCACGACGGTGGCCAGAATACGGGTCAAAAACACCTTCTCCTGCATGAACTTCAATCTCAGACAACTCCTCACCCTCAAACGACGACTTGCTTAGCGAGAGCTCTCGG
>DAQY01000043.1:702-38250 GCA_002503105.1 Methanomicrobiaceae archaeon UBA206
AAAAAAACCAAAAGGACCCTGAATATGCAGGGGTTGGGGGAGGAAAGGCTCACCCGTGAGACGAGAGGAGGGCAGGGAGGAGAGAGGAAGCAAACAGAGGGAGAGGGGTGGGTAAATAGCAATTCTCTTTTGTAATTTTTAGATTAAGGTTCCATATCTGCTATGGTGCAGGAGACGATCCTTACACTATTGTAAAGGTCATCCCAAAACTCCTGACGGCAGGGGAACTATTGAAGACTTGACGGCCTCCTCAAGTTCCTGTCCTCTGGACCGTCGAAGACGCTTCGCACCTATCGGTGCTTTTGACTCCACCTCCCTCCGGACAACCATCTCTCGTCACACTCCTCCGCGACATAATAGCCCGAATATGCTTGGATGTATGGATCGGGCCGATTTTCTGGTGCACCGCGAAGAGAATTTGAAGGAGTGTGCTTCCGATCTGAATGCATCATCGGTTCTGGGATAGCTTTAGAATGAGTTCCATGTTTCTCCGAGGCTGAACAGCCGGGCACCCATCTTTTTCGCCCTGAGCGGAAATGCATCGGCGGTGAAGGACCGGAGCCGGCTGGTGCGATCTGGCCTAGCAGGCTGTCGCGCCCTCCCGGGTTCTCCGAAACCGGAATCAGCAGATTAAAGCGCCGCACGGGGAAAAAAAACCATCACCGCACGAAACCCACAGCACGCACCCGTCGCCGTGTCCTGCAGGCGACCCGGTTGTCCTTGCCGAGACCGGTCTGTACAGGTGTCAGTGCGATACAGAAAGGCTATCAGGCGTCGCTGCAGCGGCCGTGATCGCGCTGTGCTTCATGCTGCACGCCGCAGGCGCCGCATCCGGATTGAACGGAACGAAGAACACGGGTGATGCCTGCGAGAGGTGCCGAATCGGAACAGATACGTCAGACCAAACGGTGTTTTACGGCTGTCCCACAGGGATTTGATGGCCCACGGCTCTCGGCGTGGCGGCCCGGACTGCACGAGGCGGGAGCAGCAACAGGGCGGGTCCGGTGTCGGCGGGAAGATCAGCACCACTAGACCGTTTGAAGCCAGGCAAATCTCCGTGGGGAATTATCATTCCCCGTCGTCGTGCCCGGGATTTCCCGAATCGCCTGAAGAGTTGCAGATAAACACCGAAAATATCCGACCGTTTCGGGCCGTCCTCACAGAAATCAGGGTCATCATAGAGGTCCCGGGAGAATATAGGATGTATAGAGATACGAACAGTGACTGGGGTAGACAATAGAACCCCTTTGTTTCCACTGGAGATTTTACAGGGTTCTAAAGAGAAGCCCATACGGGCGGAAAGGCATAAATTCGCACCGTTTTTAAGCGCAGGGAGATTCGAATCTCGTTTTCCCGACTATGCGCCACCGGCAGACACCGACGACGCAATCCGGTATTTTTAATATCCCGTACGAGAATCTCGTCGTAACAGTGTTCACCATGATCGATGTCATGCAGGACGTGACGGCATATGTCGGGATCGGAGCTCTCTGCTTCGGCATCGGGCTCGTCGTAGGGTACATGCTTCTCTCGAGGTACTATAACGCGCGTTTCATCTACGTCTCGCAGCAGTGCGCAGATGACGATTCGATCATCCCGCTCTTGAACGAGCTGGAACGCGAGTCGTAAGACGGGGCACGGGAGGAGATCGGACGTGATAGATGCAGCAGGATTCGCACTGATCGCGGTCGTTTCGCTCTGTTTCGGGTTGATCGTCAGCTTTCAGATCGCCCACATCCACTACTGCAGGATGCTGATCACCCTTGCGAGGCGTTCGGTCGCCAGCGGATCGCTGGCCCCCATCTTTGCGGAGCTGGAGCGCCTGACCGGCAGCCTTTAAGGACGTTTCCGACCGTTCAACAGCTTTTTCGTGCTCCGGGGGAAGCGGCGCCGACCTCCGCACCCGACATACCCCGATGGAGACCGTATGCACCGGTCAGGTCTGTCGGTCGGATCCTCCGGCGTACGGAGGCCCATACCGTGGATCAGGACGGGGTCCGGTCGCACGGCATCGCCTGTTCGGGGCCACGGTCTTCCATGGCTTTCCGCCGGCGGTGGCGTCGCACCTCTTGCCTGCGGCCTCTTCTCCGACCGCCTCCCCGCGCCGTCCATGACCGGCGGAGAAGCCGCCATACACCCTGACCCGGTCGTTGCGTGTACGTGGCATCGATCCCGGCCGTCTGGCAGGATCCGTGCAGACCGTTCGGCTGCGGGGAGGAGAGAGGAGAGTTCTGATGGACGTAATCATCCTGCATCAGGTCCGGCATGAACCTGGATGCGGTGCATACCTATATATCATCCCGACTCCTTCAAAGTATGCAGATTCTTCTGCATGGTTGACAATATGAACGAGAAATTTTCGAGTCGGGGTCCCCGTTCCTTCCAGAACAGGCCCCGGGAATTCCACAAAACAGTCTGTTCCGACTGCGGCGCCGAGTGCGAAGTGCCTTTCAAGCCCACCGAGGGCAGACCCGTCTACTGCCGGGATTGCCTCCCGAAACACAGGAAACCCAGATTTTAAACCCTCTTTTTATGGCCGGATTCGCCCGCTGCCGCGCACACGCCGTGGCGTGGCGGGCGGTGTCCGGGAGATGCCTGCACCGCGTGGTTCATAACCGATCGAAGAGGCGGATCGCCATTCCATGATCCGGGAGGAGCGCATCCAGGCCCCCAACAGCGAACGGGTCACCGGTGGAGGCTGCGTTCCTGCCCGGATGCAGGCGCCGCAGCGGGCCGGGTGCAACCTCGCCCTGAACACGCGTTCTGCGGGCGAACCGCGTACCGCTACCTCCTCCCGATGGCGCGGCATGTTCTGGAGACGGGGGCGCTCCGGGCACCTGGCGACGTCCCTTTCCGGCCGGACAGCCCCTCTCGATATCGCGTTGCGGGTGCGGGAGACGAACTGCGCCCCACCCGGGAAGGTGCACGCGCATGTACCGGGGGAAGAAGATCCTCGAGCGGACGGAGGATCCACAGGCCGCCTGTACGACCGCCCGCTCCTGTACCCGGAGCCGAACGGCACCGATCCCTTCCACCGGGAGCCGTTCGTCGTACCGTTCCGCGCGGCCGACGGCACCTTCGATGCGGTATGCATCGTTGTCCATACCGACCCGGACGAGGCGGCGGAGGAGATCGACGCCCTCGACGATGTGGTCGAACGGGCACGGACGGTCCACCCCGCCGAACGCCGACGGCTCGTACTTCGACGAGGACGGGGCGTCCACGATGAAGAGCAGCGACTACGTCTGGCTCATCGGCAACGGTGCGGACACCACCACGAAGGCGACGAACCCCACCTACGACCGGATCGTCATTACGGGTGCGGTACTGCCGGACTTCACCGGGAATGCCGGAGTGTTCCGGTTCGATACCGCATACGGGCTGAACGAAACGGAGACGGGGGGCGGTCTCGGACCACTATCCGGTGTATGCGGAGTTCTGGACGGGAGGGACGACGACATCTGACGTGGAGCTCGTCCTGATATTGCCCGAGGTCCGGGATCCAACCGGAGACCTCAATCAGGGCATACCGGGGCCACCTTCACGCAGGAGCACCTCCCCTCCCGGCACAGAAGTTCGTCCCAGAACTTCTGTGCTTTTTCCTGCCACAGTGTCCGAAAAATCGTCCGTTTCACCATACACCCCGGTAGAGCTGCTGAAAACGGTTTAAACACTTCCCGGCCGATCAGTACCCTTGGTATCCCCTCTTATCGCGCTGATCCTTTCGTTCTTCATCCCGGGGCCGGGCCAGTTCTACACCGGCCAGCTGCTCAAGGCGATCGTCCTCTTCGTCGCTGCGGTGATCTTCGCCGGCCTCTCGTCACTCCTCATCGGCATCCGTTCTATATCCGGTCTGGCTGTACAGCATGTTCGACGCATATACCGCGGCACGGGACAGGTGAACCCGCACCGTCCGCTCTTCACGCGATCAGCCTCCTCCTCATCAGGCGGATCGAAAGAAGGAAGAGGACCAGCGTGACCGCGCCGATCCAGATGAGGTCGAAGTACAGGATCGGGGAGAATGCGGTGAGCGTGATCGCCCTGTTCACGCTCACCACGTGGGTGAGCGGCAGCACCGCGAGGGCGATGTACTGGACGATGGGCGGCAGGAGGGAGAGGGGGAAGAACGTGCCGGAGAAGAGGAACATCGGGGTGATGAAGAGGAACGAAGGGTAGTTCAGTGCATCGATGCTCGGCGTGATCGCGGTGAAGCACATCCCGATGCTCGCAAAGAGCAGGCCTGCGAGGAACGCGAAGGGGACGACCAGGACGGATACCGGCAGATCGACGACGCCGAAGGCAACGAGCACCGGGAGCATCAGTGCTGCGTAGATGAGGGCACGGGTGGCGCCCCAGAGGATCTCGCCGGCGATCACCTCCTCGATGCCGATCGGTGTGGCGATGATGGCGTCGAACGTTTTCCGGTAGTACATCCGCACGAACGACGAGTAGGTGCATTCGAAGAAGGCGGAGTACATGACCGAGACGGAGATGAGGGCGGGGGCGATGAATCGGGGATACGAAACGCCGTCGATCGTCTCGATGTAGGTGCCCAGCCCGAACCCCAGCGCCAGGAGATAGAGGAACGGCTCGACGAACGGCGGGATGAAGTTCACCTGATACGTCTTGACGAAGGCGTCCCAGTTCCTCCGCCAGACCCGCCATACGCTGCACGTGATCCCGGCTGCGGCGAAGCGGCCCATGCTCTTACTCCCGGAGCGGCCTTCCTGTCAGTTTCAGGAAGACGTCTTCGAGCGTTGCCGGGCGCGCCGTCACCGCCCCGTGCCTGCATGCATCGAGCAGCGTGCGGACGACGTCTTCGGGTTCGTTCGTGTAGATCTGCACCGTATCGGCGGTGACGTCGTAGCGCACGCCCATGCCGTCGATGCAGGCGACCACGTCCGGCGTCCGCTCCGCCTCCACGATATCGGTGCCGACGTGTCTCCGGACGAGCGCCTCCGGCGATCCCTCCACCAGGATCTTCCCTCGGTCCATGATGACCAGGCGGTCGCAGAGCCTCGCCGCCTCGTCCAGATAATGGGTAGTGAGGACGAGGGTGTTGCCTTCCGCCTGCAGCGCCCGGAGCTTCCCCCAGATCAGATGCCTCGCCTGCGGGTCGAGCCCGATCGTGGGCTCGTCGAGGATGAGCAGTTTCGGTGCGTTGATGAGCGCCCGGGCAATGATCAGGCGGCGCCTCATGCCGCCGGAGAGCTTCTCGATCACCATGGCGCTCTTCTCCTCGAGCTGCATGAACTCGAGGAGCTCCATCGCCCGCTCTTCCGCCTCTCTCCGCGGGATGCCGAAGTAGCGGGCGTAGATGGTGAGGTTCTGGAAGGCGGTGAAGTCAGGATCGAGGTTGTTCTCCTGCGGCACCACGCCGAGGTGCCGTTTGATCTCCCGGGGGTGCGTGTCCACGTCCATGCCGAAGACCCGCAGGGTTCCTCCGGTCTTCGGGGAGACACACTGGATCATCTTCATGGTCGTGGTCTTGCCCGCACCGTTCGGCCCCAGGAATCCGAAGATCTCGCCCTCACGAACGGAAAAACTGACACGATCCACGGCGACGACGTTCCCGAACCGCTTCTCCAGGTTGTCTGCAACGATGACGTCCCCGATCACCGGACCCTCCTCAGGCGGGTGGTACATGTCGTGCTCCCTGAACATCCTTTCGCTCGGTCGGGACGTGCACGGGCGGGGGGTGGTCCGTGCCCTTTTCGGTGCCGCATGTGCCGCTGAATATGCTGTGCATCAAGAGCAATGCCGTCCCAAAACCCCCCTGGCCGGGAGGGGGGGCGTCCGGTCGAAACCCGAAGGATTTCTCATGCTCGCACTCGCTCACGGCTCGAAGATGCTAGCGCAGCTTCTCATGCTTGCACCCGCTCGCATCCTGAAGACCCCTCTCACGGTCCACTTCCCGGAGATCTCCAGGCAGATCCGGAAACGTATGGAGAGAGAGAGAGAGAACATTTCCGGAACGGTTCAGCAGGTCGCTGCCGGTATGGAGGGTTTAAGAGCAGCGCCGGATCATCGTTCGGGCCTGCGGCCGGCACGGCCACACAGACATTTCGGGACGAGTTCGACGGAGGGGACATACTTATTACCCGCTGTTCCATTCCTCTTTCGGGTAGCGAGGCTGGCAGGCGAGACATTGTACGATGCGTACGCGATCGAGCTCGCCGTACTGGAAGAGAGCATCCAGGATGAGATCATGCAGGAGGAGCGGAGGCAGAACTCGCTCTTCGCCCACGACGAACGGCTCCGCCATACCGGGCTCTTCCTCCTCGCCGCCGTTCTCATCAACGTCCTGTTCCTGACGTTCCCCCCCGCTACACTGTACCGGATCATATCGAGCTTCGCCCTGTACATGGTCAACCCCCTTCATCCTGATGATCCCGACGGAGCGCGGGAAGATATGGCGGTACCGGATACGAGGACCATCCGGGAGTTCGCGGGGGTGCTCCGGAACCCCGGCGTGACGCCGTCGATGCTCACCGAGCGGAAGAAGACGTTCGGGAAGGTGCTCTGGGACGTCTTCTTCATCAACGGCCAGCCCCTCGCCATCGGCTTCGGGCTCATCTTCGGCATGGATATCCTCTTCGCGCTGTACAGCGGTTACGTCGCCGGGCGCCTGATCCCGGGACCGCAACCCTGATCACGCTGCAGTCCCTGGCGATCATCATCCTCTTCTACGCGGGCATCCGGCACGTCAAACCGTATTCAGCGGGATGCGGATCGACGTGCAGAGGACGATGCAGGCCGGATGGCGACCTGCTCTGCGGGTGATCCTCCTCGTCGCCGTTTCGGCGATGCTGTTGCCGGGCATGACGCTGCCCGGCTTCCTCGCCTCGGTCGATCTCTCTGCGGGGTGGAGCCTTCCGCCCGTCGTCCTCATCATCTTCTCGCAGGTCGTCGTCGCGCCGTTCCTGCAGGGCGCGCATACAGCAGGGAGATGCTCCTCCGGGTGGGCGACGACAGGATCCGCGTGCTCAGGGAGATCCTCCTGCGCCGGCTTTCCGCCTGTCCCCGGAGCCCGGCAGAGATCCGGGACGGGCGGCACCTGGAACGCCTGGCGGCAGACCTCAGGGACGTGCGCGCACCGATATACCTGCGGCTGAAGGTGTACAGGCCCGAGTACCACGACCTCTTCGGGCTCTTTCCGGCCTACCTCGTCGTCCCGGATCTCCACCTCATCATGCACCGGGATGCGGTCGTCCCGCCGGAGCACCCGCCCGACGCGCCGGGAGCGGTGCATGACGGGTGCACCGAACGGTCCCGGATGCATGGTTCCTGCATAAACGCAGCGGAAAAGAACCCGTTCTATCGTGCGGCCACCCATCAGTATATAATGTTTCAGCACCCACGATTCACCAGACATGATCGATGATCCGTACCGTACTGCAACGGTCCAGGGCAGAGAAGTCCCGTACGACCCGGAGCAGTTGAGGAAGATCAGCGAGCACCCCTGTTACTCCGAGAAGGCGTGTCACGCCTTCGGCAGGTGCCACCTGCCGGTCGCCCCGAAGTGCAATATCCAGTGCAACTACTGCATCCGCGACTTCGACTGCGTGAACGAGAGCAGGCCGGGTGTGACGAGCAGGGTCCTCTCGCCGGAGGAGGCGCTCGATCTCGTCCGCAGGGTGGTGAAGGAGTACCCCTACGTGAAGGTGATCGGGATCGCCGGACCGGGCGAGCCGCTCGCGAATCCGGAGACCTTCGAGACGCTGCGGCTGGTGCACGGGGAGTTTTCCCGCCTGATCATGTGTATCAGCACGAACGGCCTCCTGCTGCCCGGCAGCATCGACGAGCTGGCGCGGTACGACGTCGGCAACGTGACCGTCACGCTCAACGCCGTCGATCCCGCCGTCGGAGAGAAGATCTACTCCTGGGTGGAGTTCGGGGGCAGGAAGTACCACGGCAGGGAAGCGGCGGAACTGCTGCTTGAGCAGCAGCTGAAAGGGATCGAGTTGGCCGTTGCCCGAGAGATGTTCGTCAAGATCAACACGGTCTACATCCCGGGCATCAACGACGGGCACATCCCGGAGATCGCAAAGAAAGTCGGGGAGATGGGGGCGTTTTCGCTCAACGTCATCCCGCTCATCCCGCAGTACAAGTTCGCTCACATCAATCCCCCAACACCGCAGCAGAAGCGGGAGATGCAGGACCGGTGCGCCCCCTTCATCAAGCAGATGCGTCACTGCGCACGCTGCCGGGCGGACGCCATCGGCAGGCTCGGGCAGGACGTTCAGTCCTGCGTCTACAACAGGGACAAGGGAGAATAATCCGGTCCAATCCGGTTTTTTCCACTGACAGGGCATCCGTCCCCATGACGACGATCACGCTCCGGCCCGATCAGCCCTTCGATCTCTCGCGGACGCTCGGGTGCGGTCAGGTCTTCCGGTGGGAGACGGTCGATGGCTGGTGGCAGGGCGTCGTCGGCGACCGCGCCGTCCGGATCCGGCAGGACGGACCGGTCCTCACCTTCGAAGGGGCGGACGGGGCGTTCGTCGCCGATTACTTCCGGCTGGCGCTCGACCTCGACGCCGTCCTCGCCTCCGTCGACCGCGATCCGGCGATCGGTGCGGCGATCCGGCGGTGCAGGGGCCTGCGGATCGTGCGGCAGCCGCCCTGGGAGTGCCTGGTCTCCTACATCTGCGCCACGAACACGAACATTCCCGCCGTCAGGCGGAGGGTATCTCTTCTGGCGGAACGCTACGGCGAGGAGATCGAGGGGGCGTTCGGCACGGCGTATACGTTCCCGGCGGCGGAGATGCTGGCGGAGGCGGGCTGCGAGGAGCTGCGGGACTGCCGGCTCGGCTACCGGGCCGGTGCCGTCCGGGAGGCCGCACGCTGGGCGGCGGAGAACCCGGACTGGGCTGAGCGGATCGCCGCTCTGCCCTGCGAAGATGCACGGCAGGAGCTGATGCGGCTGCGGGGGGTCGGGCCGAAGGCAGCGGACTGCGTTCTTCTCTTCGCCTTCGGGCGTTACGAGTCGTTCCCGGTGGATGTCTGGATCCGGCGGATCATGGCGCAGGCGTATCTGCCGGAGCTGGGAGGGGGGGCCTGCACGCCTGCGGAGTACGACCGGATCCGGCGCTTTGCGCGGGCGTACTTCGGGAGGTATGCGGGATACGCGGGGGAGTATCTCTACTGCTCCCGCACCCGGTCGTTCGGTGGCGGATGAGCGGAGCCGGCGGTATTCGCGCATCACGTCCCGATCGTCCAGCTGCTCATGTAATCCTCCTGCTCCGGCGTCAGGCGATCGATCGCGAGCCCCAGCACGTCGAGCTTGAGGCGGGCCACCTCCTCGTCGATGGCGGACGGCACGTCATGGACGCCGGGCGAGAGCTCCCGCCCGTGCCGTGCGATATGGAGCGCGGACAGCGCCTGCACGGCAAAGCTCAGATCCATCACCTCGATGGGGTGCCCCATGCCCTTCGGCGTGGCGAGGTTGACCAGGCGGCCTTCGGCGAGGACGTGGAGCGCCGTACCGTCGAGTATGTAGGTGTTGATCCCCTCCCGCCGCTCGACGGCGTCGGCGTTCCGCTCGAGCCAGTCCACATCGATCTCGACGTCGAAGTGGCCTGCGTTTGCGAGGATGGCGCCGCTCTTCATCTTCGGGAAGTGGCGCTCCGTGATGATGCCGGTGTTCCCGGTGGTGGTGATGAAGATATCGCCGAGGGCGGCGGCGGCGTCCATGGGCATCACCTCGAACCCGTCCATGTGGGCCTGCAGCGCCCGCCGGGGATCCACCTCGGTCACGATCACCCGCGCGCCCAGGCTGCGGGCCTTCTGGGCGAGACCCCGACCGCAGTAGCCGTATCCTGCGACGACGACCCTCCTGCCCGCGATCAGCACGTTGGTCGTGATCATGACGGCGGCGAGCGAGCTCTCGCCGGTGCCGTGGACGTTGTCGAAGAAGCGCTTCATCGGCGTGTCGTTGACGGCGATGACGGGAAACCTGAGCGCCCCCTCACGCGCCATCGCCCGCAGGCGGTGGACGCCCGTGGTCGTCTCCTCGCACCCGCCGATGACCGCATCGAGGATCTCGCGCCGCTCCGTGTGGAGGCGGTGGATCAGATCCATGCCGTCGTCGATGGTGACGGCGGGGCGGGCGTCCAGCACCCGGTCGATGCCGGCGTAGTACTCCT
Source organism: Methanomicrobiaceae archaeon UBA206 (assembly GCA_002503105.1). Taxonomy (GTDB): domain Archaea; phylum Halobacteriota; class Methanomicrobia; order Methanomicrobiales; family Methanoculleaceae; genus UBA206. The sequence goes on from DAQY01000043.1 coordinate 10,851, forward strand.
CCACCGTCGCACCGCGCTTCGCGTAGCTGTGGATGCCCTCGCGGGTGTTGAGCGCGAACGATACGTCGTCCTGGGTGGAGAGCGGATTGCAGCCGGTGATGTGCACCTCGGCGCCTCCGGCCACGAGCGTCTCCACCAGCACCGCCGTCTTCGCCTCGACGTGGAGCGCCATGCCGATCGTCATGCCGGCAAAAGGCTTTTCCTGCTCAAACCGTTCCCGTATCGACGACAGGACAGGCATGTACTGCCGTGCCCACCGAATCTTCAGATCTCCTGAGTGCATGGAAAACACCGCAACCCCGGGTTCTTCACCGGTTCGTTCCTAATAGTGGCCCTCGCACCACTTAAAGCCCCACACAATACCGCCCGACCGCACCGTATCCGCCACGGGGCATCCAAAGAATCAAGATATTCGCCTGCCCACCACTCTGCATGGTTCTGACGAAACGGATCATCCCCTGCCTCGATCTCAAGGACGGACGGGTGGTCAAGGGCACGCACTTCGTCGCCCTGCGCGACGCAGGCGATCCCGTCGAGCTCGCCCAGCGCTACAACCAGCAGGGCGCGGACGAGGTGGTGTTCCTGGATATCACCGCGTCCAGGGAGCAGCGGGGCACCATCATCGACGTGGTGCAGCGTGCGGCGGATCAGCTCTTCCTGCCGCTCACCGTCGGCGGCGGCATCCGCACGCTCGCCGACATGCAGCAGATTCTCCGGGCGGGCGCTGACAAGGTGAGCATCAACACGAGCGCCGTGCAGGACCCCGCCCTGATCTCCAGGGGCGCGGAACGCTTCGGCACCCAGTGTATCGTCGTCGCCATCGACGTCCGCCGCAACCTGAAGATGAGGCCGGGAGCAACGCCGATCGCGCTCCCCGACGGGCGGGAGTGCTGGTACGAGGTGGTGACCTACGGCGGGACCCGGCCCACCGGCATCGATGCGATCGAATGGGCGCGTGAGGCGGAGGAGCGCGGCGCCGGCGAGATCCTCCTCACCAGCATGGAGACCGATGGAACGCGCGACGGATTCGATATCCCCATCACCGCCGCGATCTCTGAAGAGGTCGGCGTCCCGGTGATCGCCAGCGGCGGCGTGGGCACGCTCGAACACTTCTACGAGGGATTTGTGGACGGGAAGGCGGACGCCTGCCTGGCGGCGAGCGTCTTCCACTACGGGGAGTTCACTGTCCGCCAGGTCAAGGAGTACCTGGCGGCGCGGGGTATCCCGGTACGACTGTAAGGTCGAGCTCCAGCGCGGCGACGGGGTGCTCGAGCTCGAACGCGTTGAGGACCGCCGGGTGGATCTCCCCGAACACCCCGACGATCCTGCACCCGACCAGGATGTTGCCCCGTCTCCCGTCGATGAAGGCGGGATCCTCGGATTCGGCGACCGTGTACGGCAGCGAAAGCTCCCGGCAGAGCGCGTCCGTAGTGGCGTACGCCTCCGAGAAATCGGCGCCGGGATGAATGCTCGTCGCTGCCACCTTCTGGTAGGTGGCGGTCCCCGCGACGACGTCGCCCACCGCGAAGAGCCGTTGCGGCAGCTCGCGGTGCCTGTTGAGCTGCAGCATCTCCAGCAGGAGCGGGAGGATGTCGGTGCGCACCACCGTCTGCTCCTCCGAGATCGGGTGCAGCACCCGCAGCGCCGCAGAAGACCGCGGCCGCTGCATCTTATCGAAGAGCACCGGCTCGCTGGTGAGGGTGAACGGCATCATCTCCAGGTAGCCGAGGCCCACCAGGATGCTGCGGACCGCCCCCTCGATCACCGCGATCGGGTGCTCCCGTGCGATGGTGAAGGTGGAGGGGAGGCAGGCCTCGAAGTTCTCGTAGCCGTAGGCGATCGCCACGTCCTCGAAGACGTCCCAGTCGTGCAGGATGTCGGCGCGGTAGCAGGGCACCTGCACGCGCACGCGGTCGTCGCCCATCGGCTCCGCGCCGAAACGCATCCGCCACAGCAGTTCCGACATCTCCCCGGGCGAAAGCCGGATACCCAGCAGGTCCGAGCACTCGGCGACGCTGACGATCCGCTCCGCCGGTGCGAGCGTGGGCACCTCCCGCCCGTCTATGGTGACACTCTCGATCGCCGCCCCGGTCTCGGCGAGCGCGGTGCAGATGATGTTGACCGCGGTCATCACCGCCTTCGCATCGGTGCCGGTCGTGTCGAGGAGGATGTTTTGGGTCTCTGTCGTCACCCGGGTCAGCTCGCCGTTGATGACGGGCGGGAACGAGAGCACCCGGTCGCGGGCGTCCACGATCAGCGGGAACCGGGCGAACCGCTCCACCAGGTGGGCGTAGTCCCGCCCCTTCGGATGCTCGACGAGGATCTCCTCCATGGTCATCTCCCGGTCGAAGTCCAGGGGAACGAACGACCGGTCCCGCGGGGCCGCGAAGTACCGGAACGGAGGCTCCACCGTATCCAGGTCGTGCACGCCGATCGCCACCTTGGCGCGTCCGCGCCCGACCGCCCAGTGGAGCGCCTCCTGCAGCCCCATCAGGCTCTCGATCGCCTCTTCACCGAGCGAGACGTCTCGTATCACCGCCGAACCCAGGAACGGCCGGATCCCGGCGAGCGCGGGGTCGACCGTGAACGCGATGCCGGAGGGGCGGACGCTGTACGCGCGCAGCCCCGTCTCGATGCCCAGGAATCCCCGCATGGCCCGGGCGACGCCCTCGGCGGAGAAGAGGTCGGGGCGGTCCGGGAAAAACTCGATATCGGCGTGATCCTCTTCGACGCGCTCGATATCGGCGCCGATCATCGGTACCCGGTCGAGGATGACCGATCGTTCAGCGCCGACCAGCCGCTCCAGGTATGCGAACGGAAGCGTTATGATCGGCATTGTCCCTCCTCGCCCCTTATGGGCTCCGCAAGTACTGGCGTCTCCCGCACCCATCCGACATCGCTCCGGTAGAGCTGCCGCAGGTCCCGGAGCCCCAGCTTCAGCATGGCGACCCGGCTGATGCCCAGCCCCCAGGCGAGCACGGGATATTCGATCCCGAAGGGTGCGGTCACCTCCTGCCGGAATATGCCGGCACCGCCGAGCTCCACCCAGCCGAGCCCGTCCACCCAGACCTCGGGCTCCACGCTCGGCTCCGTGTATGGGAAGTAGCCGGGACGGAACCGCACCTTTTCAAAGCCCATACTGGCGTAGAACTCCTTCAGGAATCCCAGAAGGTGCCGGAAGTTCACCCCCTCGTCCATCACGATCCCCTCCAGCTGCTCGAACTCCGGCAGGTGCGTGGGATCGACCGCCTCGCGGCGGTACACCCTGCCGATGCAGAACGCCTTGACGGGAGGCCGCGGGTGTTCTGCCAGGTGCCGGATGGAGAGGCAGGTGGTGTGGGTCCGCAGCACGCTCTGCTCCGCCCTCTCCACGCTCCAGGTGCCGCCCCAGCCGGTGGAGGAGGTCTCCCCCCCGCGTTCGTGCATATCGCGGACGCGTTCGTATCCCTCCGGCAGCGGCCAGCGCTCCGCGAGGAAGAAGGTGTCCTGCATCTCACGGGCGGGATGGTCCTGCGGCTGGAAGAGGGCGTCGAAGTTCCAGAAGGAGCTCTGGACGATCCCCCCGTGGATCTCGGTAAAGCCCATGTCCAGCAGCACCCGCCGCATCTCGTCGAGCAGACGCTGGTAGGGGTGCACCTTCCCGGCATAGATACGCCGTGGAACCTTCTCCACGCTGTACCTGCGGAGATTGAGGGTCTTCCATTCGCCGGAGATGATCTGCTCGCGGGTGAGCGTGCCCGTCTCCTGGCGGAGATCCAGCCCCTCCGCCAGGAGGTGCCGGCCCGCTGCGGTCAGCGAGATCTCGTAGGTAACGGTCTCCTCCACCTCTGCGAGCCCGCGCCTGACGAGGTCCTGCACGCCCTCGCCGTCCTGCACGACGCCGGTCTCTCCGAGCACCGCAAAGGCGCGCTCGTCCGCTCCGGGAAGATCTCCGCCGGTCTTGTGCACGACGCCGTCGCGGATGGCGATCCAGTCCTTCTTCCGCATCCAGCCGATCCCGATCCTCGCCAGCGGATGTCTCTGGAGGTCCTTCATCGGGATCCGCTCCTCAAAACTCTCGAGGAGCTGCCGTTCGGGCAGCCCTTTTCCTGCATAGGCCTTCCCCTCGTCGGTCAGGGTGTACCGCCGCCGGACGTCCCTGTGCACCTCCACGAGCCCCCGCCCGCTGGCGAGGTGCGCATACTGCACCACCGCTTCGGGACGGGTGCCCATCGCCTCCGCAAGCGCGGTCGCGTCCGCCGATCCCATCGACCCGAGCGCGACCAGCAGCCTCTTCTCATTGAGCGTCAGTTCCATACTCCATCTCTACCAGGTGCTCCACCGCATCCATCCTCTCGCGCATCTCCCGCACAAACGTCATCACACGCTCCAGCGTCTCCTTCTTGCACTGACCGCACGTCAGCTCCCCTTCCAGGCACCGGCGCCGCAGATCCGCAAGCTCGATCTCGTCCTCCAGCACGTGGAAGAGGTTGAGAAGGAAGATCGAACACCGATCCGGCTCGCCGCCGAGCCTCCGCTGCTCATCGAGCGTGGCTCTTCCGCCGGTGATCGCCGCCATCACCTTCTTTTTGATCTCCCTGTCCGACTCGTAGAACCCGAACGAGCTCCCGGGGACGCTGCTCGACATCTTCCCGCCCTCCAGCCCGGGCATGAAGATGTGGTAGGTCGACGAGGGCGAGTAGAAGCCGAAGCCGCCGTACGCGATCTCGATCTCCCTGACGGTGTCCCGCACCCGCCCGAGCGGTTCGGCGGTGATGTCCACGTGCGCCTCGTACTCCCTGGAGCCCGGAAATGCCCGATGCACGGCGGCGAGCGCATCAGCAGGCGCGTTCTTCGATCGGACGCTGACGTACGCCCCGCGGTCCTCCACCGTGAACATCCGGAGCTTGTGGGCCACGTCCCGCGTGAGCCGGATGTGAGGGTCCTGATCGATGCCGACCGGCACGACCGTGGGGGCGGGGCCGGCGTCCAGCTGCGGGAAGAGGATGTCCGCCACCTGGGTGATCACGCTCATGGCGTGGGAGAGCGACGTATCGGGGCCGAACCCGTAGATCGCCGCGAGATCGGAGAAGTTCACCTTGGTGGACACCTCGAACGCGAGATCCTTGAGACGGTCGTTCCTGCTCTGGAAGTAGGCGGTCCCCTCAAAACCGAGCGCATAGAGGGTTTTGAGGTACTCCCGCCCGAACGTCCGGCACTTCTCCCACGATGTACCGCGGACGGCGTGCGCCTCCCGATCAGCGATGGCCACGTAGCCGTTCCCGCCCTGCCGGACGTGCCAGACCACCTCCTTCATCACCATCAGGTGCCCCAGGTGCAGGTGGCCCGACGGCATGAACCCGGTGAGCACGTGGAACGGGGTTCTGTTCCGGATCGCATCGGCGATCAGCCGGTAATCCCGGTGACCAACGACAATACCCCGACGTATGAACGACGGAACTTCAGGGAGCCGATCGGCGACGCCGCCGATCGGCTCGATGCCGAATTCAACAAAAAGCCTGTCGATATCTTCGGCCTGATTATTCGACCACGGATTCGTCCCTGACTGCATAGAAGTGACGCTCACAACTTTATTCGGGCAAACTCGATGTACCTGATCTCTGTATTATAGAGAGAGGCGAACAACATCTTCTTTTTAACGCTGTGGGCGAGCCTGACCGAGCGGGAGACGGCGCTCATCGGCATGGAGGTTCCCGCCGGAACGGCGTGGACCAGCATCTCCGAGTGCGTCTTCTTTCCCGAGTACACCCGGAAGTGATGCCCGAACTTGTACCCGGTCTTGGGGATGTAGCCCTTCGTCCGCAGGTCGGAGAAGACCGCCACCTTCTCCCGGATCTCCACATCCTTCTCCGCCACCGCATCCATGAACGCATCGGCGTCGAACGGCACGCCGCCCCCCGTGACCTGCAGGCATCCACGCCGGATCAGGTGGATCGCCTCGACCGGCCTGATCATCAGCCGCTCTGCATCCAGACGTCTGCCGTACCAGTGCTCCTCGAGCGGCGAGCCGGGGGGCAGGTGGGCGAGCACGTACGTGCCGTAGAGGGAGGCAGTCACCGGTTCGCAGCGCGGCTGCGGTCCGACCGGCGGCAGATCCCGAATCCTGACCTCGTAGTAGGTCAGCTCGTCCTCGTCGTCCACCACGGCGAGGATGTACTGCTTCCGCATGTGGACTGCAGCCGCGACATCGCGGCCGAGCCGCTCGAACTCGATGAGGTCCCGCTCCGACAGCACCCGCACCAGGTACCGCGACTTCCCGACGCCGGGTTTATGGCCGCGCCGGAAGACCCGGAAGTCGTGCGGACCGGGCTGGATCACGTACCCCCGCTCACGGATGTCCCGGTAGACCAGGTAGCTCCTGATGAAGTTCGGCTGGCCGGCAAAGATCCCGAGCAGGGCGTCGAAGTCGAAGTTCTCCACTTCGATCCTGCTCCGCTCGATGAGGTACAGCGCCTCCTGCGGCGCCAGCCGCAGACCAGGTCCTTCCGGCCTGCCGTACCCCCCCTGCTCGTAGAGGGCGCGGCCCTCGCTCCCCAGCCGCACCCACACGCCGTCGAATACCGCCTTCACGTGGAGATCTGTTTGCGGTCCACGCTCTTTAATCAATTGCCGGTCACCGGAGCAGTGCGCCGGTCGCCGGATCTACCCGGCGAGCTCGCGCACCTTCGCGATGTTCCCGGCATCGCCACGCCGCCCGTCCACGGGCGTCTCGCAGATCAGCGGGAGCGCCCTGATCGCGGGGCGGCGGAGGAGGAGGCGGAACCCCTCTTCACCGATGAACCCCAACCCGATATGCTCGTGCCGGTCGAGGCGGCTTCCGAGATCGCCCCTGCTGTCGTTGAGGTGGACCACCTTCAGGCGGTCGAGACCGATCTGCTCGTCGAACGCGCCCAGGACCGCCTCGATTCCGTCCCGGGTCCTGAGGTCGTAGCCGGCAGCGAAGGCGTGGCAGGTATCGAAGCAGACGCCGATGCGCTCCGTCGCCTCGATCCCGTCCATGATCAGCCGGAGCTCCTCGACGGTCGTCCCTACACTGTTCTTCTCTCCCGCGGTGTTCTCCAGAAGCAGCATCGTGCCGCCTTCCGCTTCGACGAGCGCACGGTTGATGGCGGAAACGACGCGGCCGTGCCCGCTCTCCGTGCCGGCACCGCCATGGTGCCCGAGGTGGGTGATCAGATAGGGGATCGCGAGCAGTTCGCACCGCCGGAGCTCCGCCGCGAGGGCCGCCACCGACTTTCCGTGGATCTCGTCGTTCGAAGACGCCAGGTTCGGGAGGTAGGGCATGTGATCGAAGACCGGATCGATGCCGGAGGCGCTCACCCGCTCGCGGAATGCGGCGACCGCCCCTGCATCGAGGTCCTTTGCCTTCCAGCCCCTCGGGTTCCGCGAGAAGATCTGGAACGTATCGCACCCCCGCTCCACGGCCCTGCCGACGGCCTGATCGATCGATCCTGCGATGGAGACGTGACACCCGACCCGTACCATAGGGCATCTGTTGGACGGGATCGGGTTTACGCCTTGCGAAAAAGAACCGTACTGCGGGTGCCGGCGGGACCCCCTTTCAGGGATGGAGAGCGATCGACAGCTCGCGGATCACGGCATCGCCGAACTCGCGGGTGCCGGCGGTGCCCCCCAGGTCCGGCGTCGCGATCCCCTTTGCAACGGCGGTCCGGACCGCCGCCTCGATCGCCGCCGCGTGCCCGGAGTCGCCGGCATGCCGGAGCAGCATCGCCGCACTCCGGATCGCCGCGATCGGGTTGGCGATGTTCTTTCCGGCGATGTCGGGCGCGCTCCCGTGCACGGGCTCGAAGAGCGCGTGGCGTTCGCCGATGTTGGCGCTCGGGAGCATTCCCAGGCCCCCCACCAGGTACGCGGCGGCGTCCGAGAGGATGTCCCCGAACATGTTGGTGGTCACGATCACGTCGTAGTGCTGCGGGTGCATCAGCACGTCCAGGCAGAGCGCGTCGATGTAGTGGGACCGGCAGGGAACTCCGGCACGTTCCGCCTCCCGCCTGCAGATCTCGACGAACAGGAGATCCGATTTCAGGACGTTCGCCTTGTTCCCGATGACGAGGTGCCGCCGCCTCTTCGCCAGCATGCAGGCGCAGCGCGCGATCCGTTCGCTCCCCCTCCGGGAGACCACCCGCAGCGTGCACGCCCGATCAGGCTCCGTCCACTCGATGCCGGAGTAGAGCCCCTCGGTGTTCTCGCGGACGATGACGATGTCGAAGTCCTCCCCCTCAATCGGGCGGATATTGGCGTAGAGATCGAGCTCGCGGCGGATCGTCTGGAGCACGCTCCGGTAGTCGGGATCCGGCGGCGTCGTGACCGCCCCGAAGAGGACGGCATCCGCCGACCGCAGCTCCCGCATCGTTTCGCTGCCGCATGCGCTGCCGGTCCGCTCCCAGCGGCCGTAGCCCACCTCGACGTCGAAGAACTCGATGTCCGGGCGGACCGCCGCCAGCACGTCCCGGGCGACCGGTATCACCTCATGCCCGATGCCGTCGCCCTCAACCACCGCGATGCGGAGCATCCGTCCTCCAGGTGCGTATCAGGTCGAGCGCAGCAAGCGCGATCTCACGGGGCGACGCGCCCCAGTGCACCACCGTGCCGCGCTGTCCGTTCCACACGCCCGCTCCCACCCGCTCGTTCCGGCAGCACCGCGCGATGAAGGGCTCCCGGTCGACCGAGGCGAGCGGGCAGATGTTCTCGAGCTCGAACGCATCGCCGTAGCACTCCCGGGCGATCTGGGCTCCCGTCTGGCACCCGGCGATCCGCTCTCCGCCGTGCAGGGCGTCCGCATCGAGGGTGCGGGCGAATCCCGCCGCCCGGCAGGGATAGACGTCGGCGTCGAGCGACCGGATATCCTGCACGTGGTGCTCGAAGATCACCTCCAGATCACCGAAGAGGCCGCACCGCTCGAGGTCCCGGAGGGTGGCGGAGAGGTGCGGGCGGGGGGGCTCGATGTCGTAGACGTGGATGCGGAGGAACCCGGCAAGGTCCGGGTCCATCACGAATGTGGTGTGCTCGTCGTGACCGGTGAAGACCGTGCAGCGGTACCCGGACTCCGCCGCACGCTCCACCAGGAACGTTCGATCGTGGAGCTGCACCCGCTCCGGATACCGGCAGACCTCGCCGGGGCCGGCAAGCACCCGGGTGCGGACAACCCGTCGCATCACCCCGGTCTCCTCCGGGTCGGTCTCCACGGCCACCACCTCGCAGCCCGCGCCGGTCTCCCGGATCAGGTACTCCGTCAGGAAGTACACCCGGTCGCCGCAGGGGGTGCCGGCGGCGCAGCCGACCACCTTGCAGTGTGCTGGAAAGATCACCGCCGCGACCTCCAGTACGGGACAAGCCCTCCGGCGCGGAGGATCTCGACCATCCGCCGCGAGAGCGGGGCGGCGGGACGGCGCTGGCCGTTCACCTCCACCCACCCCTCGTCCAGGTCGAAGCGGACGAAGGCGCCCTCCACGCAGGGGATATCCGCCTCGATCACGGGCAGGCCGACGTTGATGGCGTTCCTGAAGAAGATGCGGGCGAACGAGGGGGCGACGACCCCGACCACGCCGGCCTCCCGCAGGGCGATGACCGCCTGCTCGCGTGAGGAGCCGCAGCCCATGTTCCTGCCCGCCACGATCACCGCTCCCCTGATGCGCTCCGCGAGCGTCGGGTCCAGGTCCTCGAAGACGTGCTCCGACCAGATCCGGCGGTCCTTCGTGCGGAGGTACCGACCCGCGATGATGAGGTCGGTGTCGATGTCGCTGCCCAGGCAGACCGCCGGCCCCTCACCGTACATATTATATTTCCTCCGGCACTGCGATCTCTCCTGCAAGGGCGCTTGCCGCGGCGGTGGCGACCGACGCCAGGTATACCTCGCCGCCCACGCCCATCCGGTTCCTGAAGTTCCTGTTCGCCGTCGAGAGGCAGACCTCCCCCTCGCCGATCACGCCCATATGGGCGCCGAGGCACGGCCCGCAGCCGGGCGGCGCCACTATGCAGCCCGCCGCCACGATCTCGGCGAGGACGCCGGTCTCGATCGCGCGCTGCAGCACGCGGCGGGAGGCGGGGACGACGAGGGTCCTCACGGCCACCGTCCCGCCCCGCACGATCCGGGCGAACCGCTCCAGATCCTCGTACCTCCCGTTGGTGCAGGTGCCGACGAAGACCTGATCGAGCGGCGTCCCCGCGACGTCTGTGACGGGACGGACGTTGTCCACCCGGTGCGGCGCCGCAACCAGCGGCACGATGTCGGCGAGGTCGAACGCGATCTCGCGCTCGTAGCAGCACTCCTCCGGCGCCTGCACCCCGACACTGAGGCCGAAACCGGCCAGGTACCGAAGCGTGACGGCGTCAGCGTAGAAGATGCCGGTCTTTGCGCCCGCCTCCACCGCCATGTTGCAGAGGGTCAGCCGTCCCGCCATGGATATGTCCGCCGCACCGTCGCCCACGAACTCCAGCGCCCGGTAGGTGGCGCCCTCCATGCCGAGCGCGCCCACGCAGGCGAGGGCGAGGTCCTTCGCCTCCGCCGCGCCGGTGAATCGGCCGTCGAGGTGCAGCCCGATGGTCGGCGGCACCCGGAACCAGGTCGCGCCCGACGCCCAGATGGCCGCCATGTCCGTCGCACCCACGCCGGTGGCGAACGCCCCGAAGGCGCCCAGCGTGCAGGTGTGGGAGTCGGCGCCCACCACGATCTGGCCGGGCAGGACGACCCCTTCGCTCATCACCTGATGGCAGATGCCCCCACCGACGTCCGACAGCGGGATTCCACACGCGCAGGCGAACTCCCGGAGCTCCTTCTGGAGGGTCGCCGTCGTGCCGGTGTTCGCGGGAACGATGTGATCGAAGATCAGGCGGACCCGCTCCGGGTGCGGGAGCCGTTCCACCCCCATCTCCCGCAGCGTCTCACGGACAAGGACGCCGGTGCCGTCGTGGGCGAAGGCGACGTCGACCTCCCGGTTCACGTACTCGCCGGCGGGTGCACCGAGTATCCGCTCCGACAGCGTGCCCATGGTCAGGAGACCCCCCTGCACCACCGCAGAATCTCGCAGAGCACCTGCGGCGTGATGCTGCACTTGCCCTCGCTCCGCTGCTTGATCTGATCCAGCACCCACCGGATCTGCCCGTTATCCAGCTCGTAACCGTAGGTCTTCGCCACGTGTTCGAGCGCCCGCCTGCCGCTGTGCTTCCCCAGGACGAACCGCCGCTCGCCGCCCACCATCTCCGGGGGGACGTACTCGTAGGTGAGCGGGTCTTCGAGGATGGCGGCGATGTGGATGCCGCTCTCGTGGGCAAAGGCGTGTTCGCCCACGATCGCCTTGTTCTTCGCCGGGTGTATGCCCGATATCTCCGCCACCATCCGCGAGATCTCCTGCAGGCAGGTCAGATCGTAGCGTTCGACGCCCCCCTTCAGCCGTACCGCCACCAGCACCTCCTCGAGCGCGGCGTTGCCGGCCCGCTCGCCGATGCCGTTGATAGTGGTGTGGAGCTGGAACGCGCCCCCTGCTGCCGCCGTGACGGTGTTTGCCGACGCGAACCCGAGATCGTTGTGGCAGTGGATGCAGAGCGGGTGGTCGACCTTCGCGACGATCTCCGAGACCGCGGCATGGATCTCCAGCGGGGTCAGGCACCCGACGGTGTCGGCGAAGCTCACGAGATCGGCGCCGTGCTCGATGCCCCGGGTGTACGCCTCGATCAGGAAGGCGGGATCGGTCCGCGAGGCGTCTTCTGCGGCAAAACGGATCTCCACCCCATGGTCGGCGGCGAACTCGACCACCTCCAGCGCGGCGTCGAGCACCTCTTCCCTGGGTCTGCGGTACTTGTGCCTGATATGCAGATCGGATGTGGCGACGAAGATGCTCACCATATCGACGTCGCAGTCTAGCGCGGCCTCGACGTCCGCCTTCACCGCCCGCGCCAGGCAGCAGACCCGCGCATCGAGGCCGCTCCGTGCGACAGCGGCGACGCACTGCTTCTCCGCCGGCGATACCACCGGAAATCCCGCCTCGATCACCTCAACGCCGATCCGGTCGAGCGCCTCGGCGATCTTCAGCTTCTCCTCACAGGTAAACGAAACGCCGGGAGCCTGCTCCCCGTCTCGCAGCGTTACATCACAGATCTCAATATGCCACGGTTTCATGCCGTCCGTCCTCCGGACATCTGCCCTCGATCACCACGGTGCGGGGCATCGCATGCGGCACCAGCACCCGGCGCAGGGTCTCTTCATCCGCTGCACCGCAGACGATCGGGTCCGCCCAGGCGAGGTACCGCAGCAGATCAGGGATAGGGTGACCGCCGGTCATGCCCATGCGGTTGTTCTTCAGCACGATACAGAGCAGCGGCAGCTGCTTCTCGTAGACGTCCACGAGCGCGTTGATGCCGGAGTGGAGGAGCGCGTAGTCGCCTGTGAGCGCAACGCCGGTACTGGTCGCCGCCACGGCGATCGAGGAGCCCAGGCCGTAGGTGGCGATGCCCACGCGGTACGGGGGGTTCATGGCGAAGACCGAGCAGCCCATGTCGCAGACCGCCTGCATCCCCCGCTCCGCGAGGATCGCGAGCGCGCCCGCGAAGGGGCACCCGCGGCAGAACGTGCGATGGTACCCCCTCCCCTCCATCCGTTCGGGCTCCTCCTCCACCGCCGGCGCCTCGCACCAGCGGTGCTCCCGCACGAACGGCCTGCCGTACTCGCACGTCCTCGCCAGGATCGCCGGGTCCGCCGGCGGAGGATAGACGGTGACCGCCCGGGACTCTCCCGGTGCGGGACCCGTGCCGACGGTGCCGACGGTCATGCGGTTCAGCGGGGACGACCGCGACCATGCGAACATCCGGGCGAAGCCGCGGTCCGCCGCCGTCACCCTGCCGCGGAATGTCAGCCCGGGGTCGGCGAGGGTCCCCGCCCCGTCCCTCCTGACGCACGCCCCCTCCGGCACGGCGGCGTCCAGGAGGGGCGGGGTGACCCGCAGGAGAGCGACGCGGGAGAAGGCCTCCGACGCCTCGAACCCCGCTTCGACCGCCGGATAGATCGTCTCCCTGTCCGGCTCCAGCACCGGCACCTGCGCCACCTCGCCGTAGTACCGCGAATCCTGGGCGTTCTGCGAGGCGACGGCGCCGACGTCGTCGCCCGCCACCACCACCACGCCCGACCGGAGGCCCTGGGTGGTGGCATTGACGAGCGGGTCGGCGCAGGCGTTCAGCCCCACGTGCTTGACCACGACCGCCGCACGCCTGCCGGCGAGCGAATCGCCGAGGGCGTACTCCAGCGCCACCTTCTCGTTGATCGCGATCGCCGCTTCGAGCCGCGCCGCAAGCTCCGTGATCGGGTATCCGGGCACGGTGTAGAATCGGTCGGCGCACCGCCGGAGCGCCGCCGCCAGCGCATCGACGCCCCTCATGTGTCCCTCCCCGGCGTCAGATCGCACCCGGTGCACGCCGGACACATGGTCAGTGCCTCCGCCGGATCGAGCCCGACACGCCGCAGGGCCCGTTCGTGCACCTCGCAGAGCCGCAGCAGCCGGTCGGCGGACGGGCGTTCCCGATCGGCGAGAGACGCCGCGGGCGAGAGCGGCCGCAGGACGGGGATGACGCCGATATCGACCAGGTCGTCGATGCACCGCTCCAGGTCGCCGTCGGTCTCTCCGAGCCCCACGATCACGTTGGAGAAGACGCGCCCCCGCGAAAAGAGCGCCACCGACCGTCGGAGCGCCTCCCACATCGTCTCCCAGGAGAGGCCCGGGCACATCTCCGCGAACAGGGCGGGCGTCGCCGCCTCGACGTTGAACTTCACCTCCGCGACCCCCAGGTCGTGGAGGCGCTGCGGCGTCTCGGGGGTCGGGTAGATGGAGACGCCGATAGGGAGGTCGAACCGCCTGAGCGCCCTCACTGCCTTGAGGACGGAGGCCTCCTCCTCCTCGACGGAGGAGGCGACGCCGCTCGTGATCGCGATCGCGTCGATCCGGTCCGAGACGCCCTCGACGAGCCGGACGATCTCGGCGATCGACTTCCGGCGGCCCTGGAGGGCAGGCACCGGGCAGTAGCGGCAGCGGAAGATGCAACCCCCGCTCACGGTGACGTACGCCTGCCGGGGGCAGTGGAGAGCGGCGGGTTCCAGCCTGCCGCTGATCTGTTCATCACCCAGGATCAGCGTCGCCCTGCCGCCGCCTTCGTGGACGATCGCGACGGGGCTGTCGGGGTCGACGCAGAGGCGCACCCGACGGCCGCCGACCGCAAAGAAGATCGAACCCGACCCTCCCGCTGACGGCCCCGCCGCCGAGCGGGAGATGTAGCGGTCGGCAGGCTCGCCGCGCAGTCGGGCCGACCCCTCCGCAAGGAGGGCCGCTTTCACTCTTCTCCAGTCCATAGCGCCAGCGCCTCGCTGTACATGGTATAGAAGGGGATCGCCGCCACCGCACCGATGACCCCCCTGCCGTCCATGACGACCGAGAGGCGTCGGTCGGCGAGCTCCGCAAGGTCCCCTGGCGAGACCTCGCCCGCCTTCACTCTCCTGCCGAACGGCAGGAGGGGAGCAGGGTCGAATCCCCGCCAGGCCGCCATGCCGGTCTTCTCGGAGAGGGTGTACTCCTCCAGGTACTCCCGGTACCGTGCGATCAGGCCGTCCGGGTCCGAAGACGCAAACTCACAGACGATGGCGACGCAATTCTTGGTCCGGTAAGGAACGGGGTAGAGCTGGACGATCGTGTGGGAGAGGTAGCGGGAGCGCTCGTCCTGCACCGCCTGCGCGATGTTGTGCGCCAGCGTCCAGGTGGCACCCTCCTCGGCGGTGTCCGTGTCGTCCACGCCGATCAGCAGACGCTCACGCCGGGGGAGCCAGACGGTGGAGCCGGCAGGCCGCCCGCCGCCGGCGGGATCGCTCTCGCACCGCACCACGCCGGGAGCGGATGCACGGCAGATGGACGCACCGACGCCGCCGCCGCCCAGACCCCGGTAGGTGATCGCGATCTCCGTTTCGCTGACACCGACGCCGGCGATGCCCGCCGGGAAGCGCGAGCCCTCGAGCGCCAGGTCGACGGTGCCGGTCGAGAGCAGGTAGCGGTTGGTCGCCCCCACGGTCCGGACCGACCGGACGAGCGGGCTCTGAGCATAGTGCCGCCTCACCCACATCGCCCCCCCGATGCAGTCGAAGAACTCGATCAGCTCGGCCTGCTCCCCGTCGTCGTCCGCGACCGCCACGATCTGCGGATAGCGGACCGTATAGGGGTCAGAGAGTTTTTCCATACAACCCTGCCGTTTCAGCGCCTCTGCCGCTCCAGAACGCCGATACCCCCGGCCGCTCCCCCGGCGTGAGCGTCACCGTCACATTATCACCGAAAATATCGTTAACAGAATTGTCGTTGATAAGAGTATTTAAGCGCATCGATCCACATAAGAGAGGAGCGAAAAAAAGAGGGGCTAGAGGTAGTCCTTGAGGACGTTTCTTAGATCGAACCTGAACGGCCCCAGGCTGCCGCCGAAGTTCCCGGCGCTGATCTGCTTCACGCCCGGCACCCTGGTCGCGGCACGGATGCCGTCCGCCATAGCGGCGCTGACCGTATCCTCGTCGACACCGTCGATGACGATCTCGTAGACGGCCCTGACGCCGTCGGGCACCTTGCTGCCTTCGACCCTGCCCTTCAGCGTCGGGCAGTAGGCCTCGTTGGTGCTGGCGCCCATGAACTTGTACTTGCGGCTGCCGACCTTCGATCCGCTGGCCACGATGCCGCCGGGAAAAGGAGTGATGGCGCCGCAGACGCCGCTGATGGCGTCGACCGCCGCCTGGGCGCCCATGAGGGCCGACATCTGGGTCTCTCCCATCACGAAGAAGTTTCCTCCGGCAACGCCCTTCACGGCGCCGAACTCCTCCTCGCCGATGTACTCGCCCTCCATGATCGGGATGGCCCAGACGGTCCGGCCGCCGACCTCGCGCTTCTCCTCAAATCCGTCGCCGAAGAAGTGGAGTTTGACCGGGATCTTCTCCTCGACGTTCGCGACCACGTCCGACAGGCCGTCGAAGACCGCCGTCGTCGGCGCGGTCAGCACGCACTCCGCCAGCCGCTCGACGACCTGCTCCTTGAGTTTCTTCTTGCTGGCACAGATGAGGACGGCATAGCCGGGCCTGCCGTCGGGGGTCTCCTCGGGGGAGACGAAACAGTCGATCCCGGCCTCCGCCGGGCAGCCGATCGTGGATGTGGCAAAGCCGACCGCCTCCACCGCCGCCTTGTACGCCCACTCCTCGGTGACCGCCGTGATGATGGGGCGTGCCACCCAGGTCGGGAACGCCTCCGCGTAGGTATCGTCGATCGTCACACCATTGAGTTCCATAGACTGTATTCACCTCGTTTCTACCATGTCTCGATATAGGTAGAATAATGTTTCTTTTTTTGGTCGGTACGGGAAGAATACGGGCGGTATCGGAAGAGGAGGCATGGAGGGGCACCGGGTCGGATCACCTCCCCGGATTCCGGGCGCGTGCATCCCGCAGCCATCCGCGGACGGCCGCCGAGCAGGCCGATGCCGGCGCGGGTCGAAAGGATCTGCGGACCGTGCCGGCATCGCAGCAATAGAGAATAAGTGTACCTGCCGCCGGGACGCCGCCCTGCAGCACGGTTGCATCGGAAAAAATGCAGTATCCGGGTCAGAAACTGGGATCTGACGGGACAACCTATTTTGCGGACGGGACGGCGCTGCCACCGGCTGTTAACCGTAGCTGGTTTACTCGCCTGTCGGTTCATGCCGGAGACCTCTCATCGGTACGCCCGCCCGGCGGCGGCCCCGGTCCTGCCGCATGCAGCGGCCGGGTCACCCGATCGGATCGATATTCGCGATTTAAACATTTCCATTTTGTTCCGGCGGCGCAGGGGGAAAAAAGGGCACCTGATGGGAAGTTGCTGTTGACAAACAAATTTATTTAAGCTATAAATATTGACCATCACCGATTCATGGGATTTAAAGACTGCTAAAATTCAGAAGGTTTATGTATATTATTTGACAATTCTTTTCATATCGATTTTCAATCGATCGGATCTGGTGCGTGATACCATGGCATTCGCATTGCACATCAATATGGAGCGATGTACAGGCTGTAACAACTGCGTGGTTGCATGCCCGGTCGACGCCCTCGAGCTCTATACTGAAGAGCCGGTCACAAAAGAGAAGATCTACAAGGTCAGGGATGGGAAAGCCATGATCCTGGACTTTAATTCCGAACTCTGTGCCGGCTGCGGTGTCTGCGTCGAGGCGTGCCCGTACGGTGTGATCCAGCTTGTAGGACCGTGGGAGACACGGGGAAAGCCCCGGAAAGTGGAAGCGTAGGAGTGAGGCAAGCATATGACATTGTTTCCAAAATACTCCAAGAGGCGTGAAGGCCAGAACGTGGTCATGGAGCAGAAGCTCCTGAAGGCCGTCAACAACCTGATTCTGAACGCAGAGACGTGCACCGGGTGCGGCATCTGCGCCGAGGCATGTCCTGAGGAAGCGATCGTGCTCGGACCGGTCGGCGCAACCCGCAGGGGAGCGATCGATTATGCAACACCCGTGGACGTGGACGAGGAGAAATGCTCGTACTGCGGTGTCTGCGTCATCATGTGCCCGTTCAACGCGATGACCCTGAAGATCGACGGCGAGGAGAGGCTCCCGATCGTCGAGCAGGAAGGGTTCCCGCAGTACGATATGATCACCAAGGTCGACGACGAGAAGTGCGTGAAGTGCACCATCTGCGAGGAGGTCTGCCCGAGAGACGCCATCTATCGGGACGTACCTGTGTTTGAGGGCGCCAGCGACGAAGGCAGGCCGCGCCAGACCGCGCTGCAGATCAAGACCACCTTCACGGTGGACGAGGAGAAGTGTACCTACTGCGGCATCTGCGGAGAACTCTGCCCCGCTGTCAGCGTCGCCCGCAGGCCCGTCGGCCCCGAGGCCGGTAAGGTCGAGGGCGAGGTGAAGTGGGACGAGTCCCTGTGCGACGGGTGCATGATCTGTGTGGAGGCGTGCCCCGAGGAGTGCATCACCATCGAGCGTGAGGTCGTCAGCGACAGGCTACCGGGCCAGGTCGACATCATGCAGGACAACTGCTGCACCTGCACCTGGTGCGTGGAGACCTGTCCGACCGAGGCGGTCACGGTCGAGAAGATCTTCGAGGGCGACATCGAGTTCTACCCCGAGAAGTGCCCGGGAGGCTGCTCCACCTGCGTGGAGGTCTGCCCCTGCAACGCCATCTACCTGCCACCGCCGCTTCCCGCCAGGGAGATGAAGGGTCAGATTGAGCCGAACATCGCCGTCAACAAGGACTACTGCATATTCTGCGGCGCGTGCGTGAACGCCTGCCCCGCCGAGGACGCCATCGTCCTGCGGCGCGCCGGCATCCGGATGAAAGGCAAGGAGACGGACCTCTTCAACCGCATCAGGGAGAAACTGCTCACTCCGCGGACTTCCAAGGTCAAGGAGACCGCACCAGGAGAGGTCGAGGTCAAAGTGCTGGAGGAGGCGTGAGGGATAGCCAATGGCAAAAACGAAGTATAATGACCCGAAACTGGAAGAGAAACTCCGGGACAGGAAGTACTACATAACCGACAGCAACCCCGAGTTCCTCAAGGACGTGGAGAGGATCGGACGGACGATCGCCCACATGTGCTTCCAGTGCGGTACCTGCACGGGTTCATGCCCGTCGGCGCCCAGGAGCTCGTACCGTATCAGGTTGTTCATGAGAAAGGCCGTCATGGGCCTCGAGGATGAGGCGCTCACCGATCCCGATCTCTGGCTCTGCACCACCTGCTACAGCTGCACGGATCGGTGCCCCCGCGACATCGCGCCGACCGACGTCATCATGGCGATGAGGAACCTTGCGGCCAGGCGGGATATCATTCCGCGCAACTTCCTCAAGACGACGCAGCTGATCTACCAGACCGGTCACGGGGTTCCCAACAACGACGTGAACCGGGCTGCACGCAGGAAACTCGGTCTGACCGAGGAGCCCCCGACGACCCACATGTACCCCGAGTACATCAAGGGCATCCGGAAGATCATGGACCACTACGGCCTGAAAGAACGTGCAGACAGAATTCTTGCAGAGGGTGAGTAACCATGCGTCAGTATGCATTCTTCCTGGGATGTATCGCACCGAACCGGTACCCCGGCATTGAGGCGGCGGCCATCAAGACCAGCCGGAACGTCGGTATCGAGCTGCTGCCCCTGAACGGCGCGAGCTGCTGCCCGGCGCCGGGGGCGTTCGGTTCGATCGACCTGAAGATCTGGTACGCGATGGCGGCCCGGAACGTCGTGCTCGCCGAGCAGATGGGCATGGATATCGCCCTGATCTGCAACGGGTGCTACAAGTCGATCTACGAAGTCAACGAGAAACTGAAGCACAACGACGACCTCCGCGACGGGGTCAACGAGGTGCTTGCAGAGATCGATATGGAGTTCAAGGGCTCGATCGATGTCTGGCACCTCGCCGAGCTCTACTACGACCCCGAGATCGTGGGCGTCAAAAAGCTCGCCGAGAGCGTCACCCACCCCCTGACCGGTGCGAGGATCGCCGTCCACTACGGCTGCCACCTGATGAAGCCGAAGAAAGAACGGCACTTCGGCGACACAGAACACCCGATGTGGATCGAAGAACTGGTCGCCGCACTCGGCGCGGAGCCGGTACAGTACCGCAACAAGATGCTCTGCTGCGGCGCGGGCGGCGGTGTCCGCGGGTTCGATCTGACCCACGCGCTCGATATCACGAACGAGAAGCTGATCAACCTGCAGGAAGCGGGCGCGGACGCACTGACCGAGGTCTGCCCGTTCTGCCAGCTTCAGTACGACAGGGGTCAGATCGAGATCGAGGAGAAGTTCGGCGTCACGTACGGCCTCCCGGTCCTGCACTACAACGAACTCCTGGGACTGGCACAGGGCATGAGCCCTGACGAGCTCGCGCTCGACCTCCATGCCGTCAGTGTCGATCCGTTCCTGAAGAAGATCCTGTGAGGTGCAAAGATATGGCAGAAGTCAAGAAGAACGAAGAGCCGAGAATTGGCGTTTTTGTGTGCCACTGCGGTACCAATATCGCAGGCTCCGTCAACATTCAGGAAGTGAAGGACTATGCAGCGTCGCTCCCGAACGTCGTCGTATCGAACGACTACCAGTACATGTGCTCGACGCCGGGCCAGAATATGATCGTCGAGGCGATCAAAGAGCACAACCTGAGCGGCGTCGTCGTGGCGGCATGCTCTCCGCGCCTTCACGAGCCCACGTTCAGAAACGCGACCAAGACCGGCGGTCTGAATCCCTTCCGCTTTGAGATGGCGAACATCCGCGAGCAGAACTCCTGGGTGCACATGCACCAGCCCGAGGAGGCCACCAAGAAGGCGAAGGACGCGATCCGGATCGCCGTTGCGAAGGCTTCGCTCCTCCAGGACCTCCACCCCAAGAGCGTGCCCGTGGAGAAGGCCGCGATGGTCGTCGGCGCCGGTGTCGGCGGCATGCAGGCGGCACTCGACCTGGCGAACGCCGGGATCAAGACCTACCTCGTGGAGAAGACACCGACGATCGGCGGCAGGATGTCCCAGCTCGACAAGACGTTCCCGACGCTGGACTGTTCGCAGTGCATCCTGACACCGAAGATGGTGGATGTCTACCGGAACGAGAACATCGAGCTCCTCACCTACACCGAAGTGGAGGGAGTGGAGGGGTACATCGGCAACTTCGACGTGACGCTCCGCAAGAAGGCCCGCGGTGTCCTCACCCCTGACGAGGCCGAGGCGCGCGGCATCGTCGGCGGCGGATGCAACGGCTGCGGCGACTGCGTGGACGTCTGTCCGGTCATCAAGCCGAACCCGTTCGAACTCGGTATGGCGCCCCGGAAGGCGATCTACATCTACCACCCGCAGGTCGTTCCGCTGATCTACACCATCGACTTCGACTCCTGCGTCAAGTGCGGTCTCTGCGTCGATGCATGCGGCGACAAGAAGGCGATCGATCTCGAGATGCAGGACGAGCTCATGACCGTCAAGGTCGGAACCGTCATCCTCGCGACCGGATACGATATCTTCCCCATCGAGAAGAAGCCCGAGTGGGGCTACAAGAACTACGACAACGTCATCACGTCGCTCGAGTTCGAGCGTCTGATCTGCGCATCCGGCCCGACCGGCGGCAAGCTGATCCGTCCGAGCGACGGCGCGACACCCAAACGCGTCGGGTTCGTCCTCTGTGCGGGATCCCGCGACAACACCGGCGTCGGCAGGCCGTACTGCTCGCGGTTCTGCTGCATGTACTCGCTGAAGCACGCCCACCAGATCATCGAGAAGATCCCCGGCGCGGTGCCGTACATCTTCTACATGGACATCCGGTCCTTCGGCAAGATGTACGAGGAGTTCTACTACCGTATCCAGGACGAGGGCGCGAAGTTCA
This sequence comes from Methanomicrobiaceae archaeon UBA206, assembly GCA_002503105.1. Classification (GTDB taxonomy): domain Archaea; phylum Halobacteriota; class Methanomicrobia; order Methanomicrobiales; family Methanoculleaceae; genus UBA206. The sequence goes on from DAQY01000043.1 coordinate 32,232, forward strand.
TCCGCGGCCGGGTGGCGAACATCCTGGAAGACCCGGAGACGAAGAATCTCTACATCAAGGCGGAGGATACGCTTCTTGGCCGGCCGGTCGACGTCGAGGTGGATATGGTCGTGCTCGCCGCCGCCGTCCAGCCGTCCGCAGAGACCGAGAGGACCCGGAGGCTCTTCGGCGTCTCCTGCTCGCAGGACGGATGGCTGCTTGAGGCCCACCCGAAGCTGAACCCGTGCGGCACCACGACCGCCGGCGTCTACCTCGCCGGCGTCTGTCAGGGGCCGAAGGATATCCCCGACACGGTCGCCCAGGCGGAGGGTGCCGCGTCCGCCGCATCGATCCCGATCCACAAGGGTGCGGTGGAGCTCGAGCCGTACTTCGCCCAGTGCATCGAGGAGAAGTGCGCGGGCTGCGGCCTGTGCGTCAACCTCTGCCCATACCAGGCGCTCTCGCTCGTCGAGAAGAACGGCCGCAAGGTCATGCAGGTCACCGAGGCGAAGTGCAAGGGCTGCGGTACCTGCGGCGGGTTCTGCCCGGGCGGTGCGATCTGGATGCAGCACTTCGCCACGCCGCAGATCATCGCTCAGATCGATGCGTTCCTCCTGGGAGGTGAGGAGTAAATGGCAGACGAGAACTGGGAGCCGAAGATCGTCGCGATCATCTGCAACTGGTGTTCCTACGCCGGCGCTGACCTCGCAGGCGGTGCCCGCATCCAGTACCCGCCGGACGTCCGCGCCATCCGCGTGATGTGCACCGGCCGTATCGACCCGCTCTTCATCCTGAAGGCGTTCCAGGACGGGGCCGACGGCGTGCTCGTATCGGGCTGCCACTTCGGCGACTGCCACTATCTGGAGGGGAACTACAAGGCTGCAAAGAGGATGTTCCTCTTAAAGACCGTCCTCAAGAACATCGGTCTCGACGACAGGCGCCTCCGGATGACGTTCGTGTCGGCGTCTGAGGGAGCGAAGTGGGCAAAGGTCATCGAGGACGTGGTCAATACGATCAGGGACCTCGGACCGAGCCCGCTCAGAGAATTTGCCAGGTAGACCATCTGAACAGGAGATGAAAACATTGGCAATCAAACTGAACCTGATCACGGGCCGCACGATCCAGCAGGGCGTCGCGATGGAAGGCGGGAAGGATAAACCCGCCTATACCGCCGCCTGCGGGATCATCGAGATGGATCCGGCAGATTTCAAGCGATTGGGTGCGTTCCACAATACGAATGTGCGAGTCACCAGCGACTACGGCAGTGTCGTTGTCAAGGCGGTCGAGGCGACGCAGGGACCCCACCCGGGTATCGCCTACATCCCCATGGGCCCATGGGCGAATATGGTGGTCAACCCGTACACCTACTCGACCGGCATGCCCACCTTCAAGGGCACGCCCATCACGGTGGAGGTCGCAAAGACCGAGAAGGTCCTGGGAGCGCTCGATCTCGTCAGGAAGGGATGCCGGGGTGAGGTCTCATGACGAAGATGGTAACCGATGTGGTCTGCCCGTTCTGCGGCACGCTCTGCGACGACCTGGAAGTTGTCGTCAGCGACGACGGCAAAGAGCTCCTTGAGGTCTACAACGCCTGCGCCATCGGCGCGGAGAAGTTCCTCCACACTCAGGCGGAAGACCGACCGAAACGCCCGATGATGCAGCAGGACGACGGCAGCTGGAAGGAGGTCAGCTACGAGGAGGCCGTCGAGTACACCGCCCGGATGCTCGCCAACGCGAAGAAACCCCTGATGTACGGCTGGAGCTCGACCAACTGCGAGGCGCAGAGTGTCGGGTCCGAGATCGGTGAACTCGTCGGGGCGGTCGTCGACAACACCGCGACCGTCTGCCACGGCCCCTCGCTGATCGCCGTGCAGGATATCGGCATCCCCAGCTGTACGCTCGGCGAGATCAGGAACCGCGCCGACCGGATCCTCTTCTGGGGATGCAACCCGGCACACGCACACCCCCGCCACATGTCCCGGTACTCGATCTTCCCCCGGGGGTTCTTCACCGGCAAGGGCCACAAGGGCCGGAAGGTCGTCGTCGTCGACCCGCGGGTGACCGACACGGCGAAGCTCGCGGATATCCACCTGCAGGTGGAGCATGGGCGCGACTACGAGCTTTTAAGCGCGTTCCGCGTGGCGCTCCGGGGGGAGAAGCTCCCCAAGACGGTCGCCGGCATCCCGAGCGAGCGGATCTACGAGGCGGCCGATATGCTCAAGGGGGGACGTTTCGGCATCATCTTCTTCGGTATGGGGCTCACCCAGTCGCTCGGCAGGAACCACAACATCGACATGGCGATCGCCCTGACGAAGGACTTCAACGACTTCACGAAGTTCGCCATTATGCCGATGCGCGGCCACTACAACGTGACCGGCTCCGGACAGGTCTGGGGCTGGCAGTTCGGCTTCCCCTACGCGGTGGACCTCTCCCGCGGATTCGCACGGTACAACCCCGGCGAGACCACGGCGAACGACCTGCTCGCGCGGGACGAGGTGGATGCGGTCTTCGTCATCGCAAGCGATCCCGGCGCACACTTCCCCTTCAGGTCGGTCAAGAAGATCTCGGCGCTGCCATCGGTCTGCATCGACCCGCACTACACCCCGACCACCGCGGTCTGCAGGCTGCACGTGCCGGTCGCCTTCGTGGGCGTCGAGGTCAACGGCTGCGCATATCGTATGGACAATGTGCCGATCGAGACCAGAAAGGTCGTGGATCCCCCCGAGGGTATGCTGACCGACGAGGAGTTCCTGGAGCGCGTGCTCGTGCGTATCAAAGAGATCAAGGGGGTATGAACGATGGCAGAATATCTCATCAAGAACGGCTTCGTCTTTGATCCGGTTCTCGGGATCAACGGTGACAGGGCAGACGTCGCCATCAAGGACGGCAGGATCGTCGAGACCACCGAGGTCTCGAACCCGAAGACGATCGACGCCAGCGGCATGACCGTCATGGCCGGCGGTCTGGACATCCACGCCCACGTGGCAGGCCCGAAGGTGAACATCGGCAGGAACTACCGTCCCGAGGACAAGCTCTTCACCTACAGGCCCAAGAACGGCGTCGAGCGCATGCAGGGCGGGTTCTCCGTCCCCACGACCTTCAGGACCGGCTACAACTACGCCCGCATGGGGTACACCACCGTCATGGAGGCGGCGATGCCGCCGCTCTACGCGCGGCACGTCCACGAGGAGATCCGGGACACCCCGATCATCGACGAGGGCGCCTACCCGGTCTTCGGGAACAACTGGTTCGTGCTGGAGTATCTGAAGAACAACGAGATCGAGAACACCGCTGCATACGCCGCCTGGCTCCTCCGGGCCGCGAAGGGCTACGCGATCAAGGTGGTCAACCCCGGCGGCACCGAGGCATGGGGATGGGGACTGAACTGCCTCAACGTCAACGATCCGGTGCCGTACTTCGACATCACCCCGGCGCAGATCATCAGGGGGCTCATCGAGGCGAACGAGTACCTCGGGCTGCCGCACTCGATGCACATCCACGCCAACAACCTCGGCAACCCCGGCAACTACACGACCACGCTGGACACCTTCAGGATCTCCGAGGGGATCAGACCCAGAAACCGGTTCGGCCGCGACCAGGTCATGCACCACACCCACGTTCAGTTCCACTCCTACGGCGGCGATAGCTGGGGCACCTTCGAGTCAAAGGCGCCCGAGATCATCGACTACGTGAACACCCACGACAACATCACCATCGACATCGGCGCCGTCACCCTGGACGAGACGACGACGATGACCGCCGACGGCCCGTTCGAGCACCACTTAACAGAGCTCAACCACCTGAAGTGGGCGAACGCCGACGTGGAGCTGGAGACCGCCGCAGGGGTCGTGCCGTACGTCTACAGCCCGACTATCAGGGTCTGCGCCGTCCAGTGGGCGATCGGCCTTGAGCTGGCGCTGCTCGCCAAGGACCTGATGCGCGTCTTCATATCGACGGATCACCCGAACGCCGGGCCGTTCACCCGCTACCCGCGCGTCTTCAAGTGGCTGATGAGCCAGGAGGCGCGCCAGCAGCAGATCGATTCCTTCAAGAACAGCGATAAGGTCGTCGCAGCATCCCACATCGCGGGCATCGACCGCGAGCTCTCGCTCTACGAGATCGCGCAGATGACCCGTGCCGGGCCCGCCAAGGCGCTCGGCCTTGCGCACATGTACGGCAGCCTGAAACCGGGCCTCGAGGCGGATGTCGCCGTCTTCGACTTCAACCCGAACGAGCCGTACCGGCCCGACGATATCGAGCGGGCGTTCTCGAACGCACGCTACCTCTTCAAGACCGGCGTGCAGATCATCAATGAGGGCGAGATCGTCAGCAACGGCAACAAACGCACCCTCTGGGTGGACGCAAAGGTCAACGAGAACCCCCAGGTAATGCGCGATGTGAGGGAGAAGTTTCTCCGGTACTACACCGTGACGCAGAACAACTACGAGGTGCAGGGCCGCCACTACGTGCCCAACCCGTACGTGATCGAGGTAGATGCAACCCAGTGAGGTGAACAGAAATGGAGACGATTACACTCACCATGAAGAACCAGCCCGACCTCTACCTCGAGGCCGACAACATCTCCCCCGACGTCTTCGCCGGGAAGAAGACTGCGGAGATCGCCGCCCTCCACGTCTATGAGGGGAATACGCAGCACACCCTCGGGGAGTTCTTTGAAGTCTCCGGCAGCGCAGGGGCGACCGCGGCCGATACGAGGATCGTCGTCAACGGAGACGTGTCCAGGGTGAAGTACATCGGCATGAAGATGACCGGCGGCGAGATCGTCGTCAACGGCAGCCCCGACATGTACGTCGGCGCCTGGATGCAGGGCGGCAGGATCCACGTGAAGGGTGACGTGGATGCGTTCGCAGGCACCGGCATGAAGGGCGGCGAGATCGTCATCGACGGAAACGCCGGAAACTACCTGGGCGCCGCATACCGCGGCGACTGGCGCGGCATGAAGGGCGGCAGGATCCACGTGAAGGGCAATGCCGGAAGCGACGTCGGCTACTTCATGCTCGGCGGCGAGATCGTCGTCGATGGTGATGTCGATGTCCACGTGGGCACCCACGCCGAGGGCGGCAGGATCGTCGTGAAGGGCAATGCAAAGAGCCGCCTGGGCGGCCAGATGGTGGAGGGAGAGATCTACGTCTTCGGCACCATCGATGTCATGATGCCTGGATTCGCGTACCGGGGGGACGTCGATAAGGAGGTCGAAGGGACCACGGCGACGTTCGCTCTCTACGAGGGGGACCTCGGCGAACGCCACCGGAAGCGGAAGGGGCAGCCGATTTACGGCAGGCTCTACCAGAAATATTAATCCCCATCTTTTCCTGCTCCCGGTTGTTGCCGCCATCGATTGATGATAAAATAGTAGGTATAGTTACTGGCTCAACATCTTTGAAGCGTATTTTGGACTCAGGAATGTCTTCACCCATTTTTCCCAGTACGTTCTCTTCATCGCCAGTTTCTCAAACGCCCTTGCAATCGTGGTTGTGAGATGCTCGTAGTCCCTGACAAACGTCGCTGAGACCTCTCGCTTGATCACCCGCCAGATCTGCTCGATGGGATTGAGATCCGGCGAGTATGGCGGAAGGTGCACGAGACGGATGTTGTTTCCGGCGGCGTACTGCCTGACGAGAGTCGCATGATGCGACTTGAAGTTGTCGAGGACGATGACGAGCCGTTTACCGGGATTTGCTCGTTTATACTCTCTCAACACTTCCAGGATGTCTTCCTGTTTGGAGCGCTCCCGGAACGTGACGATGGAGGTGCCGTTGACGGCGAGAACGGCGAAGGTGTTGGCCCGGATCTTTTCGGTATTCTTCACGAGCGGCGGGTGGTCGAACGACCACATCCGCCGGGTATTGGCGGTCGTCTGCGGAGAACACTCATCCAGGAACCCGAGCACCGTATGCTTGCTCATCCGCGGGAGTTTTTTTGAGAATCGTCTTCGCATCCCTGGGGCCTGCGGTGATCCCGCGGGTAGGGTTTCCCAAAGTGCATGCCGAACGATTTCAGGATCCGCCTGACCTGATCC
>DAQY01000043.1:38601-41717 GCA_002503105.1 Methanomicrobiaceae archaeon UBA206
GGATCAGGCGCTGGGCCTCAACGGTCGTCCAGCGGTCTTTCTCCCGGAGTTTCTCGAGCAATTCGGCCTTCTGCTCGTCGGTGAGTTTTGACGGGTGTCCACCGGCATATCGCGGAACCAGCCCCTCAAATCCTTCGGCGTTCCAGCGCTCCTGTCAGTTGTAGCCCGTCTGCCCGGATACGCCGACAGCATCCGCGGCCCTGACAACACTCATCCCCTTATACCGCAGCCGGATAAACAGAAGGCGCGGCATCACTTCGGGCAATCCTTTGTGGTGCTTGATCCGTTTCTTCAAAACGGAGTAGGGAACGTGTTTCACGATCGCGATCTGCTCCTGCCCGGTCATGAGCGATGAGGTACTTCAATGGTTCAAAAGGGTAGCGCCAAGAACTATATTCAGGAAACGTACGTTCTATCTATCGCCAAAGTTGGAACAGATAGTATCCGCGGTCTACAAGCGATTCCTGAGACTTGATTGTGGTTTGTTCGCAATCTGTCTTGTTGTGAAAGGAGTAATTTGTTGAGATATGGCACTGGTTCAACCAATTCGTTTATATACTGCATCGGGTTATTGCGTCTGACATCACAACCCCCTGGGCATCTGGTGGCAGGGCGCGCCAATTTCCTCCCGGTGGGCGCTCATTCTTCACATGCCTGCACGGCCCCCCCGAAAGGAACGGCACATTAATCTCAGATAGCGAAAATATACTCATGGTATTTGTATGCGGGAGATTGCCAGTTCTTTTCGCCGTGTGATCAGCATCGCCGTGGTAGTGGGCATTATATCCGGGTTCGGGTCACTCCTGTTTTTCGAAGGCCTGAAACTGGGGACCTGTTTTTTTATGGGGACCCTGCTCGGGTACACCTATCCTGAGGAAGGGCAGTCCATGGCCGAAATCGCTGCATGGGCACCTCCCGAATCGATCTGGCTTCTTCTGCCGATAATTTGTCTGGGGGCGCTTGCATCCGGTGTGCTGGTGACCACGTTTGCCCCCGAGGCAGAAGGGCATGGTACTGATGCGGCGATATGTGCATTTCATGGAGAGGGCAAAGTACGGTGGCGCATTCCGCTTCTGAAGGCTGTGACATCCATCCTGACGATGACCACGGGTGGGAGTGCGGGACGGGAGGGCCCCACAGCCCAGATATCGGCGGGGTTCGGATCTATCGCCGCGGATTTACTCGGCCTTTCGGCGAGAGAACGTCGGATAGCCATTGCCACCGGCATAGGTGCCGGCATCGGGACCATATTCAAGGCGCCGCTTGGGGGTGCGATTCTCGGTGCAGAGATCCTGTACAGGCGGGACTTCGAATCTGAAGCACTCGTCCCCTCGTTTCTTGCATCCATTATCGGCTATGCCATCTTTTCAGCGTTCGAAGGGTTCGATCCCATCTTCGGACTGGGCGATATCTCGTGGAGCGTTCCCCAGATACCCCTGTTTCTCCTTCTGGGCGTCGTATGTGCGGCGATGGGTCTTCTCTATATTAAGACGTTTTATACGACCCAGAAGGTATTCAAATCCGTTTTTTCGCGCTTTTCCCTCCCCGATCACGTCAAACCATTCACCGGTGCCTTCATCCTCGGCATTGGTGTGATTCTGCTGGCGCAGATTTCCTATGAAGGCATGCTTGTGGGACTTGGCAGCATCGGCACCGGGTATGGATTTCTGCAGCTGACAATGTACAATATGATCCCTCTTACGGTCCTCCTCTTTCTGCCCTTTGCGAAGATACTCGCCACGTCTCTCACGATTGGATCGGGAGGCAGCGGAGGCGTGTTCGCCCCCGGCCTTGCGATAGGAGGTTCAACCGGCGGTGCTGTTGGCATGCTGCTGCATATGCTGCTGCCGGAGCTTGTACCCATCTCCTCGGTGCCTGTCTTTGTGATTGTCGGGATGATCGCCCTTTTTGGCGGTATTGCAAACGCACCAATCTCCGTGATGATAATGGTGGTTGAAATGACCGCAGATTTCTCCCTTCTCGTTCCCGCAATGGGCGCCGTGGCCGTCGCGGATGTGCTCACGGGGACAGACACCATCTTTCGCGAACAGGTTATTACCAAGGCGCAATCAGGTGCACACCGGGGCGAATACCGGGTTGAGATTCTTGAGGAGATCAGGTGCCGTGATGCCATGTTGCCTGCTGATCGGATTATTGCCCTCACGCCCGATGATTCCTGTGCGCACGTCCTCTCGATTATCAATACGTATGGACATACGGGATTTCCGGTTCTTGAAGGTGATCGTCTGGCAGGCATGGTCACGATCGGTGATGTGAGGTACGGCACTGAACCCGGAAAGCCAGCCCTTCCCGTCCGCGATGTGATGACCCGCGATGTCGTGACGATTGATCCTGACGAGACGCTTGAGAAAGCCCTCAGGCTCATGATGGATAATAACATCCATCATCTTCCGGTGGTACGCATCAGCGATCCAGGAACGGTTGTGGGTTTTCTCACCTCAACTGATATCCTTCGGGCCTACACCCGTGTGACTGCCGGAAAAGCCGATCAACTCCAGTGCTCTGCATCCCCGGGTTCGGGCATGGCGCCTGCCCGGGAAGAGGCGAAAAAAAGGATTATTTAAAGATATCAAAGATCTGATCGCTTCCGGTGGCTGCCAGACGCTCACGCTCAACCGGCTCTTCGACGAGCGCAAGGACGGGCAGATCCATATTGACTCCCGGCGTGAAGCCGAACATCTTCTCCATCTCAGTCTGCAGTGCGTGCATGAACAGTGCGTTGGGAATATCCATGGCGCAGAGCTCCTCGCACTGGCCGCAGTTGATGCAGGAGTCGGAGACGTGGGCGAACCGGATGAGGTGGAACATGAACGGGGGCGGGATCCTGCCTGGCTCGACCAGGTACGGCTTCTTGGTGCTGCACTCCACGCAGTAGCAGATGGGGCAGTTCTCGATGCACTGGTAGCACTTGATGCACCGGGAGGTCTCCTCCATGATCTTCTGCAGCCGCTCCCTGCCGTCGCCGAGGCCCTCGAAGTACCTCGCACGCCACTTGTCGGCGAGCTTGTACATCGCGTTCTCGACCTTGCTGCGGATCTCGAGCGCCTTTGCAGGCACTTCGCCGGTCTCGATCGCGCCTGCGGAAACAGCCTTGT
>DAQY01000073.1:0-26088 GCA_002503105.1 Methanomicrobiaceae archaeon UBA206
GCATGAGAAGACCGAAGGTCTTCGAAGGTGCCCCCCCTCCCGTCAGAGAGTTTCGGGATAACCTCAGAGAGAGCCCTCCCGGAAACGTCCAGCAGGCCGCTGTCGATATGGAAAGGTTTTTAGAGCAGGGCTGGACGCGCGGAGCCACCCTTCGCACCAGAAAAGTATCGGGACCGTGGATAGCGAGGGATGGATTTGAACCATCGATCTACGGGTTATGAGCCCGTCGGGATTTCCTGACTACCCCACCTCGCTCCTCATGGGAGAGCTATCAGCTGTTGCACATGTGACGGTATATACTTTTCTGTGGTTCGCTCCCCGAATCGCGATCCTTCCTGCACAATCATAAATAGGAGCGTGCACCATATTCATCTCCGTATGGCGGACGACAGATCGTGGGACGAAGACCTGGAGCGCATTCGAAGGCAGCGGCTCCGTGAGCTGGAAGCAGCGGCGCAGCTCGGCAGGGGAGCCGCCGTCCTGCAGGTCAGCGACGCGACGTTCTCTGATATCGTTCAGAAAAACCCCTTCATCGTCATCGACTTCTGGGCGGAGTGGTGCGGCCCGTGCCGGATGGTCTCCCCGGTGATCGGGGAGCTGGCCGCCGAGTTTGCGGGGAGGGTGGCGTTCGGCAAGTGCAACGTTGATGAAAACCCGAGGATAGCTGCCGGTTTTGGAATTTCGGCGATACCGACGCTCCTGTTCTTTGCGAACGGCATGCTGGTGGACCGGGTGATCGGGGCGCAGCCGAAGGAAGCGATACGGTCGAGAGTTCTGCGTGCGTTCGGCTCCGTGCGGTGATCGCGTGGGGCGCCTAGAGGGCGCCCCCCAGCCGGAAGGTGATACGGTTGTTCAGACGCGCGGCCATGATGAAGTCGTTCATGGTGAGCCCCCCGGTGCCGTAGGTATACCACGACACCTTGACCTTCCGTGCGGCGGTGATGCAGATATCGGGAATATGCCCTTCACTGGCGGCGAGATTCGCCACCTCGTTCACGAACTGCAGGCATTCTTGGAACGACTTGAACTCGAATCTCCGTACCAGGTGGCCGTCTTCCACCGACCATCCCTGAACCTCCCGCACAAGATCCGCGATCTCCCTCCGGGTGAGCGGCGGCTTATCGTGGCTGTGAGGCCTGACGGGTTCAGACGAGAGATCCATGATAGTACGTATCCCGCCGTGGTAAAAAAAGTTCCTGAGCGGTTCTGAACGCTCAGGATGCGTCTGCAGTCCCCTGCGCCGTCGGCTGCCCTGGCTCCGGTCCAGCACCCACCCGATCAGGAGGGCCAGCACCGATGCCGGGAGCGCGATCACCAGCGGGTCGACCAACGGGCCAGGGCATGGGGAGGACGGTCGCCTGCCCGGAGAGGAGCTGCGACAGGCCCAGCACCGCCGAAACCGACGATGGCGGAGGTGGAGATGAATGTGGCGCCGTAGGAGAGGGCGAGCACCAGAGGGTGGATCCTCCTGCCGGCGACCATGTAGTCGTCGTGCACCCTGGTCTGCCGGTAGCCCAGGTAACCGAGTCCGATGACCGGGGCGAGGTAACACGAGCGCGACGGCGGCGAACGTCGGCGTGTCAACTACCATCGTCTTCCTCTACGCCGTTATGCCAGTTCAACAGGCCGTACACGACGCACGCGAGCGTAAAGCCGAGCGCGAGCAGATATCCGATCACGATTGCGGGGTCAGTAATTCCGAACATGATGCTACCCTCCGGTAACGGGTTACCGGTTCAGTACACGGGAACCAGGCGCCGGGCCGGTTCCCTATCGAAAGCTAAAGAAGTAGCGGACTGCCACCTGCACCGTAGCACATCCGGGGACCTCGTGACTGCCGTCCATCAGAGTACCCAGATATCGGGTCCCCGCTCTGCTATTCTGCTATATAACCGTTCTCTAACAGCTCCGGTAAGACGGCCGTTCGCCGGAATTCCTGTCCATATTCGGCCCGTTTTTCATCGTGCGGAGTGGACCGCCGACCGGAAACCTCGATCAGGGGATGTCAAGGACGGTCTTCACGCAGGCGCATGAGAAGACCGGAGGATTTCAGTACGGCCCCTTCCCGTCTGAGGGGTTCCCGGGCTCTGGACGATCTTCAGCAACCGTCCCGGACGGTGGACCGGGATGGGCATCGCTGTGGGGGTGGAGGTGCGCCCCTCCCGGCAGCGGTGTTCTGGGACGGCCTCAATCGGAGCATACAAACGGGAAGATCGGAAACGCTCCTGCTTCGACCCGAACAACCGTCTTCCGGTGCTCAAACGTGATCGATCCCCGGTCTCTTTGGAGTGCTCCTGACGACGCCTTCACCTGGTTCAGGTCGAAGAGGGGTCCGGGGCAGTCGTTTCAGGTGCCGCAGCTGTACACCGCAGACGAGGGGATCGAAGAGCCGGCGGAGAGCGGTCCGGGAACGTGCCGGGCGTCCAGCCGGGATCTCGCCCTCTCCGATCGGGCATGGAACCGCCCGGACTGCGGCCCCCTCGCGACCGCGGCGCACGCGCCGGCCACGAACACTAGAGATTTTGCCCTGCAGGAACAGAACCTTGCAGGAGTATCAGTGCGGGACGCGCCGACGGGCCTGTGGATCCGCCCCGATGGAGGGGAGGACGAAGCAGGAAGCCCCGTCCTTCGGCGCGGGGTGGGGTGATCGCGGCGTTCATGAACTCCTCTCCCGCCATCGTGATGCGCTGGCGCTGCCTGATCCCCGTCTACGTACCGCTGCCCGGCGTGGTCGGCCTCATCTACTTCGCCATCCTGATGGCCGTCGGGCTGGCAAAGACCCTTCTGGTCATGGTCGCGGAGGGTCTGGTCTGCTCTGCTCCATGCTGTTTGCGGGACGGGATCATGCTGGCGTGGATCGGTGAACCGGATGCAGGCCTCCGTCGGGCGTGAGAAGCGGCTCCCGGAGCGCGCCCGGAACTATAAATACCCCTGGTGCTGTTCAGTGACGATCGCGATGAACGAAGATGAACGGTACCACTGGGCGAAGAAGCGGGTGGAGGATATCAGGGGGTTCTACACCCACCTGGGGGTCTACATCGTCATCAATGTGCTGCTGCTCACCATCAACCTGGTCACCAGCCCGAACGCTCTCTGGTTCTACTGGGTCACGATCTTCTGGGGCGTCGGGATCGCGTTCCACGCGATGGGCGTCTTCGTCTGGGACAGGTTCTTCGGCAGAGAATGGGAGGAGCGGAAGGTCCGGGAGATCATGGAGCGGGAAGAGCAAAAATAGGACATATATCGGAACGATCCCCTTGCGGGACGGGGGGAGGCGGCACCGCCCCCCCTCCCGGACGCCGTTCTGTCGCGGCCGGAAAACCGAAGGAATGCTGCGCAAAGAGCATATGCGGCCAGAATTGGTCTGATCGATCCGTCCACCGGCAGAACGCTTAAGTGAAGACGGGATCCATAACCTCTCATCACAACCCACGGGGGGGGCAGCATGAAGGAGATTCTGCAGGACTTTTCACGCATCCCGGAGCGGATCGCCGGCCTTGGGGAGCTGGCGTACAACCTCTGGTGGAGCTGGCACCCCGGCGCATGGCAGCTCTTCCAGCAGATCGACCGGACGGCATGGAGAGAGAGCGGGAACAACCCGGTCAGGATGCTGACCGAGGTCCCCCAGGTCTACCTGGAGCGGGCGGCGGGGAACGCCGAGTACCTCCGCCGTTACGACATCGTCATGAACCGCTTCCACCAGTACATGACCTCCAAGACCAGCTGGTTCACCGAGCACTATCAGGAGCGCAAGCCGCTGACCATCGCCTTCTTCAGCCCGGAGTACGGTCTTCACCACTCGCTCCCGTTCTATGCGGGCGGGCTCGGCATCCTCGCCGGCGACCTTCTCAAGGAGTCCAGCGACCTCGGCGTGCCGATGGTGGCGGTCGGGTTCATGTACGCGGAAGGCTACCTCCACCAGCACCTGGATGCGAACGGGTGGCAGAAGAACATCACCGAACTCCTCAACCGGGCGACGGCGCCCGTCGTCCGGGTCCTGGACGATAACGGCGAACAGCTGGTCGTCCAGATCCCGTACATGGACCCGCCGATCTATGTGGCGATCTGGAAGGTGCAGGTCGGCAGGATCCCCCTCTACCTCATGGATACCGGCATCCCGATGAACGAACCGTCGGTCCGCGGCATCTCCCACCGGCTGTACCTGAAGGATCAGGAACAGAGGCTGCGGCAGGGGATCGTGCTCGGCATCGGCGGGCGCAAGGTCCTCGCCACGCTCGGGATCAAGTACTCGGCGATCCACCTGAACGAGGGGCACTCCGCGTTCGCGCTGCTGGAGCGGGTCCGGGAGAAGGTCGAGCGGGGGCTGCCGTTCGAGCAGGCGCTGCGCCAGGTGCAGGAGACCTCGATCTTCACCACGCACACGCCGGTGCCGGCGGCGCATGACATCCACCCGCACTGGCTGATGGAGAAGTACTTCGGCGACTACTACCGGTACCTCGGTCTCGACTGGGAGGGGTTCCTCAACCTCGGTGCGTGCACTATGGAGCACGGCGACGGGTTCGACGTGACCGCCATGGCCATGCGGCTGACGAGGTTCCACAACGCCGTCTCCAGGCGGCACGGCGAGGTGGCGCGCCGGATGTGGCAGGCGCTGTGGCCGGCGCTCCTCGAAGACGAGATCCCCATCGATCATATCACCAACGGCGTCCACCTGGGCACCTGGCTGAACGACCGGATGGCCTCTCTCTTCTCCCGGTACATAGACCAGATCGCGCCCAACTGGCACCAGATCCATGACGATCCGGCCGTCTGGGAGGTGGTCGTGGAGATCCCGGACCAGGAACTGTGGGAGACTCACCGGTCGCTGAAGATGGACCTGTTCAACCGGATCCGGGAGCGGAAGCGGCGGAGCTGGATGGAGCACCGCGACGAGCCGCACAACCTGATCGCCGCGGGCCTCCTGCTGGATCCGAACGTGCTGACGATCGGGTTTGCGCGCAGGCTCTGCGACTACAAGCGGGCGGACCTGATCTTCCACGACCTCGACCGCCTGGAGCGGATCGTGACGGACAGGTGGCGGCCGGTGCAGATCATCTTCGCCGGCAAGGCGCACCCGGCGGACGAGCTGGGAAAACAGATCCTCCAGCGGATCTACCAGTACGCCCAGAGGCCCGAGTTCGCGGGCAGGATCGCCTTTGTGGAGGATTACGGGGAGCAGCTGGCGCACTGCCTGGTCCAGGGCGTCGACGTCTGGCTCAACAACCCGATCCCGCAGATGGAGGCGAGCGGGACGAGCGGCATGAAGGCGGGCATGAACGGCGTGCTGAACCTCTCCATCCTGGACGGCTGGTGGGTTGAGGGCTACAACGGCAGGAACGGATGGGCGTTCGAGGGCTCACCGTCCGCGTGGGAGCGGGACGCGGAGGACGCCGCCGCCATCTACAGCCTCCTCGAGCGGGAGGTGATCCCCCTCTACTACGCCACGGGGCTCGACGGCATCCCCCACGGGTGGGTCCGGATGATGAAGGAGTCGATCAAGAGCATCGCACCGCGGTACTCTGCACGGCGGATGGTGAAGGAGTACATCGCGAAGTACTACCCGTCGGTGCGCATGTATGCGGGGCGGCATATCGAGGAGGGCTTCGTGGAGGAGGCGGAGGAAGCGGTGCCGTCGTGAGCACGGAACTGGCGAACCGGCAGGCTCTTCTGCCGTGGAGGACGACCGGGAGAGGGCATGATGGGAACCGGCAGTCCTCACCGTTCGTCCTGAGCGCGCGGAGGACCTGCACGGGATCGCCCGGTCTCTACCTCCGATCGCTTCCCGGCGGCGGCTCGCCCGGTTCGGCGGCTCACCCGCCGCCCCGCCGGACGACGTCCATGCGCTCTCCCTCCCTTTCAGGCGGGGTCGATCGCCTTCGGGAGGGCGGGAGGGCGGGCGTGCGGATCCCGGCGGTGCGGACTGCAGATGGAGCAGGCCCTTATCGGTTCCTGTGTCTGGTACAAGGTGAGCAATGGATCGGACCGGCATTCTCTGTCGGCGTTACGCGCCGGTGGTACTCCTGCTGCTCCTGATCGCGGGTCTGGCAGCATGGAGGCTGGCGTCAGGCATCGCGCCACCGGAGGGCACGCCGCCGCTCACCGTGACCGCCGCCGCCGTCCTGCTCGCGATCGGGTTTGCCGCCGGGATCTTCAGCGGGCTGGTGGGGGTCGGCGGCGCGGCCATCCTGCTGCCGATCATGTACTTCTACCTGGGGTTCCCGGAGTCGGTCGCGATCGGCACCGGGCTCTTCGTGGTCATCTTCACCTCTATCTCAGGAGCGTGGGGGCATCGCGTCCGGAATAACCTCGATACGCGGGTCACGGTCTGGCTCGGCGCCGGCGGCGTCGCCGGGGTGCTGCTGGGCTCCTGGCTCTTTCTGCTCCTGGTGGACCGGAGCGCACTGCTGTCGCTGATCCTGGGGCTCGTCTTCCTGGGCCCGACCCTGAACATGATCCGGGAGGGGCTGCGGCCGGGCCGGTCGACCCGTGCTGAGGAGAGGCGCATCGACGGCCCGTCCTGGGCGCACTTCTCATTCGGCGTTCTGGTCGGGGTGCTCACCGGGCTCACCGGCCTCGGCGGCGGCTACGCCATCGTTCCCGGGCTGATCTACCTCTTCGGCGCGCCGGTCTACATCACCATGGGGACGTCGCTCGCCTCCCTGGTCCCGATGGCGGTCATCGGAGGGGGAATCAAGGTGGCGCAGGGGTTCGTGGCGATCGGCGCGGGGCTGATCCTCTCGGCCGGCTCGATCGTCGGCGCCCAGGTGGGGGCGGCGACGATCAGGCGGTTCGCGCCGGCGACCCTGAAGCTGGTCTTCGGAGTGTACTTTCTCTATGCGGCGATCCTGTTCATCGCCGAGTACTTCGGTGTTGCGCTGCCGTAGCTCCTCCGCCTCTCCTCACCGCCGCGGCTCCGCAGGCGGAGGTCCGGAGCGGTCGGGCACCTGGAGGGCACGGCGCATTCCCGCCCATCAGGCGGCCCGGCGTTTTTCCGTCCCTATGCTTCTTTTCTGGGGAGCGGGGCGCGGTTCGAATTCCTGATCCCGGCGGACGCCAACCGGTTCTCCGGGGAGTGCGGAGAGGGTTCGGGCGCTGGATACCGGCCCAGCGGCTACGTGGTGAAACCATTCGAAGACACCGATCTGCGGATCGCCATCGAGATGGCGCTCCGGAAGCCGGCCGGTGCGTCCCCGTCTCCGGGCTGGGGGGGGGCGGCACAACCATTATGTTCTCCTCCTCAGGATCATCGTACATGGACGTCTTTGTGGGGACCAGCGGATGGGCCTACGACTGGAACGAGGGCGGGAACCTGGCGTGGTTCGTCGAGCACTCAGGCCTGAACGCCGTGGAGCTGAACGCGAGCTTCTACCGGTTCCCCACCGAGGATACGGTGGTGGACTGGGCGGAGGTGGGTTCGGAGCTCCGGTGGAGCGTGAAGGTCAACCGGGCGGTGACGCACCGGCACAAGTTCAATGAAAAGGGGCTCGACGTCTGGGAGCGGTTCCGGGAGCTGTACGAACCGCTCGACGACCGCATCGACTTCTACCTTTTCCAGGCTCCGCCCATCCTCCGGGACGTCGACCGGATCCTCTGGTTCGCTGAACAGGCGGATCTCGGGGACCGGTGCGCTGTGGAGATCAGGAATTCCGGAGTGCTCGGAGACGACAACCTCTGCCGCAGGCTGCAGGAGGGGGTCGTCCTGGTCTCGGTCGACTCTCCGGACTTCCAGCGGCGCATCTTCCCCGGCGACCTGCTGTACCTGCGGATGCACGGGAGGGAGGCGTGGTACCGGCACGACTACACGGATGCGGAGCTGGCGGGCATCAGGGACGACATCGCGCACGTCTCGCCGGCAAGGGCGTACGTCTTCTTCAACAACGACCATACCATGCTCGAGGACGCACGGCAGATGATGGCGCTCCTCGCGTAGCGGCGCGCAGACCCGGCACCGCCGTTCGGCACCCTCGAGATCCCGTGCGATCCCGCGACAGCTCCAGATATTTCAAATAATTTTTTTTTGGTAAAATGCCGAGAAGTCGGCGAGATCTCTCCGGCCTGAAAACAAATGATATAAATACCACTCAGTGATCCAACTAGATCAGGGGATGCTCTCCCCGCATATGAGTGGAGTGTGGACGCCAGCAGCGTTCATCACGCTCGGGTGGTCGAGTGGGGACACGCACCCCCTGCACACCCGAATTCGGGTCCCGGGTACCCGATCCGCCTCTTCTTCCACGCAGAAGCTCGGGGGCCTCGTACGCCGGTCTTCCGGCGACCGCCCTGCGCCCTCTTCCAGCCGTCAGCAGGGGCGATTCACCCCATGTACTGCGCCTGGATCGCGACGACCTCCGTGCTGTCTTCCGCCCGGGAGTAGTCGTCCAGCGGGTCGCGGTTCACCTCAAAGAACCGCAGCCCCCAGTGGAACGGAGCGAGGATCGCGTGCGCCTGATCCCTCTCGCCCAGGATGTAGAGGGTTGCGGCCATCGCCTCCGCCGAGGTGAGCTGGAACGGGCGCCCGAAGCCGACGGGGTTTGCGGCCACCAGGAAGGGCAGCGCCCGCCGGGTACGCCAGGAGCGCACTGCTCCCGTATCGAGTGCCGCCCAGGAGCAGTCCAGGGCCGTGATCGAGGGGACGTGCCGGTCGGCGGGGGAGACCGCCTGCTCTGCCGTCGGGTCGAGCAGGAGGGTTGCGCGGGGGATCTGCGTGATCCTGGTGACGATCGTCACCATCCCCCTCCTCGCCAGCTTTTTGACCGTGCACTTCCTGGGGTCGCAGGTGTTGTCGCGGTAGGCGTAGAGGGGTATCATCTACTTTGTTATGGTTGGCGTACCATGTACCATCAATGTACGTGCTGGTCGCCCCCTGTATCCTCGACCCCGGACGCCGCGCCCGGGGCATCACGACCGAAGAGGACCTCGAATACTTCCGCCGCGCCGGAGAACGGTGCAGGCGCTTCGGCATCGAGATGGTGCCGCTCCCCTGCCCGGAGTCGATCTATCTCGGGCCCGGCCGGCCGCCCGCCTCCTACCTGGAGCGCCTGAATACGCCTGAGTTCGCCGCGCTCCTCGACGATCTGGAGGCGCAGGTCCGGGCGGTCATCCGGGAGCGCGGCGACCCTCTCTGCATCATCGGGGTGGACTCCTCGCCCGCCTGCGGCGTGAACACCACCCACTACGCGGCGGAGAAGCAGCCGGGCAGGGGGGCGTTCCTGGCTCGCTTCCCCGAGATCAGAGCGCGTGACGTGAAAACCTTCGCGCGATACCGCATCTACCTCGCGGCACCGCTCTTCACGGAGGCGGAGCAGGCCTACAACCGGGTCCTGCACGATCTCCTCTCCCGGCACCTCTTCGAGGTCTACCTGCCCCAGGAGATCGGGGACAACAGCCGCTGCCGCCACGATGGCGAACACCGCAGGATCTTCGAGCGGCACGTGCAGGCGCTCCGCGACGCCGATATCGTGGTCGCCGTCGCGGACGGTGCGGATGCGGACTCCGGGACGTCGTGGGAGATGGGATACGCCTACGCGCTCGGCAAGACGGTGGTGGCGCTGCGCACCGATTTCAGGATGGCGGGTCGCCGCGAGTGCGTGAACCTGATGCTGGAGGAGTCCTCGCTCGTGGTGACGAAGAAAGAGGACCTTCCTGCGGCGCTGGCCTCCCCGCTGGTCTAGGCGGGCCTCCGGCCGCCCGGGCGCCTTCACCGCCGCTCTTTCCGGTCTTTTATCAGACGGAGGACGTTCCTCCCACCGCGCCTTCCCGCTCCATCCGGGTCGATCGCCGCTCTCCAGCGCGACGGTCGGACCGTTCGCCCGGGAGAGCAGGGACGGGCTGTGCCCCGCGTTGACGTAGGTGAGTCTCCGTCCCTGTGCATCGGCGAGCGCGCAGAAGAGGGTGACGAACATGCCCGATCGCGAGTCGGCCGCGATCAGGGCGTTTGCGTCCCGGTGCACGGCGGCGTTCGCCAGGATCATGGGGAATGCCATGTCCTTCACCAGTTCCGGCGCATCTGAAAACGGTCGGCCGGGGGGGGAGGACCAGGCCCATATACAGCGACTCTATGCCGACCGCAAAGAGCACCGCTCCGCCGGTTCTGACAAATTCGCCCTTTTTCCGGACGTAGATGGCGCCGCCGGCCAGGCCGGCGCCGAGGCCGACCACGGGCCCGCAGGTCAGGCCTGCGATCATGGTGGGTCCGAGGTCACGGACGTTGACGGGGGCGCCCAGTATATCGATCCCGCTCTCCGTCCCGTAGATGGAGACCGCACCGAAGACGAGGAGGAGGATCAGCCGGTCTTTGAGGGTAGAGCGCCGCTCGAGGACGGCGGTGAACGATGCCGATCGGGTGATGGGGTAGGCGATCACCATGATGACGCAGATCATCTGGAGGAGGATGAAGGAGATGCCCGTGATGGTGGATGCCATACGAAGGCTCCCGAGACCCGGCCGGCCGGATCAGGCTTCCGTACAGAAGCTTCCGTACAGAAGCTCCTCAGTGCTGCGGTCTCGTCGTCGTATAATGGAAAAGATCCGGTGAAACCCCGCCAATGGTGAAGACGTCCCGAATCTGCGGCTGGCAGGCACGCCAGCTTCACAGGGTGCCCGCGTCTCTCTTCAGCCGCTTGAGCGCCGCGGGCATCACCCGCAGCCCCGGAACTGCTTGATGTAGTCGAGGCCGCAGAGGGTGATCGGGATCTCCCTGCTCCCCGCATCGTCCTGGTGCCCCGGGAGCACCTGCGGCGAGCGGCGGGGCTCTGTGGAGGGCCATTTCCGGGAGTGGTTGCCGGATTCGGTGCTCAGGCTTGCACGGGGGAGGGCGGGGACATTCCCGGAGCGAGTCCGCCGGAATTGGTAGGGAGCAGGGGCCGCGAACGGAAATTATCCATTTCACCCCCGCTCTGTCACGGCTCCGGGCGGCACCACCTCTTAAATAGAGTGTACGGCACATAGTGTAGTAGGTGAATCGTCTTGGCGGATCTTCTCTCCATCATCATCGCCGTCGTGGTGGTGCTGATCGTCGTCGGCATCGCGGCCGTCTTCGTCGGCATCTACAACCGGTTCTTCTCGCTCAAGAACTCGGCGGAAGCGACGCTGGGGCAGGTGAAGGTCGCGATGAAGAAGCGGCTGGATATGATCGAACAGCTGCTGGGCGCGGTGAAGAGCTATGCAGCCTTTGAGAAGGAGACGCTCGAGAAGGTGACCGCCATGCGGGCGAGCGTCGCCCGCGCCGGGCCCGGCGACCTGAACGAGGTGGAGCGGGAGTCCCGCACCATCCTGGGCAGGCTGCTGGCGGTTGCCGAGAGTTATCCCGATCTCAAGACGTCGCAGACGGTGCAGGATCTGATGACTGCCGTGCGGGGCGTCGAGGACGAGATCGCACGGCAGCGGTACACCTACAACAACATCTCCCAGCAGTTCAACACCATGACCGATACTATCCCCTCCAATCTGGTCGCCGGCATCCTCGGTCTTGCCAAGCTGCAGTACCTGGAGTTCGGCGAGGAGATCGAGCGCCCTCCCACCATCGCGTTCTGAGTGGCCATGAAGGTGAGCGAACAGCAGCAGATCGTCATCCTGGTCGCCGTCACCCTGCTCATCGGGGTGCTGGCCATCATCGGAGCGAGCGCCCTCCCCGGGCTCTTGGAGGGCGATCTGGTCGTGCGGGACTACGAGGCCGTCTTCTACGAGAACGGCACGCTGATCGAGCGCTATGTCTATGACGTGAAGGCGTTCGGAGAGTACCGGATGCTCTTCCGCTACTGGAACGCCCCGCTCACGTTCGGCTCGCTCGATCGGCCGCATATAGAGTTCGTCGGTATGTCCGTCCCGGACGGAACCGTCGGCTACGTCAAGGACCATCGCGGCGAGGTGCGGACGGCGGGCAACGCCGATCCGTCTAACGCGTCCGTGATCCGGGACCTCGCCCTCGCAAACGAGGTCGGCATCTACAACGCGGACTACTTCCCGGCCGGGGCGTACGAGGCGGAGTTTCGGTTCGTCGTCCACCCACCCGTCGAGTACGACGACGACCGCGCGCACCTGAACCTGAGGCTGGTGGACGAGCACGTGCCCTACCGGAACCTGCGGTTTACCATCCCGGGCGCCGCTCACGTCGAGGAGGTCTACCCCCACCCGCCCACGCTGCGGGTCGAGCGGACCGACGGCGCCGTCGTGATCTCGGGTGGCGCCCCGCAGGACGCCGCGCTGAACATGGAGATGATCGCGGATCGCGCACTCATGCAGGAGATCGACGGGTTCCCGGTCTTCGTGGAGAACGTCAGGCAGAAGACCGAGGACGCCTTCGGATGGTCGGCGTTCCTCTACGGGGCGGCGTCCGCCCTGCACGCCGCCGCACTGGCGCTGGTGCTGGCGACACCCTTCGTCCTCCTCCTCGTCTACCTCCGGTACGGCCGCGAGAAGGCGTTTGTGGTGCCGGAGTACCTGAGTTTCGTCCCGAACCCGTCGCTGAAGCCCTGGCAGGTAAACCTCCTCTTTGCGGGCGACGCCGTCGAGTTCGATGAGAACGGATTCTACGCCACGCTGCTCGACCTCCACCGGCAGGGAAAGATCCGGGTGGGCGAGAAGCCCGGCGGCAGCGTTTCGATCCGGCTCCTGGAGGAGCGTTCGGACGATCCCTACGAGCAGCGCGTGCTCACCTTTCTCTCCCATATCGCGGACGACGGCGTCGTGGACACCGGCGAACTCCAGAACCTCGCAGAGGCGGCCAGGCGGAGCCCCGGGTCGCAGCACCGGATCATGCGATACCAGAAGACGCTCTCTGCGCTGACCGGGAGCGTGGACACGACGCTCGCGCGGCGGT
Source organism: Methanomicrobiaceae archaeon UBA206 (assembly GCA_002503105.1). Classification (GTDB taxonomy): domain Archaea; phylum Halobacteriota; class Methanomicrobia; order Methanomicrobiales; family Methanoculleaceae; genus UBA206. Next base: position 12,818 of record DAQY01000073.1, read on the forward strand.
ACGTCGTGGACGGCCGGGAGAAGGTGCTTCCGCTTCTCTTCCTGGGTGCGATTCCGTGCGGTCTCGCCATCCTCACGCTCATCGCTGTGCCGGGAGCGTCGTACCTGCTGATCCCCGCCGCGGTGCTCTTCTTCGTCGCCGCCGTCCAGGTCGGGATCGCCGCGCTCTTCCCCTCCACGCTCTTCGGGTACTGGAGGGGCGACCACTATAAGGAGAAGCTGGAGTGGGACGCCTTCACCGCGTTCCTCTCGGATCTCGCCCTGATCCGGCAGTACTCGCCCGGGGATATCGCCATGTGGGGCGAGTGGCTGGTCTTCGGCACCGCGCTGGGCGTCGGCGAGCAGGTGGAGCGGGCGATGAAGGAGCTGAACGTGAACATCCCGGAGGTGGGCGTCCCCCTCTACTCCCGCATACCGATCGTCTTCGCCCCCATCGTGCTCTACGCACCGCCGGGCCGGGGCGGGGGATTCGGCGGCGGAGGGGGATTCGGTGGAGGCGGGGGATTCGGTGGAGGCGGGGTCGGCGGCCGCTGACCTTCCACCGCCGAATGTTTTACAGAAAGGTGCGGTGCGGAGATCAGTGGTTCTGCCGGTATTAGCCCTGCTCCTCGCAGTAGACGGCTGCCGGGTCGGGCAGCCCGACGACGGTTGTCCGGCTTGCGGAGCCGCCCTCTCCGGCCGTGCTGCCTCCTCCGCACCCGCCGCATGCTCACGAAACGGCGATGATCTCCACCGGTGTTCCCCACTGCTGGATGGTGGCGGTATCGCCCTTCAGCTCGCCCACGAAGGTGATCCGCAGGCCGTCGAGGCGATACTCCTCTGGAAGGTTCAGGGGGAGGTACCGGCTTCCGTCGTCGGCGACGATGCCGTAGAACCCGCCCTCGAGATCGACGTAGGTGATCGTTCCGCTCCCAAAGACACGGTCCTGCCGTCCCAGCCCGTCCACCACGGCCAGGCAGCCGCCGGCGATCGCGGCACCCGCGACCATGAGGGCAGCGGCGATCAGGTACGTCAGGTATGTTCCTCTCATGCGTATCACGCGGAGATATGCGCCGCCGGCAGGTAAATATATTGCTTTAACTTCGAAATTACCCGAAATCATCGAAGCGGCGGGCGTCCCTGAACGGCGGCGCCCCGACGCCCGATCCGCGGCGCATAACCGGACCCTCGATTCGCTCCTTTCCCGGATCGAGCCCCGTTTTATTTCAATATGCTTAAAATAATCTGCCCGCTCGTGTCTTCTGATGAAGAAGATTGCCATCATTTTTGCGGCAATACTCGTTCGTCTTTTTCACCCTCCTGCTGGCGCCCATCGATCCTGCCGTCCTTCCGGCGGAGGCAAGGTACGTACGTGGCGGCGGTCACGGTGCTGATGGTGCTGCTCTGGGTCACCGAAGCGATCCCGCTCGAAGCGACCGCGCTGCTGCCGCTCGCGCTCTTCCCGATCCTCGGGGTTCTCTCCCCCTGCCGAAGCGGCGGCATCCTACGCGGATCGGGCGATCCTCCTCTTCCTGGGCGGCTTCATCATCCCCATGGCCATGCAGCGGTGGGGGCTGCACCGCCGGATCGCGCTGCACATCATCCAGGTAGTGGGGACGAGCCCGAAACGGCTGATCCTGGGGTTCATGGCCGCCACGGCGTTCCTCCTCCATGTGGATTCTCGAATACCGCCACCACCATGATGATGATCCCGATCGCGGTCGCGATCATCATCACGATCATCCCGGAGACCGGCCGGATGGACAATCTCACGGGCGGGCAGCGGTCGCTGGCGAAGTGCCTGGTCATCTCGATCCCGTACGCCGCGAGCATCGGCGGCATCGCGACGATCATCGGCACCCCGCCGAACGGCACCTTTGCGGCGCAGCTGGAGACGCTCTTTCCTGCGGCGGCGACCGGCGGCTATTACCTCAACCCGGACCGGGCATTCACCCGCGGCCTGGTAAGGGGACTGCTCGTCAACCTGCGGCGCTACGGCTACATCTCCTGTCCCTGCGACTACCGCGATCCCGATCTCTACGACCACGGCGCCTGCTGCTGCGCCTGTACGTCTCCGGAGACGTGAGGGCAGGCGAGCGGACGCCCGAGGAGCGGACGGCGCGAAGACACGGCAGAACGGCCGGCTGCCGGCGCATATGCGCGGGAAGATTCATGGAGAGCCCGGCAGAAGGAATGTACCATGCTGATTCGTGGCATCGACGACTGCGAGCACAGCCGGGTGATGGACGGGTCCCTCCTCTGCGAACTGCTGCACCCGGCGAGGACGGCGGACGCGGGGGCGCTCCGTTGCAGCATCGCCCATGCCGTGGTGCCGGCGGGTGAGTCCACCCGTCCGCACCGGCTCAGGGAGGCGGCCGAGGTCTACTATATCCTCGCCGGCGAGGGGCTGATGCATATCGACGGCGGGACCGCGGAGGTCCGCCCCGGCCAGGCCGTCTACATCCCGCCCCGGGCGGTGCAGCAGATCACGAACACCGGCGCCTCGGACCTCGCCTTCCTCTGCATCGTGGACCCCATGTGGCGGCAGGAGGACGAGGAGCTGGTCTGACGCCCGCAGATGCACCGCAGACGATCGGATCTTCCGGGCCGCCGCCGGATGGCCCCGGCATCAGGAGTATTCATATACACCACCCGCTGATTCTCCTGTATGCCGTATGAGAAGATCATAGAGGGCGATCTTCTGGAAGGGGCGGGTGTTGAGGGGCGGAGAGAGAAGCGGAGAACGGCGCCCGCCGGGGAGAAGGTCGGGCCGGAGAAGCCGGTCGAGACGCCGGAGCCCAGAAAGCCTCGGAAGAAGCCGCCGTCCGGAAGACCCTGGTTCGCGGATGGCAGCGAGGCCGACATCTTCCACTCGAAGCAGACGTGAGGTTCACGTCAGGATACGGATATCACCGGGCGACTCCACCACGATCTCCTTCTTCCCGCGGTACGTCTGCACCACCCCGTAGAGCGCCACGCTGTCGTTTTCGTGGAGATCGAGGGAGGCGGCAACGGGAGCCGGCACGAACACGGGTACTCCGGCGACCGTCAGCAGCAGGTGCCCGCCGCTGGCGGTGGCGCTCAGCGCCTCGATCCGTCCCTCCAGAGAGACCAGTTCGCCGTCCGTGGACGAGGTCGAGAAGGGGGATGCCGCGAGCGGGCGGACGTACGCCTCGAGAACCAGGTGGGCGGTCAGCACCGCGGCGACGACACCGATCAGCAGGAGGAGCGCCGTCCGCTCCTGAGGCTCAAGCATATATACTGTATGGGCCGGAGGAGAATAAATTACCGGCAGTTTGATATGTTAACAGTGTTAACACATGTGCATGGGTGACGTGAACCTTCCGCCTTCTTCACAGAAGATACTCGCCCTGCTTGAAGACGGGGGGCCCATGACCCACAAGGAGCTCGTGAAGCTCAGCAATCTGGCCCCCCGGACCGTTCGCTATGCGCTGAAGAAACTGAAGGACAACGGAATGATAGTCGAAAAGTTCAACTTCCGCGATGCGCGGCAGATCCTGTACGAGTACACGGACTCGTGGATGGTGAAGACGGCATGACCGAGCCACTCTGCAACATCATGCGCTGCGACATGCTCGTGCGGAGGCTGCTGCCCCGGATGCGGGCCGAGATGGTCTACCGCCTCGTCAACGAGCGCGGCATCAGCCAGAGCGAGGTCTCGAAGCGCCTGGGCATCTCCCGTGCGGCGATCTCCCAGTACATGAGCAGGAAGCGCGGATACTCGCAGGCGGACTTCTCCGGCGAACTCGACGAGATCATCGACAGGTGGGTCGCCGCGGTGGACAGCGGAGAAGGCGTGATCACCATCTGCGACGTCTGCCGGTCGGCGGACCTCTCCGGAAGAAGGTAGTTCCGGTGCTCACCGCCGGTGCCGGATCCGGTAGAGGACCGCGAGCGCTGCCATGATACAGACGGCGGCGGCGATCTTCACGTAATCCGTCTCTTCCGCACCCTGCGCCCGGGCGCCTTCCGCAGGCGCCGCCTCCCAGTCGTCCATGAAGACGGCGGCGTAGTATGCGGCGACATCCGGGTGCTCGATGATCACGCCCGCCTCCCGGTTGAAGTTGGGCGAGTTGGCGTTCCAGTTGATGCTGCTGATGAGAACCGCCCTTGTATCCACGACGACGCCCTTGTTGTGGATCTTTTCGAGATCGTTTGCCGCAAGGTCGGCCAGGCGCGCCTCCAGGGGCAGCCCCTCCCCGCGCGCGAGCCGGTTGATGACCTCGACCATCTCGTCGTTGTCGGCGTCGCCCTCCGTGTTGAACCAGGCGGCGTCCAGGAGCACCTTCACCTCCACGCCCCGCCGGGATGCGTCGATCGCCGCCGCGAGGAACGGGTTGAGTTCGAACGCCGTTTCGTTCCTGATGTAGGCCTGCTCGATCAGGATGCTCTCGGACGCTCCCGCGAGCAGGCGGGTGACGAGGTGGCTGGTGTCGGGTGCGAGGACCGGGGTCACCCTGGCTCCTTCGGCCCGGAACGGCGAGAACTCGACCGTGTAGGGCGGGTCTTCTTCCGGAGGGTTGCGGTCCCGGAGCTCGCCTGCTAGGGGGACAATGTCGCCGCCCCCGGCGTCCCACCGGAAGACGTCTGTGAAGTAGGCGGCGAGTTCGGGGTCGTCGAGGTACGCGCCCCAGCCCCGGTTACCCTGCGCACCTGCTGGCGGGAACCCGTTGGGCTTGTAGTTCTCGCTGCCGATCAGCACCCGCTCGCCGTCGATCACCATGTACTTCGCGTGGTCGTAGCGGTACTTCGCATGCGCCGCATCGGTGGTGGTCATCTGCAGGACGACGATGCCGCTCGCGTTCAGGAAGCCGGCGACGTGCTTCTCTTCGGAGGAGACGCCCCCGACCGGCCCGCCCTCCAGGAGGACCGTGACGGCGACGCCGCGTTCGCGCGCCTGGACGAGTTCGTGTGCCATGGAGACGTCGGTGAACTCGTAGACGTTGACCAGGATCTCGCGCTCCGCCGAGGCGACGGCGGACGAGAAGACCTCGAACGAGCAGTCGGGCGCGACGAAGGCGGTGACCGCCACACCGTCGAAGGTGGCGGGCTGCATGCGGGACTGGCCGATCAGGAGCGGCCGCGGGTCCCAGACGCCGTCCTCGAGGTAGTGGATCTGTCCCTCGCGGGGGCGCACGTCGGCGGGCCAGGCCACCTGCTGAAGGACGGTCGTCCCCCGGTAGAGGATCAGTTCGTCCCCTGCGTTCGCCATCGCCAGATCGCCGCTGCGGATCACGTCCGGCACGGCGGGCGAGTGGTCGTAGAGCTCGAAGTCGGGCAGCACTCCGTGGGTCTGCGCAAAAGCGCGGGAGTTCCTGGCCACGACCACCCTCCCGTCGATCCCCGTCCCCGCCGGAAACCGGAACCCCCCTTCCCCGTCGGTGACCACGAGGCCGTTCAGCGTGCCGCTGCCTTCGAGCACGAGGTACTCGTCCGGATCGCCCGGTCGGTACGGGTCCGGGCAGAACTCGACGATCTGGACGGCGCCCGCCGGGCCGATGAGGAGCACGAGGAGCAGTACCGCGATGATCCGGGGCATACGAAAGAGATTATGTGGCCATCCGTTTTATAATCAGACATGTCCGTACCGACCGTGCCCGTCGTCGTGAAGCTCGGCGGGAGCCTCTTCGATCGGACTGCCGCCGTCGTCAAGGCCGTCAGGGAGAGCGGGCGGCCGGCCCTGATCGTGCCGGGCGGCGGGAGGTTTGCCGATCTCGTCCGAAGGCGCGATCTCCCGGACACGGCCGCCCACTGGATGGCGCTCGCCGCCATGGAGCAGTTCGGGTGGTACATCGCATCGCACGGCGTCCCCGCAACCGCCGAGATTGCCCGGCCGCGGGAGACGACCCTCCTCCTCCCCTACTGCCCCGTGCGCCGCGCCGATCCGCTCCCGCACTCCTGGGACATCACCTCGGACACCATCGCCGCATGGGTGGCGAGCGAACTGCAGGTGGACCTGATCCTGCTGAAGTCCGTCGACGGGATCCGCCGGCACCGGACGCTGCTGGCACGGGTCGACCGCCCCGTCCCCACCGGCGCAGTCGATCCCGCCCTGATCCCGTTTGTGCTCGAGCACGGCGTCAGGACGACGGTTATCAACGGCAGAATCGGCGAACGGATCGCACGGGCGCTCCGCGGCCTGCCGGTGACGGGAACCGTCATTGATACGAGATTTTAACTGGTTCGGGGGGGATATGATAGGGTATCCGAGGAAGTGAGGATGACAGCAACAGATCGATGTACCTCCTGCAACGGCACGCTGGCGGAGGCCGGTGCCACATGGTTCAGGTGTCCGGATTGTGCGTTTGAAATCCGGAGGTGCTACCGCTGCAGAGAGCAGAGCATTCCGTACGTATGTCCGAAGTGCGGATTCAGGGGGCCGTGATATGGGAGATGTCGCCGTTATCGTGAAGGTGATGCCCGAGTCGCCCGATGTTGATCGCGAGGCGCTGAAGGCGGCGATCAGAGCGAAGGTGCCCGTTCAGGATATCAGGGAAGAGCCGATCGGCTTCGGCCTGGTTGCGCTGAAGGCGGCCGTGGTCGTTCCGGACAGGGGGGGCGCTCCGGACGAGGTTGAAAGAGCGCTCCGGGACGTCGAAGGTGTCGGAAGCGCGGAGATCGTCGAATCCACGCTGCTGTGAGTGCGCCCTCTATACTCTTCTCTCTTTGTGATCGCCGGCCGTGTGCGTTCGTTCAAGTTGTTCCAGCACGTCTGCCGTGATGGCCCTGATCTTCTCGACCGACGCCTGGAAACCGGCAACCTCCGATTCCTCCAGCCTGATCGGAATCGGAAAGACCCCTTTGCGGTTGATGCGTGCAGGAACGCCGATGCAGACCTCGCCGATGCCGTGGATCTCGCTCTTGATGTAGCTCGAGACCGTGAGGATGCGGTTCTCGTCGCCCAGGACCGTCCGCACAAGCGTGGCGATCGCCTCTCCCGGACCGTAGATCGTCGCCCCTTTGTTCTTGATGATGGACCGACCGCCCGATCGCACCGTATCCATCATCTCCCGTGCGGGCAGCCCGGAGAAGGTGGGCAGGTTGCAGATCCGAATGCCGCCGATCGTCGTCGCCGACCAGAGCGGCACCATGCTCTCGCCGTGCTCGCCGATGATGCGGGTGTGCACCTCGGAGACGTGGACCTTGAAGTAGTCCGCGATGAGCGATTTCAGGCGCATCGAGTCCAGGTGCGTGCCCAGGCCGAAGACCTGCCGGGGCTCCATCCCGGAGTACCGGAGAGCGACCGCCGTCATGATGTCGACGGGATTGGTGACGATGAAGAGATGAGAATCCGGTGCTCTTTGCCCAGCGATCTCTGCGGTTTCCGCGATGATCTTTGCGTTCTCGACGGCGAGGTCGTTCCTGTCCTGCTCGGGACGGCGCGGCACCCCTGCCGTGCAGACGATGATATCCGACCCTTCCACGTCGGCGATCCTGGTGCTGTACATGGGCCGGACATGGGTGCCCCGTGCTGCAAACGAGTCTGCGAGATCCCGGCAGCAGCCCTCCAGAAACTCCTCGCGCCCCGGCCTGCCGATCAGCAGCACCTCATGGACGTGCGGAATCTCAGATATGGTGTGGGCCGCAAATGAGCCGACATTGCCTGTCGCTCCAATGATCGTGACCTTCGCCATAGAAATCGTCGTTGGGGACACGTCCTCGGTCGACCGTGCGTGCCTGCATTCACCGCAGCACCCCTCCTCCGCCCCGCAACCCCATGGGCGCCGAACGTCCACGGTGAGTCTGCTCCCTTCCGGGCCTGAACCGGTACCCGCGGCAACAGGTCGCCGCCCCCTCCGGGGCTTTGATCCCTGTCCGCCGACCTCATGGGACGAGGTTTCTCCGTCGAGACGCGACGGCTCCAGCAGATCGCCGCGGCCTTCCTCGGACTTCGCCCCCCGCATGACGACGGTTTCAGGTGACAGGTGACGCCGAGCCACCCGGGCTAGTCCCCGTATACAATGCGTCTTACGGGATAAAAATATCTCCGCCCACCTTCTCCCGCCACTCCCGGACGATCTCGTCGACCAGCCCGCGATGCCGCTTCTCGAAGAGATCGATGACGGTGAGGTCCACGTCCGGCGGCAGCACCGTATGCAGGTGCCTGAAATCTCCCTGGTACACCTCCACCGACTGTTTGCCTTCCGTTTCGGCGATCTTGAGCGGTTCCGTCACGAGCGGACGTCTCTTCATCTCGTCGTACTCCCGCAGGATGGTCACCTCGTCCACCTGGAGGTGCTCGCGGTTCACCCGCAGGTTATGGGCGGACCAGAAGGCGGCCGCGTACCAGATATCGTTGAGCACGACGTGGGGGACGTCCAGGAGGGCGGCCAGCAGTCCCAGGGTTCCCGGGCCGGAGAGGGCGTCCACGAACGTGCGGGGGCGATACTTCCGGATGTTCACCCCGACGGAGACGATCTTGGGGTCGTATCCCCGGGGAAACTCGATGTGCATCACTGACTGCTGCTTGTAGACGACCAGCGGTTCGGCCTGGGTGAAGAAGACGTTGGCCCGTACGTCGCAGCCCGCAAGGAGCGTATGCACTTCCGGCATCCCGTCCGGGTCGACGTCCTCGGGGCCGGGCACGAAGTCGCCGCATTTCACCACCCCGCGGATCTCGGGCACCTCCCGGACCAGGCGGTCCGCGGCCGGCTGCGTGACGGTGGAGGAGAGCAGCACCAGCGAGTCGGGCGGGAGATAGGGGGGGTGCTGCATGGCAAAGCCGGGGTGGATGAGGGGGGAGCCCACGCTCTTCAGCGGGTCGTCCCCGGTCAGATCGCCTTCCTCCACCATGATCACGTACATATGGGCAAAGACTTCGTCGATGAAGCGTTTCCCGCATGAACAGGGAGAAGCGTAGTGCGAATCGGGCAGGGGTGCCCGTTTGTTGAGCGTGCGCCCCGAACAGCCGGGGCAGGGCGTAAAGACGTCGTGGAGGGTATCGATGATCTCGTGAGCGTCCTTCACGCAGTCATGGCCGCAGACAGGGCACTTCATGTCTCTGCGTCTGATCGGGCGGTATAAATGGTTTTACATAGACGCCGCGCGGGGAGGCTGCCGGCCGGCGGGGCCTGCTCGGCGGCGGTCTCCGTGCGGATCCGTACCTCCTCATCTCTCCCGCAGCCAGCCCCAGGCATCCCGCATGCGCCCTTCCAGGAAGTACCGGGCGTCGATACCGGAGAACCCGACGAACAGTCCAGGAAGCCGGTTCATCCATTCCCGCCGCTGCTCTCCTCCGACGACGGCGATCCGATCCACGGAGGCCATCCCCGGCCAGGTCTTCAGGTCCTCCCAGAACGCCCCGGGCAGCCAGCCGTGGAAGGTCTCGATCTTCAGGAGTATCCGGGAGCAGGACGGCGTTATAGTCGCTTTCGCTCAGTTTTCCGTCGAATCGAAAGCCGACCACACGCCCGGAACTCTCCTTCATCCGGTCAAGCATTGGGGCCTCTTCACACTCCGAACAGGAAAAAAGGCATGGTCCGGCCGGCGTGCGACTGCCGGGGCGAGAGGGCGCCGGGGCTCTGGCGGCCTTACAGCTGCAGGACGCCCTCCGGCGGCCCGGCAGCGAGCGGACGGGAATTACTCCTGGATGACTCCAAACGACCGGTCGATCTCTGCGGCTGCCTCCTCGAGATCGTCCAGTACCCGAAGGACGTCTTTCCGGATCTCCCGCACCATCGAATGGAGACTGTTGCCCCGGATGTGGATCAGCCTCTTGCGGCGGTACACGATACCGGCGTCGACGAGGTTTCTGATATGGTGGTTGACGCGGGATCTGGAGATGTCGAGATCGCGTGCGATCCTCTCCACAGGTATGCCTCTCTCGTGGGGCTGGTGCTCGAGGAGCGTAATAAGTATCCTTTTCGCGATCTGGTCGACGTCTCTCCCCTCTCCGATACCAAGACTGCTGAAGAACCACTGGAGGTCTTCACGCCCCCCTCTGTCTCCCGGCCTCTCGACCTGTCTGAATATCATCTGCTTTGCAGGTGACCCCATCGGTTGATGCGTATGGTCACAATATAATATAAACGTTCCCTATAATGTTGAAATCGTCTCGATATTTTTGATAACGTTTAAATATTCCAATCGCCAATGATGTGGGTGCAAAAAACTCTGGAGGGAATACATTCATGGGAATTATTCCAATCGGAGAACGGGTTCTGATGAAACCTCTCAGAAAGGATGAGAGGACAAAAAGCGGCATTTACATTCCTGAATCCGCACAGGAGAACAGAAAGGAGGGGATCGTGGTTGCAGTCGGGACTCGCGACGACGGCTCTTCCCTCCCTCTGAAACCGGGAGACCGGGTTCTGTACGGGGGGTACAGTGCGGATAAGTTCGAGATCGACTCGGAGGCGTATGTGTTCGTCCCATTCAAAGACATTTTAGCGAAGATCGAGTAGGTGAGCACCATGGCGTCGTCCAAACAACTGATGTTTGATGAAGTGGCGCGCAAATCGCTCCTTGCCGGTGTGAACAAGGTTGCCGACACCCTCAGGATCACGCTCGGTCCCAAGGGCCGGTACGTCGTGATCGACAAGGCGTTGAACCCCATTGTGACGAACGACGGGGTGACAATCGCAAAGGAGATCTCTCTCCACGACAAGTTCGAGAACATCGGGGCGAAGCTCGTAAAGGAGGTCGCCCAGAAGACCCAGGACAAGACCGGCGACGGCACGACGACGGCGACGATCATCGCCCAGGCCATCCTCACCGAGGGCCTGAAGAACATAACCTCCGGTGCAAATCCGATCGAGGTCAGACAGGGGATCGATGCCGCGATCGCGGCGGCCGTGGCGCATATCGAGTCGACGAGCGTCCCGGTCAACGACCGGGACAGAATCCTGCAGGTCGCCACCATCTCGGCCAACAATGATGAGGAGATCGGACGGCTCATCTGCGATGCGATGGAAAAGATCGGATACGGAGGCCTGATCACGGTCGAGGACGCAAAGAGTCTGGATACGAGCCTTGAGGTGGTCAAGGGGATGCAGTTCGACCGTGGGTATATCTCCCCGTACATGGTGACGGACCATGAGAGGATGACCTGGGAGTATGAAGACCCGTACATCCTGATCACGGACCGGAGAATCTCCTCGCTCAGACAGATGGTCCCCATCCTCGAGATGGTGGCCCAGGAGGGAAAACCGCTCCTGATCATCGCGGAGGATATTGAAGGCGAGGCGCAGGCGGCCCTCATCCTGAATATCATACGGGGCTCTCTCAAAGTCTGTGCGGTCAGAGCCCCCGGATTCGGGGACGAACGCAAGGATATTCTTGAAGACATCGCGGTCCTCACGGGCGCGACGGTGATCTCGGAAGACCGGGGAATGAAACTGGAGAACGTCTCCAGGCAGGTTCTGGGTTCGGCCCACACCATCAAAGTCGACGGGGAGAAAACGCTGATCGTGGGAGGAAAAGGTGAACGCAAAGCACTGGATGAACGGATGCGCCTGATAGAGTCGCAGATCAATATCACAGACGCGGAGTTAAAAAAAGAGGAACTGAGAAGGCGGCTCGGAAATCTCGGAGGGGGTGTTGCGGTCATCAGGGTCGGAGCGGCGACCGAGACCGAACTGAAGGAGAAGAAGATGCGGGTCGACGATGCGCTGAACGCCACGAAGGCGGCGGTGGAGGAAGGCGTTGTCGCCGGCGGGGGAGTGACCCTGTTCCGGGCAATCGAGGCTCTCGACAGGTTGGAATTCGACGATGACCGGAAGATCGGGGTATCCATCGTGCGGCGGGCACTGGAAGAGCCCATCCGCCAGATCGCAAGGAATGCGGGTATCGAGGGCGCGGAGGTCATCGCCGCCATAAAAAGGAGCAACGACCCTGCGTTCGGGTATAATGCAAAGACCGACCGTTACGAGAACCTGATGGAGAGTGGAGTCGTCGATCCTGCGAAAGTGGTGAGGATCGGGCTCCAGAACGCCGGGTCCATCGCAAGCCTGATCCTCTCGACGGAGGTGGCCATCACCGATTTCGACGAGGAGAAGGATAAAAAGACCGCTGCGATCATCATCTGATTCATCCCTCCCTCCCTCCCTCCCGGGAATGTCGGGGCGACCTCATCCTGACATTCTTCAGGAACGCCTTCGCGGCGGTCCGGGGTTTCCAGCATCGTGATCCCCCCTCGCCGTGAGCGGTGTTTCGTTCTATGGAGCAGCCCCTCACCCGGTTGCTCTATCTCCTGCGGAGGTACCGAACGGCGCCCGGATCCCGGTCGGAGACGCGATCGCCCTGTGGGCACGGCTCAGCGATGCGGTTCAGACCGGGGGAGGGCACCCGGGCGGGAGCAGCTGCACGCGATGCCTCTGCCATCAGGGCCGTGAACGGGGTCGGAACGGAGACCAGGCCCCCTGCCGCCGGAGAGTCTCGGGATGGCCTCCGGCAGGGAACGGGAAACCGCCAACCCCTCACGAGGAAATCCCTTTCCGGATGAGAAGGTTTCTAAAGGCCCGCATGTTCTTCTCTCTACGAAGTACCGTGCAGCTGCCGTCGCCCTGGCCGCATCCGCCCTTCTCCTGTTTTTTTCCCGGCTGGCTGCACCGCCGCATCGGACGAAGAGGCGTACGCCCCGGGGGCTGGCCGAATATGCAGCCGCGAAGTACCGGACTGCCGAGGAGTCCTTCAGGGAGGCCTGCGCCCTCGCCACCGCTGCCGGCGATGCGGATACGGCGCTATCGGCCAGGAACGCGATCTTCCGGGCGAACAGAACGGTCATGGAGTATTCGCTCGACGCGCCTGCGGCGGAAGCGGCCGTGCGGGAGAAGGTCCCGGGCATTACGGACGAGGATATCAGCGACTGGCTGGATAACCGTGCCCGGACGATCATCTCCGATAACGAGACGCTGTACTTCCCCGACGTCGCCTCGGATTATCTCTTTGCGCACTTCGACGAGATACGGAAACAGAGCGATACAAAACTGGACTTCGATCTCACCGCCCGGTGCGCTATGCGGGAGTCGAGAGACCTGAAATCCTGCACGGGATGCTCCCGGCCACCGGAACCCTCCGTATCCGGAGTACATCGCCGCAGGCCCCGTTGACCACCGGGGGGCTACCAGATGCTTCTTGCCGGGACTCCCGGCGCGCACTTCTGGGCCGAGTACTACCTGCCCGGCTACGGGTGGGTCCCGAACTACCCGAATGTCGCACATCGCTACGCGGGGGGAGGGACGGGGAGGTGCATCCCGGCGGGTGCGAAGTGCGACGGTCCGCAGGACCGGAGCATGAGAAGACCGAAGGTCTTCGACAGGTGCCCCCCTCCCG
>DAQY01000073.1:26364-29371 GCA_002503105.1 Methanomicrobiaceae archaeon UBA206
GCATGAGAAGACCGAAGGTCTTCGAAGGTGCCCCCCTCCCGGCAGAGGCGTTTTGGGACGACCTCGAGAATACGGTATTCTCAATCGTGATGGCCCTGGTGTCCGTCGGGGTTTCCCGGGTTGTCGGTGTCGTCCTGCGGGTTTTTCACTGCACCTGTTTTTTTTTCCAAAGAACGCCTGAGGGTTCGTCCAAACAGGAGGGGGGGTAGGGAATAAATAAGATCGCCACGGAGACGTATATCGCGATTGCCACCGGAGGCAGGAACAGCGCGAGCAGCGGTACCGGGATAAAAGTTCGCCACCAGGGAGTGGATTACCAGCCGTATGTTCTTCAGCGGTTCGATGACCTCGCGCACGGTCAGGGAGAACCTCATGCCGAACATGCTGGATAGAACAAAGATCAGTGCGGCAAGAACGCCGATCGTCTCGAGAAAATCAAGAAATGAGACCGTTTCAACCATACTTTTCTCACACCTCCACGGGGTGACAGACCCGCCTAGCCCACGCTCTGGATCGGCGGCAGGTGCCACAGGTTCTCGTCGAATGCCTCAGGCCTCGGCATGTACATGCGGAGGATCGGGCGGAACGGCCCGGCGGGGGCTGGCAGCGGCCAATCCCTGACGGTGCGGCCGGACGTATCAGGTTTTCCCGGGTACTGCGAGAGCGGCGTCATCCACACCTCTTCCTGCAGCGCCGCGACGTTCGGCACATCCTCTTCGCCCGCTACGGCGAAACGGCCGACGATGGTGAAGACTCGCGTCGGAGCATGGATCACGGGCATTCCGGCGGGAACCTCCCCCTTCCAGCCAGGTGCGACGGGCAGGAACTCGCATTCACCGGTGCCGGTTGCTCGTGTGCCGACGTGGGCGAAGTTGTTCGACCAGGCATCCACAAACCGCATGACGTAGTAGCGGTCGTGCGTGGCGGGCACGTGGAAGACGAGCGGCTCATTCCTGACATCCACCTGCGAAATCGAGCAGAGCGTATCGTTGTCGGGCGACACTATCCCCGGGCGTCGGCCGGTCTCCGCGTCGACGAGCTGACGGGCATGGCCGAAGGTGTTGACCGGTGCACCCATCGGCACGCCCGGGGACGTGCCCATCTCATACATCTTGCCCATGCTCTCCACGAGCGGGAAACCGTAGATAAAGGCCTTTCTCGCAAGATCTTTCAGATCCCGTCCGGGTACGCCTGAAGGTATTGTAATTCTCATCATGTATCCCTCCGTTCAGCGCGCCGTCTGGTCCGCCCGCATCGCGGTCCCTGTGGACACTTACCGGAGTGCTGCCGAACATGAGTGACATCCCGTGAATCGAGTAGAGAACTCTCTGGACGAGGTCTGGAGAATAAAATAAGAGCGGATAACCCCGGCACCTTTCAGCGTGCCGGTGCCTCCATCGGCTTCTTCTCTTCCTCCTTCTCTGCAGCTTCGGCTGCTTCTCTCACAGCCGTCCCGACCGCAACGAGGGCTTCCGGGGTGATCATACCCTGGGCGATGAGGAACCCGCCGGCATCGCGGAGCGCCTGCTTGAGGTTTTTTGCCCAGAGGTGCTCGATGAGGATGAGGGCGGCGGCGCTGTTGTTCGGGATGGCATCCGTTACCCGCCTGACGTCCTCTTCAGTCATGCCGTAGTTCCGCTCGGCGGCCGCCATGGCTCCAGCCTCCATGCCGGCCCGCGCTGCCTCCTCCCCGCCGGCGCCGAGCCCGATGAGCCCGCCGACGGCGGCGCCGAAGCGCATCCTCTCTTCTTCGCTCAGCTGGGTGGCCTCCATGGCGGCGATGTTTCCGTCCGCGTCCTTCCACACGAACCTCAAATCGATCAGCCTGATGATCCCCTTCTCCATGACCGATCCGAGTGCACGGCGGATCTGGCCGTGAAAGTCCGGGTTCGGAAATCCGATGACGAGGAGCTGCATCGGTCCGTACATCACTTCAACCATTCCTGTATTCCCCCTTGACAGAGTCTATTCTCAGCTGGCCCGCTCCAGCCGTATACTCGCTCGAACTGCCGGTATAAGAGCGGCACCTGGAGCCCCGAAGGTGCCGATCGGTGATCGCCGGTTGACTTCTCTGGGTGTGTGCGCGCTGGAGGCGGGTTCGACCACCTATATGGAGCAACATATAAAAATTTTATTATAACAATTATTGGTGGTTACTCAATATGAGCCACCTGACTATATCTAACTAATAGTTAGACAATGTCATCAAAAAGGTCTCGGTCACGGTGGTTATACCGGAACTCCAGTTCTTTGAGGTAGAGAGGGAATTTCTCTGCATCGACACCGTGATATTTTAACAACCGTTCCTTCGCGAATGACCAGAATCCCTCTATTCCGTTGATGTACACCTTCCCATTAGCGAATCTCTTTCCATGGTCGATTCTCCGATGTTTGAATCCATAGGAGACAAGTCCGTTGTAACTCCGAAACTTATCGGTGTAGATAAGACTCCCTCGTTTCACCTTCTTGATGGCCAATTCCAGGAGGTTTTCACCCTGCACATCGGTCACGACCTCAACTGTTACCTTCCCTCCTCGTTCCAGGATACCGAATACAGGAACCTTTCCTGCTGCACCACGCCCACGCTTTCCCTCCCGTCTCCCTCCGAAATACGATTCATCCATCTCGATCTCGCCGGAGAATGAGGATGCATTCGCATCAGCGGCGAGTATCGAATCCCAACTGTTTTGAGGCTTCTCGCACTGATGTATCGATCTCGAACAGTTTTTATCGCCATGAGAAATCTGGTGAATGGAACTCTCATGCCTTCGAGAATGCTATCGCGCCTGACTCCCCATTCACGATTGCAGTTGTAGCACTTGTATTTGAACCCCCTGACACGATTGAATCTCTTACTCCGACAATAGGGGCATTCCTCGAAGGTCTTGAGGATGCCCCGCTCCCTCAAATAGGTCTCTGTACGCTCTTCATCATGCGTATATCGTGTGAGTTCTACAAGGTTCATTCATCTGGCCACCTTTCGTCAGGAGGTCATCCCGAAACTCTC
>DAQY01000091.1 GCA_002503105.1 Methanomicrobiaceae archaeon UBA206
CTCCCGGGCCGGGAACGTCGCGGGCATCGCCCCGACGATGATCATCGCAAGCGATGTGGTTACCCCGCTGAGGAGGTCGATCGTATCGATGGATGGGGCTCGTGCTCTCCACCGAGCCGAGGGAGAGGGGTTCCCGACGACGGAGGCCGCGATCCCGACCGAAAAAACGAGGAGGTTGAAGATGGCGACGTAGAAGAGAGTCGGTGCCGAAGAGCGTCTGTGCGACCGGGAGAGAAACTACTCCGGTATGGGGGAGATTCCCCGCCGGCATCGCACCGCAAGGTACCAGAGCACAAACGTCGCACCGAGGAGCACCTCGCCCGCGTAGAGAAGGAGGGGCTCGCGGACGACGCTTCCCCCCTGGACGGTGAAACCGCGGAGATAGGAGGCCACGCAGAGCGCCCCGGCCGTCACGGCAATAAGGGACGTGCCGAGGAGGATGATGATCCGGTGATCCTGCCCGGGGTGAAGGATCCGCCTGCCCCTCTCTGTCAGGGCGTAGTCCCGCCACTTCCGGGCTCTTTCGTGAGTCACCAGGTCCGCGTCGGCCAGAACGGCAAGGTGCTCATGAATGGTCGACCTGGCAAGACCGAGCCGGTCGGCGAGCTCGCTGACCGTCATGGGCCGGGAATCAAGCGATTTGAGGATGGCGACCCGGACGTCGGAGGAGAGAGCGGCGATATCGTCCCGGTCGAGCGTAGTCTCTTCCATAGTCTGGCCCGAAACGATCAGGTAATCTTTTTCCGGAAGGGAAAAGCGTTCCGGACCCTGGTACGGCGGAAAAAAAAAGTATGCGGCTAATCCCGTCACTCCGCCCGAAGGGTCGGCGGCGGGACCGGTTCCGGTGCGTCCGTCCCCGTCACGACGACGACCGTCGCCGACG
Organism: Methanomicrobiaceae archaeon UBA206; assembly: GCA_002503105.1. Taxonomy (GTDB): domain Archaea; phylum Halobacteriota; class Methanomicrobia; order Methanomicrobiales; family Methanoculleaceae; genus UBA206. Next base: position 884 of record DAQY01000091.1, read on the forward strand.
CCCGGGGAAGGCGGGCCCTGTTGTGGTCGGGATCCGGGGTTGGGCCGGGATCGATCCCTTCTTTCCGGGAGGTGCCGGAACCCGGTATGGTGACGGTCACCCTCCGGAAATCGAAGTCGATCGGCGTGCCGTTCGGGGTCGTGAAGGTGTCTGGCGCGGTGAGATCGATCGTCAGGTAGAGGAGTTCTTCCGGGCCGGGTCTCGGGAGGTCCGCCGTCACCCGTATTTCGCGCCACTCGCCGGCGGCGAGGTCGTCGACGGGCAGCGTGGTCGCGGCGCCGAAGAGGATATCCCCCTCCGGCGACCCGGTGGTGGCGTTCAGGCTCGCGATCTCCGTCGCCACGGCAAGATCGGCACGGGCGCAGTCTTCGCCCGCGAGGTTCCGGACGAAGAAGTCGAGGCTGATCTTGTCGCCTTCGATCGCGATATCGGGGGTGTAGCGGATATCCTCCGGGTGGGCCGGGTCGAGGCTGTAGCGGTCCCCGAGGAAGATCGTCCGGTTCCAGGCGGTGGCGTTCCGCAGCTGCCAGGTCCTGTTCTCTCTATCATACACGATCACCGGGCTCTCGAAGGGGCCGCGGTACTCGAACCCCGGCCCGAACGGCAGTATCCAGTTCACCCGCTTGAGCGGTTCCTGCACGTGCTGCTGTCCCGGGGGGAGGGCGGCGAGTATGGCGAGGTTGGCCGCGGCAAGGCCGAGAACGGCGCAGAGACCGAGCCATACCCACGTCTTCGAGTGCATTGTATCACGTTAGAAAAAGAGGTGATTTAGAGGTATGGGCTCACCATCAGCACTTCTCCGGTCTGCGCATCGATGACGACGAGCCCTCCCTGGAGGACGTGATCCGCAGGCTCGCCTCTCATCGTGATCACCCATGTCAGCGTCTGTGTGTCCGGTCGGGTGTACTCGACGGAGAGGTCGGCCGTTGCATCGGTCACCCGGATTCCCGGGAACTGCCCGGCTGCGATCTTCAGCGCCTCGTCCCGGGAGAGTTTCGGCTCAAGCGGAGATTTGATCTCCCGCTGGATCCCGAGGTACGACATGATCTCGCCGGTGCCCGGGTTGACGTTCACGACGACCGTGTTCGGCGTGAGGACATCTTCGATCTCCTCTCTCCAGATGCATGAATACTCGCTGCCTGCATCGCCGTGAGCGACCAGGTTCGACCTGGTAAGCCGCATATTCTTCTCTGCAAAGCCGCGGTACTTCTTCTCTGCGTAGGCCCTTGCCGCCGCTTCGGCTGCGGCCCGATCCAGCCGGATGTTGTGGGAATCCTTCCGCGCGGAGTCGAACGTGGCGCGTTCGACCACCCCGGTACGGGCATTGACGTAAACCTGTCCCTCCCCGGTGCCGAAGACATGGTACTCTCCCAGGTTCAGGCGCTCGGTCTTCTGGTACTGGACGGTTGCGTCGGGTGCATCGAGAAAACCCTGCGCTTTTCCCTTCGCGGTATCCACCCCGATCGGAGCGCCGGCGCCGGCAACTGACGCGACCGAGACCGCGATGACGAGGTATAGCATTGCAACAATGTATATCCGTTTCATGATTGCATCACCTCCTTAATAGACTCCGTAGCGAGCGGGAGTGAGACAACTGCTGTAACTGCCGGAGATCTCGTAGGTGTCCACTCCCCAGTAGCCGATCGGCCACTGCCAGTAGCAGTCGTCTTTTGCGTTGCTTGCGGCGCTTGCGACGGTCTCCCCGTTCCGCAACCGGTCCCAGAAGCTCCCGGACCAGCACTTTCCGTTTTCGACCTCGACCTCACCGTCGAACCCCAGGCAGATATCTGCGCCTTTGTTCATGGTCTGCTGGAGAAGATCTCCGTTGTAAGGGTTGTAGTGGGACGTATGGCAGGCGAGATAGACTGCGAGCAGGACGTCCCTGATGTCGGTCCCGTAATCAGATATGTAATACTGGTAGTTTCCCGGGTAGTGTCCGTCGGTGTCGGCAAGTATCCAGGATTCGGAGGAGAATTTTATCCCGCCGCCTTTATGCGAGTCGTCGTAGTAGAGGCCGTGGCCGTTGAAGAAGAATACAGCATCCGACCTGAACTGACTGTAGGCCGTCGATGCGTGTGCGTTCGTGGACGACGAGCTGGTGTAGCCCATTGCAGCCTGGTCCACCCGTGCGTTGTAGGCCGTCGGCGTCGTGTCCGAACAGTCGTAGTTGTGCACGGGTGGTGCGGCGCTGGCGGCAGCAGGCAGAGCCGCGAGCAGGAAGAGTGCCGCCAGCATGAGTATCCATCGTCTCATAAGTATCCCTCAGGGAGCGTCCGGGCGTTCCTGTACCCGGAACAAAACCTCCATCTGAGGGGAAATCCTATAAAACCCGCTGTCGTCGTTCGGTTCTGACCGAACAAACCTTAAACCTTGCGATCCGGTTCTGGATGGTGAGGACGATCCGAGCCCGTGGCGGTGGTGCTGCCGGCGGCGTGCGACATGGCTCCCGGAAAGCCTGGTTTTGCACGTATAGTCCCTTACAAAACGGATTCGCCCGGAATACACCCCCGCCGGGTGGAGCGGCCAATCTGTGCGTGGTCGTCCTATAGAAACGTTTTTGTATCGTTCGGAAAAAACCGACGGATTGCTGCGGGTATTATATATTCTAACGGCTCAGAATCGTAGTAGGTGCCGTGTGCGGCGCCCGTGGAAGTGCGGGGGCCGCCCATCCCTGCTTGACGCCCGGATGACGCGCCCCGCATGCCCGGAGGCAAAGAGGGATGTACGCGCTTCGCGTACTTAAACGTATGCCTCTCCTTGCTGTGTTGAATAACTCCGATGT
>DAQY01000063.1 GCA_002503105.1 Methanomicrobiaceae archaeon UBA206
GCATGAGAAGACCGAAGGTCTTCGAAGGTGCCCCCTCCCGTCAGAGAGTTTTGGGATGACCTCGCATGAAGCGCGAGATGTGCCGGATGCTCCGACGGGGAGGCGACCGCTGCCGTGGCGAAGCACGTGATCGGAGGTTCGCACCCGCCGGGTCTTACGGTTCGTGCTCCCTCAGTGTGAAGGAAGACAGGATACTCCGGCAGGTGCAGTGGCTCCCCAGGTGGCAGATCGCCGCCTTCCTGCTCTCGAACCGCAGGGGAAGGTTGAGCCCCGGGAGCATGGGCGGGAGCTTGCCGAACCCGACGGTGATGTGAGGCGCGTAGTTCCGGAAGCTCGATCTCTCTGGAAACCGGAGGACGCAGTCCATGGACGATGCCGGCGCATCCTCATCGGCGGAGATCCGCGGGGAGACCTCCGGGGCCCTGTAGGGCTTCATCGCCTTCATCACGGCCTTATGAAGGAGCTGGAGGATGTCGGTCCGCCGGATCTGGAAGACCGAAACGGTATCTCCCGATGAAACCCTGCTGTGTGCGATGCGGTCGATGGTCAGCGTCATGGGGGTGCAGTGCCGCACGATCCGGCCCACCGCGGCGGCGACCTCTGGAAGGTTCTCCCTCCTGACGACGGCCATGGCGACCGTGATGTGGGGGATGCAGTTCCTCCTGTCGAGGACGATCCGTTCATCCCGGTCCAGTGCGATCAGCGTCCTGTTGGCCTGGATCGCCACATCCATGACCGGCCCTGGAGGCAGGAGGACCACATCGATGGCGGGGGTGTCGGGCAGTGTGTTCATGAAGTGGAGAGGAGACGGCGCCCGGTAAAAATGGTTTTCGCAGGGACCCCCGCCAGCCCGGACAGAGGCTTCAGATGCCGGCCGGCGGCGTGCTGCCGCTACCACCTGACGCCGAACAGCGGCTCCTCCTCGATGAGATCTCTCATCTTCCGGGCCTGCGCCTGCATCTGAAGTGGTCTTTCATCTCTGATGCAGGCCTTCATCCGTTCTACGGCGGCGTTCACCGCGTCGTCCTTCGTCGCACCATCGACACCCTATTGCGATCTCCCGCCCTTCATCGCCGTCTTGATCTTCTCCTGAACTTCGGGCAGCTCCGGGTTCATCTGGTGCACGGTCTGTACATGTCCTTCGATCCGCTTCATGAGGGCCTCTTCACTCTCTGCTTCCTCTTCGTAATCGCATGGCAGACCGAGGTCTCTGCACCTGAAGGTCTTCACTTCCTGCATGGTCCTCACCGGTCGGACCACTGTGATGTAGCGGATATAAAAGTATCTGCTCTGCAGCCCCCCCATACCGGGGCAAACCGCTGCTTTTTCTGCAGAAATGTTCCCATCGGGGGTTCACTGCGGCATTTCCGAGCCCCGCTCATCGGCGTACCGGGTGGTCGGTGTGTACGGGGTAGTCCCCCGCTTCATCGGTCTGCAGGGCAAACACCGCCGGGGCGTCGTTGTTCGGTTCGATGGTCCCCATGAACGCCTCTTTTTGTCCCCTGCTGGGGGAGATCGATCGCCGCCCGAACCGGGTTGGCGTCTACCGTTCCCGTATTCTCGATCCTGATAGTCAGGTCGACCGGATCGCCCTCCGCGATCCGGACGGGTTCGGTGGTGACCGAGGCGCGATGCCCATCTCGCACTCCCGATCACCGGAATCCCGACGCTCGCGACCTGATGGAAGGGGGAATCGTCGGTGCCGACGTAATCGATCGTGATCCGGATCGACTGCAGGCCCAGCGGGATGTCGCGGTCGGTGGTGAAACTCATGTTCAGAGGGTGTTCTCTCCCGGCTCGAGGGCAGTGATGGAATAGTCCTCCGGACCGTTCAGGGCGATTGAGGGGGGCGCTCGCATTCACGCCGACCTCGATGTCGTTCGCCCTGCTCTGCCCGATGTTCTGGAGCGAGAGGGCCAGGGCGAACGGCTCCCCTGGATTCACGCTCACCGGGACGGTTTTCTCCACCAGGAGCACCGGTTTTTTGATCAGCGAGTACTGCGAGTTCACATTGACCGGGATGGGGTACTTCACGCTCGTCGCGTCCGCAACCCTGACCCGGATCTCGGGGAAGTAGACGCCGTCGGTATCGGGATGAGCACGGCAGCCACGAGCAGGACGAGGAGGAGAAGCCAGGCGCCCCGTGTACCGTTCGATCCCTGCCCGCTGCGGGAACGTGTCCCACAGGCGCCGCGGCGGTTCCGTCCGTTGCGTTCATCTTCGTATACAACCGTTGTGCCCGTCTGCCGGCACGCACCACAGGCAGGAAGCTGCACTGCGGTCGGGGTGTTAAAAACGTTTTTATATTTTCCAGCCAATAAATAAAGTCGAGGATATGGGGATCAGTACAGCATGAACAACGCCTGACCAGTATTCCGGAGATACCTCCATCCGTCAGTTCCCTACGCTCTGTACAGTAAACACCATCAAATGCCGGAGTCCCTGTGCTGCAGTGCTGTATCCCCGTACTCACCGTCCTGTGCACGTTCTCTCCGTTCTCACCAGGCTCACCCCAGCACCCCGGTATGCGCGCCGTGAGAGCGGTATGGGGAACCCTGGAGCGAAATCCGCCTGGATCGGCCGGTACAGGAGATCTCTGCAGAGCCAGAAACCGTGCGGCCTTATGGATCCGCTGCCGCTCCATCACCCGTTCCCACCTCTCCATCCTCCGCACGCACGCCCTTCTCCTCCTCGCCGCTGTCCGCCCGCAGCTCCTCGATCAGCACCCGGTAGCCGCTCACCAGCAGCGCGATGAGCAGCGGGCCGAGCACGAACCCGATGATCCCCATCGTGGCGATGCCGCCGATGAACCCGATCAGCACCAGCACCGGGTGGACGTCCTGGCGCTTCCCCATCAGGTAGGGGCGGAGGAGGAAGTCGGGGAAGGCGGAGAGGAGCGGATAGCCGACGAGCCCGATCAGGGCGAGCCCGCGCATATCCCCGACGGCGAGCGCGTAGACGCCCAGGAAGACGATGACGGCGAGGGATCCGAGCGCCGGGATCAGCTGGAAGATGGCGGTGACGGTCGCAAAGAAGAGCGGGTCGCCGTACCCGAGGAGGGTGTAGAACGGAATCGCGAGGACGAAGGTGACCGCCGCCACGACCACGTGCAGGACATAGATGGAGTGGAGGGTGTCGCTCACCGTCACCGCGAGCATGCGGGCGCCCCGGCGCGAACGTTCCGGCAGCATCGAAAAGAACTCCGCCGCAACGCGATCCCCCGCGACGAGGGCGATGTACAGCCCCAGCATGAAGACGATGAACTGCATGACCATCACCGGGATCTGGGGAGCGAGGGTCATGAGCATCCGCCGCAGCTCCCCGACGGCCGCGTTCAGCCAGACGTGCAGGTCTGCGGCGATATCGGCCGCGGCCGACCACTCCAGGCCGCCGAGCAGCGCGGCGACCCAGTCGATGATGGCGCGCAGCATCAGCAGGACCCCGTCCGCGTTCCGGTACAGGAGGTCTGCCAGCACCCCGAGCGTGAATGCGAGCGCGATGACGACGGCGGCGGTGATCAGGAATGCGGAGAGCCATGCGGAGATCCGGCGGGAGGCGTACCGCTGCACCGGCATCAGCACCACTGCGAACGATGCGGCAACGAAGAATATCGCCATCAGCGGCCAGAAGACGACGGCTGCCGTGATGACGATGCCCAAGACAAGAAGAGCCGTGAGCCGGTCGATCCGCATCCCGGACCGCGCTGTCGCACAGAATGAAACGCCTGCAGACCCGCCGGCAGGCGGGAAGAAGAGGGGTGATGATCCGATCATCATGCCGGAGCGACCGCCGTCTGACCGTTGTCGGCGTAGGTGTAAGTGTACTCTGTCGGGCCGGTCTGCGATGCCGTCCACCCTGCGCCTGCAATGCACGCTGCAAGGAGAACGGCTGCAGCAAAACCGTAGATACTCTTCATCTGCACCACGTACTAGAGTACCGTATCCAAGTATAAATACTCCTTATATTCGAACCGTTTCGGAGTCTTCTCCGGGCATGCCAGCCTCGCCACGATGATGTAGTGGTAGATGCCGGGTTCCCCCACCGACGCGACCGGGAGCCCCGCACCTGCCATGAGCGCCGATGCGTGCTCGACGCTGAACTTCCTCCCCTGCGGAGGGCCGAACGGCAGGGGTTCCTTCTTTCAGTCCACGTCCACCACCAGCCCCGACGGGCTGACCATCCGCCGGGCGTTCACCAGCGCCCGTCCGGGATCGCGGAGATCGTGGAGGTCGTTGCCGAGGAAGACCACGTCTGCACAGCCGCTGCAGAGGACGATCTCCTCCGCCTCCCTGCGATGGAGAATGACGTTCCTGAGCCTGCTCGGAGAGGTATCCGTATTCGTTCTCCCCCTTCGCCCTGCGATGGAGAATGATGTTCCTGAGCCCCCGGTGGAACGCCCTCTCCCGCAGCAGGTCCAGCGCATCGGCGTCGACGTCGATCCCGTACACCCGCCCCAGCGGACCGACGATCCGGGCTGCGGGCAGGGCGAAGTAGCCGTCGCCGCATCCGACATCGATGAACGTCTGCCGGGGCGCAAGACCGATCCCGGAGAGGACCGACTCCGGATGCTGCCAGACCCGCCTCTGCCGCTCGTCGTGGTAGGGATGCCTGCGGGGGCGCATATTCATCCGCCCTGCACCGGTGCGTGCTCCTCCCGCACGGTGAACGTTGCGGCGGTGAAGAAGACGGTGAGGAGGAAGAGGATGCCGAACATGCCCGCCAGACCCTGTTCACCCTGCTGGGCGTGGAACCCGAGCCCCGCAAGGGTCGCGTAGAGGAGGAGACCCATACCGAGCAGGTAGATGCGCAGGGCCCACCGCTGGCGGGTGAACATGCCGAACCCCCCGACGAGCAGCACGACCGCCGTAATCCCCTCTGCGATCAGGTGGAACGAGAACTCGATGGGGTCGGTCATCAGCTCCGGCACCTGCCCCGCCGCCAGCAGACCGCTCCACACCCCGATCATGATAAACCCGACGGCGATGGCATACAGCGCTGCAATCGTCCCCAGGAGCCTCGGCTTCCGCGTGTCCGTAACCATCCCGCCGCAGGGTGCGCGTCGGACCTGAAGAAACTATCGGTGAACGCATCCGAAACTTCTCCAGGAGCCGATCGACGCGTCCGGATCGGGGCGCACTTCCGCCGAAGAGACAGGACCCGGCAGCCATCCCCGGAAAAGGTCTTCTACAGGGCCACAGGCGCGTGGCGATCCGGTGTGCCCGGCACCGGCTGTACCGTTCGATGGAGACACACCTTCGATCGCCCCTGGAGAGTTTCGGCGGGGATATGTGCGTGGCCCCCCCCGTCGTCACCCGAGAAACTTCCTGCGGTGTGCCGCCCGCAGGATCTGCTCCGACAGGTGCCCGGTCTCGTTCTCCCGCAGCGATCGGACGATACCGTCGGTGATCTCCCTGTGCCGCTCGTCCGGCTCGGCGTCCACCAGGTCGAAGGCCCTGTCCGCAAGCCCTTCCGGCACGAGCCCCGTAGCCGGATTGAGGTACCGGACGGCGTCCCGCAGGTCGTCGTCGAAGTGCACGTAGACCTCCCTGACGAACTGGATATCGTCGTCATCCAGCCCGTTCAGGCCCAGGATTTCGGGGGGGAGCCCGACCGAATAGAGGGCGGCGGTGAACTGTATCGCCCTCGGGAGGGTGATGCCCCCCATGCTCCGCGAGTAGCCGAAGAGGCCGATATGCAGCTTCCTCTTCCGTCTGCGGGGAACGAAGCGGGAAACGCGGTTGATCAGGGGCGCCAGCGGAGCGATCTGGCGCGTATACGCCCGCGTGTATCTCCCGATCACCGCCAGGGCCTCCTCCTCGTCGATGGGTCTGGGCGGACCGGTCCGCCGCTCCTCCAGCCTCTTCACCGCATTCCGGACGTCTTCGAATGGATGGTCGTACCTGAACGCCGATTGGATGGTGAACGTATGCGCACCGGGATACTCTTCGACAACTCTGTCGACGGTCCCGGGCGTGAGGTTTCCTCTGAAGGGGGCCGAACCCGCACCGATGATCGGGAAGATCCGTGCCGCCGTCTCTTCGGCGACGAGGTGCAGCCGCTGGAGCGCCATCTTGTTCAGGAGCACCGCGCTCACGAGCCCGTAGTTCATCGCCGGATCCGATCGCGCGAGAAAGACGCGCTGGCTGTCGATGTCCTTGCCGTGCAGGTAGCGCCTGACGATTGCGTGGGCCTCGAGCATGTGGTCCATATCCTCGAAGAGTGGGATCACGTTGATCCGATCGGGCCTGAACCTCCCGATCCACTCCGCGATGGTCCTTCCCCCCTCACCGAGAATCTTATCCTGTTTTCCGACGACGAAGTCCGTGTAATACCGGTAAATATTGTCGAGCGCGGTATGCGATGCGGTCATCGGCAGGATCACCTCGAATATCGGGGCCACCTCCTCCCCGTAGAAGAGCGATGCCGTATCGAACGATCGCGGGATGCTCTCGAGCGTCTCCAGCAGTATCTTCGCTTCTGCCGTCTCGATCTCCGGGTTGGGGACCCGCAGCGTGAGGAAGACGTCGCGGCCGAGCCGCTTCTCTCTGAAGAAGGATTCGTAGTTTGCCAGCAACTTCTTGACGACAAAGTTGTCGACCTCCTTCCCCTCGCAGTCCCACATCTGCTCGCTGCAGCCCAGGTGGGAGTAGGTGTAGTACGCCTCCTGCACCTCGTCCTCCCCGCCGAGCTCGGTATCTTTCGCGAAGAACGGCAGGTTCACGTTGTCCGGGTGCTGGGTGCTCATGCACCGGGGTATCGTCGTCATGGTGATGCTCCTCTTATCCTCTGCAGGGAACGATCGCCTGCGGAACTGTGGTCTGCGTCGTCCGGCGACAGACGGGCACGCACCACCGGTATCTGCGGCGGCGGGGAGCGGATGGGGAGATGCATCTCTCCGCCGCTCATGTCAACAGCATAAGGTGGTGTGGTTGACATGAAAAAGACCTTCCGGTGTATCCGTCCAGATGTTCCGGGAGTCTGCGGTGAATGGGCCGCATGAAGCACTGCCGGAACGGTGGCGGGATGTACAGAGGTCATCCCGGAAATCTCCTGAAATCGAAGATCGATTCGGATCGAAGCATTCCCGTCCGGTGATCAGGCCCCCCCAGACGGGGAGGACACCCCTTCCGCAGCGGGCGTTGCGGGACGACCTCTGCCGGTATGGAGGGCTCTCCGAGCGGGGTCGGATGGTCGACCGCCATCGGCCGGGCCTCCGGCGGGGAAAAACAACAGGGGAAATGAAGGGTGTCCTCTCCGCCGCTTATGCCAGATAGTCGTCGGGCCGCGGGAGCTGGTCTTTCAGGCCCTTGCGCCTGCGGATGCTCCTGACGACGTCGTCCGCGATGCTGGCGGGCACCAGATCGAATCCGGCGAACTCGGTGCTCCACATCGCACGCCCCTCCGTGGCAGACCGGAGATCGCCGGCGAACCCGAAGAGCTCGGCGACCGGCGCCCTGCCGACGACCGTCATCATGTCGCCGTCGCTCTGCATATCGTAGACCTGGCCGCGACGCCCCTGGATCTGAGAGGTGGCGGCGCCCATCTGCTCGGACGGGACAGTGATCTGGATCTTCTGGAGGGGCTCGAGCAGCGAGTCGCCCGCCATCAGCATGGCGGCCTTGACGGCGCTGCGGACCGCCGGGATGACCTGGGCGGGTCCGCGGTGGATGGCGTCCTCGTGGAGCTTCACGTCCACCAGGCGGACCTTGAGGTTCTGGACCTGCTCGTCGGCGAGCGGCCCGCCGGCGAGCGCCTCGCGCCAGCCCTCGAGGATCAGTTCCATCGTCTCGTTCAGGTACTGGATACCCTTCGTCATGTCGATGAACATGTTCGTCCCCTCGATCGCCCTGACATTCTTGGCCTCCTCCTTGTCCATGCCGCCGGCGACGAGGACGTCACGCCGTTCGAGCGCCGGCTGGGTCATCGAGACCTTGCCCTCCTGGATCAGCTTCACGATCGCGGGCTCCAGCGGCTCGACCTCGATGTAGAACCGGTTGTGGCGGTTCGGGGACTTCCCCTCCACCGGGCCGGCACGGCCGGTGACGGTCTCGCGGTAGACCACGATCGGCGGCGAGGTGACGATCTCGACGCCCTTATCCCGCTTGATGCGGCCGGTGATGATCTCGAGGTGCAGCTCGCCCATCCCGCTGATCAGGTGCTCGCCGGTCTCCTCGTTGATCGAGACCTGCACCGTCGGGTCCTCCTTGGCCACCTGGCGCAGCACGTCGACGAGCTTGGGCAGGTCCTTCATGCTCTTGGCCTCGACCGCCACGGTCATGACCGGCTCGGAGTAGTGCTTCAGCGACTCGAACGGCGTCATCTCCTGCAGCGTGGTGACGGTGGAACCGACGATGGCGTCTTTTAAGCCGATCACCGCGGCGATGTTGCCGGCGGGCAGCGCCTCCACCTCGATACGCTCGGCGCCCATGAAGATGCCGACCTGGGAGAGGCGGTTTACGCGCTTGGCGGCGCCCATCACGTAGCACTCCGTGCCGCGGCGCAGCGTCCCGGCAAAGAGCCGGCCCGTGGCGACCTCGCCGGCGTGTGGGTCGAAGGAGATGTCCGTGATCATCAGGGCGACGGGACCCTCCGGGTCGCAGGAGAGCATTGCCCTGCCTTCGGGTGTACTCTCGTCACCGTGCCAGATGATGGGGATGCGCCGCCTCTGCGCATCGATGGGGTTTGGCAGGTGTTTCACCACCATATCGAGCAGGACGGCGTGCAGGGGGCTTTTCCTGGCGAGCCACTTCATGTCGCCGGAGTGGCACTTCTCGTAGACCTCCTTGAACGCGACACCGCTCTTCTGCATGTAGGGGACCGAGACCGCCCAGTTGTACAGTGCGGAGCCGAACGCGACGGTGCCCTTGGCCGCATCCAGTTTCCAGCCCTCGTTGTACATCTTCTCGTTCATCCCCTTGATCAGCCTGTTGATCTTGTCGATCACCTTGGCCAGGCGGAGCTGCATCTCCTGCTGATCCACCTTCAGCTCATTGATCAGGCGGTCCACCTTGTTGATGAAGAGCACGGGCCGCACGCCTTCCTTGAGCGCCTGCCGGAGCACCGTCTCGGTCTGGGGCATGGCCCCTTCGACGGCATCCACCACGACGACGGCACCGTCCACCGCACGCATGGCACGGGTCACGTCACCGCCGAAGTCCACGTGGCCGGGGGTGTCGATCATGTTGATCAGGTACTCCTCCCCCTCATAGGTGTGGACCATCGAGACATTGCTGGCATCGATGGTGATGCCGCGGGCCTGCTCCTCCTCGTCGGAGTCCATGAAGAGCTGCTTGCCGGCGAGCTCCTCGCTGATCATCCCTGCTCCGGCGAGCAGGTTGTCTGACAGCGTCGTCTTTCCGTGATCGATGTGAGCGACGATGCCGATGTTCCGGATACGCTCCGGTCTGTCCATCAGTTCCGTCACTCGCTCGACCATCTTCTTCCGTCGGGTCATGGAAAACACCTGAAAAAAATATGGACGTTCTATCGAGCGGATTTCGCAATACGTTCCTTCTCTTCTTTCTTCATCACCGCGTAGGAGCGGGTGTCGCCGCTGGCGGCCGCTATCAGTTCGTCGGCCAGGCACTCGCTCACGCTCTTCTTCTTCTTGTGGGCCGCCTGGTAGACCCCGGCGGCGATGAACCGCAGGGCATGGTCGACGCGGCGCTGGGGCGCGGTATCGACTGACTTGGGGATGTTGATCCCGCCGTACTTCAGGCGCACCGTCTCCTCGCGTGGGCCGGCATTGGCAACGGCGTCCACCAGCACCTGGGCCGGGTTCTTCTTCGTCTTCTTGTGGATGATCTCGAACGCTTCCCGGACGATCCTGATGGCGAGCTCCTTCTTGCCGGTGTTGTGCTCGGTCTGCATCATCTTGTTGATCAGGCGCTCCACAATCAGCATGTTGCTCTTGTTGAACTGCTGACCGGCGAGCTTGCCGCAGGTGTGCGGCACGATCATGGAATGCAGGTTGATGTACCGCGCCAGGCTCGGGTCCCTGATCTCGACCTCGCTCACATCCCAGCGGTTGAAGAGCAGCATCCTGTTCTCAGTCGTTTCTGCCATCATGCTCACCTGCGCGGCTTCTCCTTCCGCCCGATCACCATCTCATGCAGGCTCACGTCGTTCACCTTGGTCACGACGTACCGGACGCCGGGGATATCGCCCATAGACCGTCCCAGCCTGCCGCCGATCCCCTCGATCTCGACCTCGTCGTGCTCGTCGATGAAGTTGATCGCACCGTCGCCCACGGCGAACGCGGTGACCTGGCGGCCGTTCTTGATCAGCTGCACGCGTACGCACTTGCGGATCGCCGAGTTCGGCTGCTTGGCCTCGACACCGACCTTCTCGAGGACGATCCCGCGTGCCTGCGGCGCTCCCTCGAGGGGATCGGACTTCACGTCGAGTCCGAGCTGGCGCCGGGCGTAGTTGGTGTCGTGCCATCTGCCCTTCTTGGCGTCACGCTTCATTTTTCTGGCTGCGAATTTACCTTTTCCCATCGGATACCCTCAAACCTCGGATCTGTATGGATAGAGTCAGCGCTCAGCGTGTTATAAAACAACGCGCGTTGTGGATTTATATATTGTGGAACCTCCGGCGCGCCGATCTTTTACCACATGTACTTGGCATGGAGCTGATATAATATTAATATCTCGCGGGCACAGTCTATTCATGAGAACCCGGATTTACAAAGAAGTTTTTTTCGAAGCGAGCCATCGCCTGATGCACTATACGGGAAAATGCTTCCGGCTGCACGGCCATCAGTGGCGGGCGGAGGTCTGGATCGACGGACCCGTGGACGGGCGCACCGGGATTGTGATCGACTACAACTGCATCAAAGACGTGATCCAGCAGTTCGATCACCAGGTGATCCTGAACGAGGCCGACCCGATGGTGCCCTGTCTTGAGCGGTTCCACCCGGTGATCACCACGCCCGGTGATCCGACGAGCGAGCTCCTGGCGGACCGTATGGCGAAGATGATCGATGCGGAGGCGGCGAGGCGGGGACTCGACGCACGCGTGACCAGGATCCGGGTCTGGGAGTCGGCGAGCTGTTATGCAGAGTGCACATATGAGGATCAGTGAGATATTCAGGAGCCTCCAGGGAGAGGGTCTGAACCAGGGGCGCCCCTGCATCTTCATCAGGTTCGCGGGGTGCAACCTCCGGTGCGTCTGGTGCGATACCACCTACGCGCAGAGCGGCGGGGAGGAGATGACGGTGAACCAGGTGCTGGACCGGGTCTGGCTGCTCAACGGTACGCATATCTGCATCACCGGCGGGGAGCCGTTCCTGCAGCGGGAGGCGCTTCTCGCACTGCTGGAGAAGTTCAGCATCCACGGCTACTCGGTCGAGATCGAGACGAACGGCACGCTGGATTTCCGCGACGCGCAGCAGTACGCCTCCATCTGCATGGACGTCAAGTGCCCCTCCTCCAGGGAGTCGAGCGATCTGTCTCTGCTGCGGCAGATCACGCCGCGGGACTGCGTCAAGTTCGTGGTGGCGGACCTGGCGGATCTCCGCTACGCGCAGGCGGTGATCGCGCAGTACGACATCCGGGGCGAGATCTTCGTCTCGCCGGTGGAGGGATCGGACAGGCGCGCCATCGCAGAGTATATCGTCGAGCAGAACCTCCCCGTGAGGTTCCAGGTGCAGCTGCACAAGATCCTGGGGGTGAGATGATGAAGGCGGTCTCTCTCCTCTCGGGCGGCATGGACTCCGCCACACTCGCCTATGTGGCAAAGGATATGGGCTACGAGATCATCGCCCTCCACTTCACCTACGGACAGCGGACCGAACGGAAGGAGCGGGAGTGCGCACGGACCATCGCCCGTCTCCTCGAGGCCGACGAGTTCGTCGAGATCAGCCTGGAGCACTTCGCAGCGATCGGCGCAAGCGCCCTCACGGACCGCACGATCGAGGTCGAGGAGTACGAGGAGCACCGCGAGAGGATGCCGAACACCTACGTCCCCTTCCGCAACGGCAACCTGCTCGCCATCGCCACCAGCCTGGCCGAAGCCCGGAAGGCCGACGCCATCTTCATCGGCGTCCAGGTCGGGGACTATTCCGGCTACCCCGACTGCCGTCCCGAGTTCATCGAGGCGTTCCAGCGGGCGATCGAGATCGGCACGCCGCCGGATACCCACATCAGGCTTATGGCCCCCTTCGTCCACATGACCAAGGCCGAGATCCTGAGGAAGGGGTTCGAGATCGGCGTGCCGTACGAGCACACCTGGTCGTGCTACCGGAACAACGATGTGGCGTGCGGCGTCTGCGACTCCTGCCACTACCGGCGTGCGGCGTTCGCAGCGCTCGGAGTGGACGACCCCATCGAGTACGGGGTGTGATCGTGGAGGTCTACCGCGGCAAGCGCCTCTCGGTGGAGAAGAAGCGGGTCGCCCTCCCGGACGGGCGCACGCACGAGCGGGTGATCGTCCACCCCGGCAGCGCGGTCGCCATGCTTCCGATCGAGGGGGAGTTCTGCTACCTGATCCGGCAGTACCGGTTCGCGGTCGGGGAGTACATCTGCGAAGCCCCCGCAGGGACCATCGACGAGGGCGAGGAGCCCGAGGCGGCCGCCCACCGCGAGCTGATCGAGGAGATCGGCATGAGAGCCGGGACCCTCATTCCGAGGGGCTTCATCTACCCCTCGCCGGGCTACACCGACGAGAAGATCCACCTCTACGAGGCGCGACATCTGGCGCCGTCAGCGGAGTACCGGATGGACGAGGACGAGCTGATCGAGGCGGTGCGCGTCCGCACCGCCGAGATCCCCGCCATGATCCGGGACGGGCGGATCACCGACGCCAAGACGATCTGCCTGGCCTACCGGTGCCTGCGGTGATCCGGCGGCTCCCGGCGGGCGGGGGCGATCGCTGAATGTGCGCAGATTTATGCACCTGAGGGTCGAATGAGTAGTAGCTTGAACGAACGAACAGCGGTCAGGGAGCTTGGTGAACGTTCGATGAACGAGATGCACGAGATAGATACGGCGCGAAAGCGTTACGAATTTAAAAAGATGCTCGAGAGGCTTGCGGCGAAGGAAGGGAGCGGTACCGAGCTGATCTCACTCTACATCCCCCCCGATAAACAGATATCAGACGTGACCGCGCAGCTCCGCGACGAGTTCGGGCAGTGCGCGAATATCAAGAGCAAACAGACCCGGACGAACGTCCAGAGCGCAATATCGTCGATCCTCTCCCGCCTGAAGTACTACAAGCGCCCGCCGGAGCACGGCATGGCGATCTTCTGCGGCACCATCAATATCGGCGGCGACCGCACCGATCTGCAGTGCGAGATCATCGAACCGCCCGAGCCGCTCAACCTGTATATGTACCGCTGCAGCTCGAAGTTCGAGCTGGAGCCGCTGCAGGAGATGCTCGAGGAGAAGAACGTCTTTGGCCTGATCGTGATCGACCGGCGTGAGGCGTATATCGGCTTTCTGCGCGGCAACCGGATCGAGCCGGTCAGCGGCGTCACCTCCACCGTCCCCGGCAAGCAGCGGAAGGGCGGCCAGTCCAGCGTCCGGTTCCAGCGACTCCGCCTGATCGCCATCAACGACTACTACAAGAAGGTCGGCGAGCGTGCGAGCGACATCTTCCTCTCAGAGAAGGACTTCTTCGAGCGGTTCAAGGGGGTGCTCATCGGCGGACCGACGCCGACCAAAGAGGAGTTCGCCGACGGAGGCTACCTCCACCACGAGCTGCAGAAGAGGATCATCGGGCTCTTCGACGTCGCATACACAAACGAGAGCGGCCTTGCGGAACTGGTGGATGCGGCCGCCGACACTCTGAAGGGTATGGAGGTTGTCAGGGAGAAGGCGATCATGAACCGGTTCCTGCAGGAACTCGTCAGGGACGAGGGCAACGCCACCTACGGCGAGGAGAACGTCCGGAAGAACCTGGAGCTCGGCGCGATCGATACCCTCCTCCTCTCCGAGAAGCTCCGCAGGACGCGGCTGCGCATCGCGTGCCCGAACGGGGACTACCACGAGGAGCGGACGGTCCGGATCGAGCCGGGCAGGAGCGTCGGGGATCTCGAACTCGGCACCTGCCCGCACGACGGGGCTCCGCTCTTCGTGGAGAAGGAGGTGGATATCATCGACGAGCTGACGGAGCTTGCTGACCGGAGCAGCACGTCGGTGGAGATCATCTCGGACGACTTTGAGGAAGGATCGATGCTCTCCACCGCATTCGGCGGGATTGCGGCCATCCTGCGATACAGGACCGGATACTGATGTTTCGCGAGACGTACCGGAATGTGGAACGCGTGCTGCGGGCATGCACCGGCGAGGAGGACGTCGGCCTGGCGGGCGGCGGCGATCACGCCGATCTCGCCTCGACGGTGGCGTTCAAGCTCGCGAAGAAGCGGAGGCTGGCGCCCCGGCAGATCGCCGCGGAGCTTGCAGAGCGGCTGCGCGCCCGACCGGAGCTCGGGGATATCGTGGTGGAGGCGAAAGGGCCGTACGTCAACTTCCACTTCGGGGAGACATACCTCCGGGAAGGGGTCCGGCGGGCGCTTTCGCCCGGCTACGGGGATCTCCCCCCCCGTTCCGAGCGGGTGGTGCTCGAGCATACCAGCGCCAATCCCAACGGCCCCCTGCACGTCGGGCACATCCGGAACACTGTCATCGGCGATTCGCTCGCCAGGGCGTTCCGGAAGGCGGGGTATCCGCTCGAGGTGCAGTACTACCTCAACGACATGGGCCGGCAGATCGCCATCGTTTCATGGGGTTTCGACCATCTGGGGATCGGACGGCATACGGGCGAGAAGGAGGATCACTACGTCGCCCGCGTCTACGTCGCCGCGAACCGCGCGATCGAGGAGAACCCGGAGATCACGGAGCAGATCGACCGCCTCATGCAGAGGGTGGAGCGCGGCGATCGGGAGACGGTCCAGCGGTTCAGGACCGCGGTCGCCATGTGCACGGAGGGGATCAAAAAGACGCTCGCGGCGCTGAACGCCCACCACGATCGGTTCGTCTGGGAGAGCGATTTCATCCGGATCGGCGACGTCGACCGCGTTCTCGATCGCGTCCGGCGCCTGCCGCAGGCCCACGAGGACGACACGCTCTGGGTGGACCTATCAGAGTTCGGGTTCGAGAAGAAGAAGTACATCCTCCGGCGGAGCGACGGCACGTCGGTCTACAGCACCCGGGACCTTGCCTACCATACCTGGAAGGCGCGGAACTGCGACTGGATGATCGACGTGCTCGGCGCCGACCACAAGCTGATCGGAGCCCAGCTCATCGCCACTCTGCAGCTACTCGGCGAGCGTCCGCCCGAGATCGTCTACTTCGAGTTCGTCTCCCTCCCCGAGGGCTCCATGAGCACCAGGGCGGGAAAGTTCGTCTCCGCCGACGAGCTGATCGGGGAGGTGACCGCGAAGGCCTTCGACGAAGTGACCGCCCGCCGCCCGGAGCTCCCCGAAGCGGAGCGGGCGGCGATCGCGCGGTCGGTCGCGATCGCCGCCATCCGCTACGATATCGTGAAGATATCACCCGAGAAGAGCACGGTCTTCGACTGGCGGGAGGCGCTGGACTTCGAGCGGCAGAGCGGCCCCTACATCCAGTACGCCCACGCCCGCGCCTGCAGCATCCTCGAGAAGGCCGGGGCGTTTCAGGAGACGTTCGAGTACCGTACCGAGCACGAGGTCGCGCTCGCAAAGCACCTCGCCCGGTTCCCGGCGGTGATCGAGCAGGTCGTGCAGGAGCTCCGCCCCCACCTGCTGGCCGCCTACGCACGGGAGCTCGCCGACCTCTTCAACACCTTCTACCACTACGACCCAGTCCTCCAGAGCGCCGGCGTCACGCGCACGAGCCGTCTCACCCTGGTGAGAGCGGTCCAGAACACCCTGAAAGAAGCGCTCGAAACACTCGGCATCGATGCACTCCGAAGCATGTGAAGCCCTGAAGAGACAGGGCTACCAGTTCTTCACCCCCCGATCGTCCGCCGCGGTCAAGCCCTGCATGTGGAACAAGCGGGCGCTCAGAGGGGGGGAGATGTGCTACAAGCACCAGTTCTACGGCATCGAGAGCCACCGCTGCATCCAGATGACGCCGACCCTGCGCTGCAACCAGCGGTGCCTCTTCTGCTGGCGCTCGTTCGAGCACGAGGTGACGGAGGAGGAGTGCTCCCCGCAGGAGATCCTGGCAGACATCCGCCGCCTCCAGGCACGGGCGCTCTCGGGCTACAGGGTCTCGCGGTACGTCACGCCGGAGCGCTTTGCCGAGGCGCTCGCCCCGACCATGGTGGCGATCTCGCTCTCCGGGGAGCCCACCTGCTACTCGCAGCTCCCCGAGCTGATCGACGGGCTGAACAGAGAAGGCTATACCACGTTCCTGGTCAGCAACGGCACGCGCCCGGAGGTGCTCGCCCGATGCCGTCCCACCCAGGTCTACGTCTCCCTGGACGCCCCCGACCGGGAGACGTACCTCCGCCTCTGCCGGCCCCGGAAGGACTACTGGGAGCGGGTACAGGAGAGCCTCGCTGGCCTGGGCGCCCGCCGATCGGCGATACGGATCACGGTCGTGAAGGGGATGAACGACGCCGCGCCCGAACGTTACGCGGCGATGATCCAGGACTCCGGCGCGACGTTCGTGGAGGTGAAGGGGTATATGTATCTGGGATACAGTAGAAAACGACTGAATATGAAGCATATGCCGGAACACGAGCATGTGCGGGCGCTGGCGGAGAGGATCGCGGAACACTGCGACTATGCCGTCAGAGACGAGAGCCCGATCAGCAGGGTCGTCTGCCTGGAGCGGATGGTATGAGATTCGACGTGGAAGGGTTCAGGAGGAGAGCGAGAGAGGACTTTGAGCGGGCGTGGCGCGAGGGCCCGTCGGTGCTGACGCCTCCGGGCATCTCCGGGAGGTACCCCCGGGTCGGCTACACCCGGGCGAGACCGCACCCGATCTTTGAGGTCGTGGCGCGGCTCCGCTCCACCTACCTCGCACTGGGGTTTGAGGAGACGATCAACCCCCTGATCGTTGAAGAATCCGATATCTACCGGCAGTTCGGGCCTGAGGCGATGGCCGTCCTCGACCGCGTCTTCTACCTCGGCGGGCTGCCCCGCCCGAACGTCGGCATCGCGAGGAAGCAGGTGGACCGGATCGAGGCCATCCTGGGGCGGGAGATCCCGCCGGAGACGGAGGAGCAGCTCCGTGAGACCCTCCACGCCTACAAGAAGGGCACCGTCGACGGCGACGAGCTGATCCATGCGCTCGCGACCGTGCTGGGCGCCGACGACGCCGCCGTGGTGCACGTTCTGGACGAGGTCTTCCCGGAGTTCCGGGAGCTCGCGCCGGAGGCATCGCGGATGACGCTGCGCAGCCACATGACGAGCGGCTGGTTCCTCACCCTGGGCGCCGTCTGGGAGCACCGCCCGCTCCCCCTCCGGCTCTTCTCGGTGGATCGGTGTTTCAGGCGCGAGCAGGAGGAGGGGCCGACCCGCCTGATGACCTATCACTCCGCCTCATGCGTGGTCGCCGGGGAGGACGTGACGAACGAGGAGGGGAAGGCGGTCTCCGAGGCGCTCCTCTCCGCCTTCGGGTTCACGGAGTTCAGGTTCCGCCCCGACGAGAAGCGGTCCAAGTACTACATGCCCGACACGCAGACCGAGGTCTACGCCCGCCACCCGGCGCTCGACTGGGTGGAGGTGGCTACCTTCGGCATGTACTCGCCGTCCGCGCTCGCCGAGTACGGCATCGGGGTGCCGGTGATGAACCTGGGCCTCGGCGTCGAGCGGCTTGCCATGATCGTCCACCGGGCAGACGACGTCCGCCAGCTCGCCTACCCTCAGTTCTTCCCGCAGACCCTCACCGACCGGCAGATCGCCGGTGCGGTGCGGCTCAGGGAGGAGCCGGTGTCGGCGGCCGGAAGGCTCCTCGCAACGGCGATCCGGGACACGGCGGCAGAACACGCAACCGCGCCGGGACCCTGCGCCTTTACCGCCTGGGAGGGCGAGATCGCCGGCAGGCAGGTGACGGTCGTCGTGGAGGAGAGCGAGTCCGGCACGAAACTGTGCGGCCCCGCCTGCTTCAACGAGGTCTTCGTGCACAACGGCTCGATCCTCGGCGTTCCGGATACAGAGAAGTGGGCACACGTCCGCGCCGACGGCGTCTCGACCGGGATCACCTACCTGGACGCGGTGGCGGCGCTCGCCGCCGTCCGTATCGAGGAGGCGGCACGCTGCGGCGAGGCGGCGAAGGTCCAGACGAAGATGGCGAAGCTCCCGAGCGACATCAACCTACGCATCGAGGACCACGCCATGCGCTACATCACGGATACCGGCAGGAAGGTGGACGTGCGGGGTCCGGTCTTCCTGACCGTGCGCTCGGTCATACGAGAGCGGACTCCGTAACCTTCTTCTCCCTCTCCCGGCCCTCGTTCTGGAGTTTCCTGTCGCAGTCGGAGCAGTCCTTCAGCAGCGGCAGCACGTCGCGCTGCGAGATCAGGTTGAAGCGGGCCTTCGACGGGGACAGCCCGACCTTGATGGAGTACGCCTCCGCCGGGAGCACATCGAAGAGATCCTCGTCCGTCCGATCGTCGCCGAGCGCCAGGACGAAGTCCCAGGGCTTCTTCGTCAGCCAGGTCAGCGCCGCCCTGCCCTTGTTGATCGTGGCGTTCTTGATCTCGATGACCTTATTCCCCTCCATCACCGCCACATTGAGGTTGGAGGTCAGGTGCAGCAGGTCGTCCTTCAGTTCCATCGCACGGAGCGATCCCAGCACCGGGTCCGCCTTCCGGTAGTGCCAGACCAGGGAGTGCTCCTTCTCCTCGACGAACGCGCCCGGTGTCCTGTCCGCGTAGAGTTCGAGAATCGGATACACCACCTCCTTCCAGTCGTCGGAGAGCGGTTCGATCATCCGCCACTCCCCGGATCGATCCCTGATCCAGACACCGTGCTCTGCGATGAGCCCGACGTCCAGCGTGCCGAACCAGGCGTCCAGGGTGTTTCTGTCCCGCCCGCTGATGATGACCACGTCGTTTGCGGGCACGGACGAGAGGAGCCTGAGCTGCCTCTGCACCGTACTCGAGGGCACGGCCTTCTCGGGCTTGAGGGCGAAGGGGACCAGCGTCCCGTCGTAGTCGAGCAGGATCAGCCTGCTCTTGCTGGCACCGTAATCCGCGATCAGCTGTTTTTTGATGGTGGAGGTGAGGACCTGCTCGGAGCGCTCCTGCTGGACGATCCTGGCGTCGTCCAGCCGGTTCAGGAAATCGCCCGCCCAGCGTTTGATGTCGTACCGCTGCAGCCGTTTCTGCATGATCCGGTTCCGTTCGATCTGCTCCTTCTCCGGCATGGCGAGCGCCGCCTCGATCGCCTCCACGATCGCCTCACGGTCGTTCGGGTTCACGATGATCGCCTCGCCCAGTTCCTGGGCGGCTCCCGCCATCTCGGAGAGGATCAGGACGCCCGTGCCGTCGGTCTTGGTGGCGAGGAACTCCTTTGCCATCAGGTTCATCCCGTCTCTCAGCGGTGTCACCAGCCCGACATCGGCGACGCTGTAGAAAGCGACGAGCGTCTCGAACGGCAGGAAGTTGTAGAAGTAGCTCACGGGCACCCAGTCCGTCGTCCCGTACTTCCCGTTGATCCGTCCGACCAGTTCGTCGATCTGCTGTTTCAGCATCTGGTAACGCCCGACGCCCGGTCTCGAGGGGACAGCGACCAGGATGAGGGAGACGTTCCCCCGGTATTCGGGTTTTTTGTCCAGGAGCATATCGAACGCCTCCAGGCGGAGGGGGATGCCCTTCGTGTAATCCAGACGGTCGAAGGAGAGGATGATCTTGCGCTTTCCATACTTTCTGCGAATGCGTGCGATCTTCTTCTGGACGTCGGGGCGCCCCGCCGCGTCGGCGAAGCGTCGGTAGTCGATACCCATGGGGAACATGTCGACCCGAACGACGCGGGTACCGGTCTTCACCTCCCCCAGGGTATGCTCGTATCCCAGGATCCGCCGGACGCTGGAGAGGAAGTGGCGGATATAGTCGTAGGTATGGAACCCGATGAGGTCGGCGCCCAGGAGCCCCTCCAGGATCTCCTTCCTCCAGGGCAGGAGGCGGAAGATCTCGTACGACGGGAACGGTATGTGGTGGAAGTACCCGATCTCGAGATCGGGCAGGCGCTCCCGGATCATCTGCGGAAGAAGCATCAGGTGGTAGTCGTGCACCCAGACGGTGTCGTCGGGGCGTGCGACCTCCACCACCGCATCGCAGAACTTCTCGTTCACACGCCGGTACACGTTCCAGGACCTTTTGGCGTAGTCCGCGTAGAGGTTGAAGTAGTGGAACAGCGGCCAGATGGTGTTGTTGCAGAAACCGTCGTAGTAGTGTTTCATGTCGTACGTGGTGAGGAAGACAGGATGGCACTTCTCGGCACGCAGCGCCTCGGTCATCTCCTCTTTCTCATCGTGATGCTTGCGACGTACGTTCACCCCCGGCCAGCCTACCCACAGGCTCTCGTACGACCTGTAAAAGGATCCGACGCCGGTTGCCAGCCCTCCGACACTCTGCTGGAAGCGGAGTTCACCGCCTTTTCTGGTGATGCTGATCGGCAACCTGTTTGACACTATCAGTAACCTGTTCATGGCGACCCCCGCTCACGTCACACGGATTATCATCTCCAGAATATTCTCAAAGGAAATTAATGTTTTGGCTCAACGGGAAGTTTTTATAGACGCCCCTCCGGCCGCGCACCGCAGGCGGACGGGACCCCCTCCCTCTGTTGCAGGACGGTTCCGGGACCGCTGCGGGTATGATGAAGGAGAATGTCAGCCGATCTGAAAAGGCGCATGGGGCGCCGGCGGGTGTATCAGGAAAAGCCAGATAACGGTGGAGGGAGTAACCCTACGGTGCAGAAGATATCTGCTGGATGGAGACGCCGGATGCCAGTGATCGATGTCGAAGACCTGACGAAGTTGTTCAACGGAAGAGCGGTGCTGCGGGGGATCTCGTTCCGGGTCGAGGAGGGCGATGTCGTCGGTTATCTCGGTCCGAACGGTGCCGGAAAGACGACCACCGTCCGGATCATCCTGGGGCTTCTGAGACCGACATCCGGATTCGCCCGGGTATGGGGCGCCGATCTCGGCGTCCGCGACGATCTGAGAAGCCGCGTGGGGGTGCTCCTGGAGAACAACGGGCTGTACGCCCGCCTGTCGGCGTACGAGAACCTGCAGTACTATGCCCGGATCTACGGTGTTGCGGATCGCGAGGAGCGGATACACGAGCTCCTCGGGTTCGTCGGCCTTGCGGAGTCCGCTCACGAGCCGGTCGGCACCTTTTCGACCGGTATGAAGCGGAAGCTGGCGCTCGCACGGGCGATCATCCACGATCCCGCGCTCCTCATCCTGGACGAACCGACGTCCGGGCTCGACCCGGAGGCGCAACGGATGGTCAGGGACCTGATCGTGTCGCTCTCGCGGGAGGAGAACCGGACGATCTTCCTGAATTCCCACAATCTCGACGAGGTGGAGCGGATCTGCACGAAGGTGGCGATCCTCCAGGCGGGTACCGTCCGGGCGTACGACTCCGTGGCGCACCTCCGAACCCCGACGGCCACCCTGACCTACGAGATCACGGTCACCGACCCGGCCATGGCGCGGCAGGCGTGCGCTGTCCTGCAGGCGCGCGGGGACGTCCGCTCGTGTTCGGCGGATGGGGAGACGGTGACGGTCGCGCTGGCGGCGCCGTCCATGCCGGAGGTGCTGCGGGAGCTCGTCCGGCAGGGCATCGATATGACGGAGGCACGGCGCATGACCCGGTCGCTCGAGGATGTGTATCTGGAGGTCGTGCGCGAGACCGGGGGTGCGGCATGGACGGAACGCTGATCGTGGCGAGGAAGGAGGCAAAGCAGGTCGTCAGCACCAGGAGCTCCGTGATCGTCGCCTTCTTCTTTGCCGTCTGGTTCGGCGCGATCTCCACACTTGCAGTCGGTGCAATCGGCGGTCTGTCCGCCGCCCGGCTCCTCGATACCACCCTCACCTACCTGGGGCTGGTGATCGGGGTGTTCATCGCCTACCTGCTCTCCGGACAGGTGTTTCTGCGGGAGAAGCAGGAGGGCGTCATCGAGACGCTCCTCTGCACGCCTCTCTCGCTCCGCGAGATCTGGCTCGGGAAGGTGCTCGGGGTGACGGCACCCGCCTATGCGATCACCCTCGTGGGGAGCGCGGTGCTGCTGGTGCTGGTGAACTATGCCTCGCAGGACCTGATCCTGCCGTCCGCTGCGGTGGTCGTCCACCTGCTGGTCGTTGTACCGCTCTTTGCGGCATCGGCGGTGGGGTTGATGGGGTTCGTCCAGTTCCTCTTCGGGCTGCGGGAGAACCAGATCATCAACCCGGTGATCTTCGCCGGTCTGTTCTTCCTGCTCTTTGCGCTGCAGCAGGTGCTGGAGGCGGGCGTGGCGGTCTCCTGGGTGCAGGTAGGCGCTTTCATGGCGTGCGGCCTGGTGCTGCTCGCGGTGACCTACTACCTGGCCCGCTTCCTCTCCAAGGAGAAGATCGTCAGGACGATCCCCTGATCCGTCTGAACTCATCCCAAAATTGC
>DAQY01000021.1 GCA_002503105.1 Methanomicrobiaceae archaeon UBA206
AAATCAATTCGGGATACCACACGTGATAACAGCAATCTGCCGGAAGTTCGGGACAAAACGTTTATTTTACTTTTTTTAATAAATCGAAAATCTAAAATAGAAAATATGTTCAAACATACCACGCAGAGAGAATATAGGATCCACGCAAGACACTTCCCCCCTTGACGTCGTCTTTTTGTGAATCCTATTCTCTCTATCTCCGGGAAGTTCCGTCTTCATCGATAGCGATCCTTTTTGCCCGGCAGTTTACCCTCTCAGCGGAACCACCAACCATCCCCGCTTCAGCGGGCACGCACGGTCTCGGACGGTTGAGAAGATCGGAGATCTTCAAATGTGGCCCCCTCCCGCCAGAGAGGTTTCGGGACGACCTCACGTTCTTTTGGAG
Source organism: Methanomicrobiaceae archaeon UBA206 (assembly GCA_002503105.1). Classification (GTDB taxonomy): domain Archaea; phylum Halobacteriota; class Methanomicrobia; order Methanomicrobiales; family Methanoculleaceae; genus UBA206. The sequence continues at coordinate 386 of DAQY01000021.1, forward strand.
AGGTGCATCACCGTCAGCAGTCCGCCGATCGCCGGGAACCCGCTGAATCCGGGCACCGATATCGCCCCTCCGGGGTGGGATTTTCGATGAACGCTTCCTCCACATGGATCTCGAAGTTCAAGACCGGCTGTGGACCCCACCGGCACAGGCTGCCCTTCGCAGAGGGCGGCGGCCACTCCCCCGACGAAGAGCACCGTAAAGCGATACTCCTGTCCGGCACAGGCGTCTTTCATGCCGGGTGCCAGGGAGAGGGTGCCAGGGAGAGGTGTGCAACCGGTTCACCGGGTTCACCGTGCTGTATGACGGCGACGTCGGCGGATGTTGCCGGGCAGGATGTCCCGGTGCAGTTCGCACAGTCGGGCGTGGTGGTGTACGTGACCGCAAAGCCCCCCGGGTATGGCGTGCCTGCGACGTACGCAGGGTCTCCGTAGATGTCGGTGATGGCCTGGTCCGCGCCGGGACTGCCGAGGCTGGATGCCAGGGCGACCTGGTCGACCTGTATCCGGCTCGTGGCGTTGCCGGCAGGAGCGGTGCCGTTCAGCACGAGACCGGTGAAGGGGGACCAGACCCCCGTTATACTCGAATAAAGGCCGGATGTCGATGGCGCCGGTCTGCGCATCGACGCTCGTTACGTTACCGACGAAGGTGTACGGGCGGAGCACGGCGGATGCGGTCCCGAAGATCGGGATCAGAAGCAGCATCGCCAGTATGATTCCCATGCGCGGTATCGTTCGGCTCATGCCCCTCCTTCCCTCCGGCGCGATCCCGCGCGTCGGGATCGGGTTTGCTGTACATACGATCGTGGGATTTCACCATCCATGCCGTAATAAGGATCGATCCGGCATTCCGCCATATCTCGCCGTACCGGGATTTCGGCACGACGATGGCGCTCTCCAGAGACGAAAAAAGCCGCGATGATGCCCTGATCGGGGGCATCGGGTGTTCGAGCGGTTCTATAGAATGACTATGTTTTTATAGAGAGATACGTAAATCCATGGATCGCCTATAACCCTGCCAGGGCGAACGTGATGGATATGGAGATCAGGAAGGTACAGATAACCGGCGGTTCGTCGTACGTGATCTCGCTCCCGAAGGTGTGGGCGAAGTCTCTCAACATCAAGAAGAACGATCCTCTGGGACTGATCACGCAGAACGACGGAACGCTCCTCATCACACCGAAGATTACGGAGGAGACGGCCCAGCGCGCAAAGACGTTCGATATGAGCACGCTCGACGATCCGGAGTTTCTGTTCCGCTGCCTGGTCGGCGCCTATATCGCAGGCTACACGACCATCACCATCACCGCTGCGGGGAGGATTTCGCCGCAGGTGCGGATGGTTGTGCGGGACTTCACCCGGACCGCCATCGGGCAGGAGGTGGCAGAGGAGCAGGGCAACTCCATCACCATCAAGGATCTCCTCAACCCAGTGAGGATGCCCTTCGACAACACCATAAAACGCATGTACGTTCTCGTCAGGGGTATGCACGAGGACGCGGTTTCTGCGTTAAAGACGGGTAACAGGCTGCTTGCTCAGGACGTGATCACGCGGGACACAGACGTCGACCGCCTGCACTGGCTGATCGCCCGGCAGTACCACCTGGTTCTCAGCGAGAGAAACTTCTCGAAGAGAATGAGCATTTCAGTTGAAACGGCCACAACCTACTTCCTGATCAGCAGGATCATCGAACGGATCGGAGATCATGCCGTCAACATCGCATCCAATGCACTTCTGCTGCAGAACGCCGATCTCGACCAGGGCTTCGTCTCCGAGATCGAGTGCGCAAGCGCGCTCGCGCTGTCGATCTTCAACAACAGCGTCCGATCGCTGTTTAAGAAGGACATCGTCGAATCCAACGAGAACATCAACGCGGTCGTCGAGCTCGTCGTCAAATGCGAGGAACTCAACCAGACCACCCTCCTGCAGCGGAACGAGGTGGCGATCCCTGCGGGATACATCATCGAGAGCATCAGAAGGCTGGGCGAATACTCCAGAGACATCTCCGAAAACGTGATCAACCACTTCATCGGCGAAGAGGCATGAACCGGGTGGGCCTGGGTGCCGGAGCGGCGAATCGTCCGCATCTCCCTGCGGCAGAAGGAAGAAAGTATCAAGTAGCGCGCCGGCGCTGTTACCGCCTGATCGGTGGTGTGCATGGCTGCAGAGGTCGTCGAGGTGTCCGATCGGACCTGGGAGACAACCGCGGAGAAGGCAGAGAAGCCGGCCGTGGTGATGTTCTACAGCCCCGCCTGCCCCCCACTGCAGGGCGATGGAACCGTACTCCCGGAGGGTTGCGGAGCGGTACTACGGCGAGGCGATCGTCTTTGCGCGCTTAAACGTCGCAGCGAACATGTGGACGGCGGAGCGGGTCGGGGTGCGGGCCGTCCCCACCTTCAGGTTCTTCTGTCTGGAGGAGATCCGTCGAAGAGCTGGTCAGCGCGGTCTATCCCGCGATGCTCGAAAGGCGGATCGACGACCTCCTCGCGCACGGCGAAGGGTGCATACGGAGTTCCACCGCGATCAACTACGATATCGCCGGATATACATAGCGACGGGAGGGGCCGAAACCCGCCCCACCGATGCATGCACCGCATTCCGCGAATCGCACGGTGATCGGGATACATCGACACACTCTGGCGATCTGGCAGCGGCACGAAGGGACCGCAGTGCGTGCGATGAGTGAAAAGAGCGTGGGGAACGCTCTCGAAGACCTCTCCGCACCTGATGAGGAGCTCGATCCCCCATCGCAAAAATTCGCAGCGCACGGGATTTTCGGTCCCGTCACCGAACTTCGTGGTCCCGCCCCATCCGAAGGGCAGGAGCTTGAGAAGACCGCCAGGTCTTCGATGTGTCCCCCTTCCCGGCACAGGGGTTCTGCGGCGGGCTCTTTTTTTTAAAAAAGCTCATAGATTGACCCTGTTGAAACCGCCCATGCCGACAGCCATCTGCTGCCCGGGGGCACATCCCAAGAATGCCCTGAAATCGAAGATCGATTCGGATCGAAGCATTCCCGTCCGGTGTGTCAGCAAAAAAAAAACTGAAAATACGTGCCGGATCGCGAACACGGCCTCCATCGGGCTATCGTTCTGAGCGGATTCTCGCTCCGCATGTCGCCAGGATCCGCTGCGACATGTTTGGGAAGTGGACCGAGGGGAGTGTCTTCACGGGGCTTCCCCACCTCCTGGCACGATCGGACCACCCTGGCCCCGGCGACGCCCGTGGAAACCACCGTGGGCGGGGACACTGGGAGACCAGAAAACCGGTCGATCACCCCTGCACGGGATCTTCTCCGATGCCCATCAGTGAGGGGTTCGACGGAGCCCGGGACTACTTCACCTCGATGCGCTCGCCAGTGACCATGTAACAGATCTTCTCAGCCATATCGCAGGCGTGGTCCCCGCACCGCTCCAGGTAGCGTGCGATCATCACGTAGTCGATGCACCGGGTGATGGTACGCGGATCCTCCATCATGTAAGTGACACCTTCCCGGAAGATGGTGTACCGCATGGCATCGACGGTGTCGTCCCGCTGCGAGAAGTTCCTGATGGGTGCGATATCCTCGGTCCTGTACGCCTTCAGCGCGTCGTCGATCATGGCGCAGACGAGGTCCGCCATGTGAGGGATGTTCATCAGGTTTGCGAGGTGTGGTTTTTCACAGAGACGGTCCACCAGGATCGCGATATCCTTCCCGTACCGACCGATGCGAAAGAGCGAGTAGTCCATCCGCAGCGCACAGACGATCGCGCGGAGATCGCTCGCCATGGGCTGGTGCAGGGCGATGAGGCGGAGGGCTGCATCCTCGATCGCGTGGTTCCTGCCCGCCAGTTCTCCCCTCTTCATATAAACCCGTTCCGCAAGACCGGGATCCTGATCGCGAAGGGCGACGATCGCGTTATGGAGCATGTCGTACGAGAGCATGCCGAGATCGAGGACCGATCCCTTGAGGGTCTGCAGGCCTTCGTTGAACTTTTCTGTCATACAGCTTGCCTACCCGAACCTTCCTGTCACGTATTTGTTGGTCAGTTCCTCCCGGGGAGACTCGAAGATCTGGGAGGTCTCACCGAACTCGATCAACCTTCCGAGGTACATGAAGCCGGTGTAATCGCTCACGCGGGCCGCCTGCTGCATGTTGTGCGTCACGATGATAACCGTATAGTTCTGCTTCAGCTCGTCGATAAGGTCTTCGATCTTCGAGGTCGCTATCGGGTCGAGCGCAGAGCAGGGCTCGTCCATCAGGACGATGTCAGGCTCGACCGCCAGGGTCCGGGCAATGCAGAGCCGCTGCAGCTGTCCGCCCGACAGCCCCATCGCCGGGTCGTGCAGCCGGTCCTTCACCTCGTCCCAGAGTGCCGCCCTCTTCATGCTCGTCTCCACGATCCGGTCGAGCTCTTTTCTATCGCGGACGCCGTGGATCCTCAGCCCGTAAGCGACGTTGTCGTAGATCGAGAAGGGGAACGGGTTGGGCTTCTGGAAGACCATCCCGATCCGCTTGCGGAGCTCGACGACGTCGGTATCGGGATCGCTGATATCCTTCCCGTCAAAGAGGATCTTCCCCCCGATCTTCACGCCCTTCACGAGGTCGTTGAGCCGGTTGAAGCACCGGAGCAGCGTCGATTTGCCGCACCCGGAGGGACCGATCAGGGCGGTGACCCGGTACCGCGGAATGCGAATGGATATGTCGATAAGCGCGTGGTTCTCTCCGTAGTGGAGGTTCAGGTCTTCCGTTTCGAGTATGGTGCCGTTGTTCTGCATGATCACCACGTCATGGCCCTCTGATAGCGGTTTCTGATGAAGATCGCAGCCATGTAGACGCCCATCACCAGGATCAGCAGCACCAGCGCGGTTCCGTACTGGTTCTCCCGCGCGCCCGGGACGCTGGTCGCGAGGATGAACAGGTGGTACGGGAGCGCCATCACCGGCTCGGTGAGGGAAGCGGGGAGGAACCGTTTGGAGAAGACGACCGCCGTGAAGAGGATCGGCGCGGTTTCACCCGCAGCCCGGCCGATGCTGAGGATGGTGCCGGTCAGGATCCCCGGCACCGCCGGCGGGAGCACCACCCGCGCGATCGTCTGCCAGTGCGTCGCCCCCAGAGCCAGGCTGCCCTCCCGCAGGGCGTCGGGGATGCCTTTCAGCGCCTCTTCAGTGGTCCTGATAATGGTGGGCAGGATCATCAGCCCGAGCGTGATCTGCCCCGCAAGGAGGGAGACGCCGAGATTGAGGAAGAGCACCAGGAATGCAAAGCCGAAGAGGCCGAAGACGATCGACGGCGTGCCATTGAGGAGATCCGCACCAGATCTGACGATCTCCGTGACGCGGCCCTCCTGCGCGTACTCGTTTATGTAGATCGCTGCTCCGACGCCGATGGGCAGCGCGAAGAGAACGGCGCCTGTCACGAGGTAGAGTGTGCCGACGATCGCCGGGCCGATGCCTCCGGCCCGGCCGAGGTTACTGGGCGGTTCTATCAGGAACTCCCAGCTGAGGGCGGGGATGCCGTGCGCGATGATATCGAAGAGGAGGACCCCGAGGACGAGCATGACGGTGGTGATCGAGGCGTATACAAGCCCGAACGCCACCTTCTGCCCTGTCTTTGGCGAGATCCTGTCCCTGACGGCGAGGAAGAGCGCCACGGAGGCGACGGCAAACGCGGTGACGAGTATGTTCGTCGCCATCAGCAGCACGATCGCACCGGCGACACCGACGACCGCACAGACGTATGGCCTGGCGGCATCGGCGGTGTCGCGGAAGACCGATGGGGCTCTCCCGGTCGTCACGGTATGCTTCTCCCGTATCTGCCTGAGGATTGTCCGCGCCGCAAGGTTGACCAGGAGGGTGATGGCGAGCAGCACGACCGCCACGCCGAAGAGGGCGTGGTAGTGGGCGCTGCCAACAGCGACCTCCCCCATCTCGATACCCAGCGTCCCGGTGAGCGTCCGCACCGGAGAGAGGACGTTCCAGAGCGGGTCGGGGATGATCGCAGCGTTGCCGCAGACCATGATGACCGCCATCGTCTCGCCGATCGCCCTGCCCATACCCAGGACGATCGCAGCGGCGATCCCGGAGAGCGCGGCAGGTGCGACGACCCGCGCGATCGTCTGCCAGTGCGTCGCCCCCAGGGCGAGCGAACCCTCTCTGTAGCCCTGGGGAACCGCACTGAGGGCGTCTTCCGAGACGCTGACGATCGTCGGCAGCGCCATGATGCCGAGCAGGATCGAGCCGGCGAGCCAGCTCTCGCCTGAAGGGACGTCGAAGACGATGCGAAGCCGGTCGGTCAGCACGATCAGCCCGAAGAATCCGTAGACGACGGATGGGATGCCCGCCAGGAGCTCGACGGCGGGTTTCACGACCGCCTTGACCTTCGCCGGCGCCAGTTCGGCGATGAAGACGGCGCTGCCGATGCCGAGCGGAACGGCGATAGTCATCGCGCCGAGGGTGACCAGCAGCGTGCCGACGATGAGGGGGAAGACGCCGTAGCCCGGCTTTGCCCCTGTCGGATTCCATCTCTCCCCAGACAGGAAGTCCCAGACGCCGACCTGCTCGAAGGCCGGGTATCCCTCCTTCACCAGGAAGAAGAGGATGAAGAAGATTGCCAGGACCGCGAAGATCGCGGTGCAGAACCAGAGTGCTCGGACGGCGTTTTCGCGCAGCCTTCGTGCATTTCTCCCGAAGGCGAGACCGGGTGCGAGCAGGTGCAGGTGCAGGTCCCGGATCACCTGCACGGGGCCCGTATCCGGAGGAGAGATCCGGCGGGGGGAGCCGGGATCACCCTCTCCGTTCACTGCTACACCAGCTGTGGACGGTGGATTTCGGGTCCGGATTCTCCCTCCTTCCTTCATGGCTGCCGCACCGCCACTTTCTCCGAACCGAGCGAGCACCAGCCCATGACCATCGCCCGCACGCGAACCCCGCAAGGATTGCTACCGGGCAGCGGTACATGCCGGTGCCCGCGGGAGGGGATCACTGCATCAGAATAAGAGTTCAGTATGTAAATTCGTTCTCGAAAGAGAATATATATGTATATATATCCCTCATAGACAATATTGGTATATATACAACACAGAATGTATATATTGTCTCGACTCCAATACTTCAGAGCCGATGGAGATTCGAAAGGTTCAGATCACTGGTGGTTCGTCGTATATCGTCTCCCTGCCCAAGGAGTGGATCAAATCCGCGAACATCAAGAAGAACGATCCGGTCGGATTGATCGTCCAGCCCGACGGTTCCCTGCTGATCACGCCCAAGATCAGCGGGGAGCCGGTGCAGCGCATCAAGGATTTCAAAGTCGTCCCTGGCACCGACCGGGTCTACCTGCTCCGCTACCTGGTGGGGGCGTACATTGCTGGATATACGACTATCAGGATCGCATCGAGGGGACGGGTTCCGACGTTCGTCCGGCAACTGGTGCGGGAGTTCACGCAGATGGCGATCGGTCAGGAAGTGGTCAGCGAAACCGATACCTCCATTACGCTGAAGGACCTCCTCAACCCGGCAGAGATGCCTTTTGAGAGCACCGTCCGCAGGATGTCGGTCCTCATCAGGGGGATGCAGAAGGACGCGATCACGGCGTTACGGAACCGCGACAGAGCGCTCGCCGAGGACGTCATCGTGCGGGATACGGAGGTGGACCGCCTGCACTGGCTGGTGGCGCGGCAGAACCAGCTCATCCTCACCGATTCGACCCTGTCGCGGCGGATGAACATCCCGGTGAACGTCGCCGGGTACTACTTCCTGACCAGCAGGATCATCGAACGGATCGGCGACCATGCGACCCGGGTCGCACGGAACGCCCTTGTACTGATCGAGCGGGGCATCGACGACGAGACCGTCAGCAGGATGGAGACCGCGAGCACCCACGCCCTCGACGTCTTCCGGAGGGGCATGGAGGCGTTCCACGAGGGCGACATTCGGAAGGCGAATGCGACGCTGAAGATGGTGCAGGATCTCGAGGAGGAGTGCCGGGAGATCAGCACCCGCGTCCTGCAGTACGAAGCCGCAACGGCGATTCCTGCCGGCTACATATCGGACAGCATCAGGGGAATCGGGGAGTACGCCGGCGACATCTGCGAGCACATCATCAACCACCTCATCGGGACGGAGCGGTAGCCGCTCCCCCGCATGAGGAAGAATATCTCTTTTTACCAGGATACGATGTACCTGGCCATGATGTACCTGGTCATCAGCGTCCGGCGAGAGCCCCGTCGCCGATGCCGGTGGTGTCCGTGGGCACGCTCATACCGATAGTCGTCCTGATGCTCGCTCTCCTCCTGATCGCCGTCCGCAGGGTGGGGGGCATCAGTCTCCAGATCTGGCAGGTCGTGCTGGCGGGAACGCTCGCCGTCCTGCTCTCCGGGCAGATCTCGACTGCGGATGCGCTGGCCTCCATCGATCCAGATGTTATGCTCTTCCTCTTCGGCATGTTCGTCGCCGGGGATGGACTTGCAGCGAGCGGGTACCTCTATCACCTCGCCTATTACCTGTTTCGGCACGCAGGGTCCGTACAGAGTCTGGTGCTCCCTGTCCTTTACTGGCATGGGGGTGCTGTCGACGCTGCTGATGAACGACACCCTGGCGATCATCGGAACGCCGCTCATGCTCTACTTTGCGCAGAAGTTCGACATCTCACCGAAACCCCTGCTGCTTGCGTTCGCGTTCGCGGTCACGACCGGGAGTGTCGCAAGCCCCATCGGGAACCCGCAGAACCTGCTGATCGCGCTCTCAGGCGGTGTGGAAGACCCGTTCGTCACCTTCCTCGTCTATCTCGCGGTACCGACCGCCGTCAGCCTCGGGCTCGCGTACGCCGTCCTCGCCGTCCTGTACCGCGACCAGTTCCGCCCCGGCTCCATCGTGCACCGCAGGGAAGTGATCCTGGACGCCTGGCTCGCCGCGCTCTCCCGGCTCTCGCTCATCCTGCTCCGTGGTCCTGATCGCCGCCAAGATCGCCTCCGTTACCCTCGCTCCTGACCTCGACTTCCGGCTGACCTATATCGCGCTTGCGGCCGCGCTCCCCATCCTGATCGGGAGCGCACGGAGGGTGGAGCTGGTCAGACGGATCGACTGGCACACACTGATCTTCTTTGCCGATCTCTTCGTCCTGATGGAGAGCGTCTGGCGGTCGGGACTCTTCCAGCCGCTGATCGAGGGGGTCCCGTCGATCTCGCCGTAGTTCCCATCGCAGGTCTTCTCGAACGTCCCCTTCGTTGCCCTCTACCTTCCCGTCCTCCCGGAGCTCGGTGCGTCCGCCAAAGGCGCGATGGCGCTTGCTGCCGGGAGCACCATCGCCGGGAACGCGCTGATCCTGGGGGGGGGCGGCGAGCAACGTCATCATCATCCAGAACGCGGAGAAGCTCGGGCAGACGCTGACATTCTGTGAGTTCGCAAAAGCGGGTATCCCGCTGACAGCGGCGCAGGCAGCCGTGTACGTGCTGTTTCTTGCGCCCCTGCCCTGAAAGACCCTTCTCCGGCGGCACGACTCGACCTTTTCCGGCTCTGCAGCCAGATCGGGGGAAAGCGAGCCGAACTGGATCGAGGCCACATCGCTCAGATCGGCCGGCGGCGCCAGGATCGAAAGCCGCCTCGCCCTCGGGTCGGCCGCCTCCACGATCCCGAGGGTGATGGCGAAGTTGTCGGGATCGCAGACGGCGATCAGCCGGTTTTCGGCAGTCCGGGGATTTTTCAGGTCGGGGATCCCCCGTGCAGGCCGAGCCGCCGAAGGGAGATCTTGCGGGGCCCGGCCTCTGCAAAGTACATCCTGAACCTCGCCTCCCGGTAGGCGCGCCGCTCCGTCGCCGTCCGCGGAACGACCGCCGGCGATATGCCGGGGCGGCGGTGGATGGCGATCCCTGGATGGCGCCTGAAATTGGCGAGCAGCCGCTCCAGTTCACGTGAGCGCTGGAGCGCGACGATATGGGTGGGCTGGAGGAGATCGATCAGCTGGAACTGGAACTGGAACTCGAACGCCGCACCACCGTACACGAACCCCGGCGAATCGATGACCGCGACCGATGCACCCGCTTCGGACGCCTTCTCCGTCAGCCTCTTCGCGCCGGTCACGGTCTGGAGAAGATGGCCAGCAGGCGAGATCGATCCGACGAAGCGGAGATAGGGAGCAGGAGATCCGGCAGAACCGCCGTGCATTGCGAGGCCCATCGTTGCAGGCGGGCCGACGACGGACTGACCGGTATCGCAGTCGACGTACGCGACAGTGAAGCGCCCCTTCAGCTCGTCGACGAGAAACCGGCAGAGGGTGGACTTCCCGCTGTCCGTCAGGCCCCGCTCCAGAAGAGCAGCAAGATCGCGCCATCCTTCCCCCACCCCGTACCACATCTGCACCGAGATACTATCCTGCTCCGTTCTGATGAACCCTACACATCTCTCTCCGGCAGAACTTTTATACGATGCAGGTGCATCGTGTGTCCATGGACCGAACAACGGAGGCCACCGAACCGGCGCTCACGCTCATCGGAAGGCGGTTTCCCCGGCTCACCGCCACCGCGATCTCGGGCAGGACCGTGACGCTCCCGGACGATGCGCAGGGAGCCGTCTCGCTCGTCGTCGTCGCATTCCTCGAGACGGCACGGCCGATGGTCGAGTCGTGGAGCGGGCCGTTCGAGCAGGCGTTCACCGGAAACCCGCGGGTGAAGACCTACCTGGTTCTCGTGGTCGGCGACCGCCTGGGAGAGCCGTTCTCCGGACGGGTCGACGAGGCGATGCGGGGCGGCATCCCGCCGGAGAAGTACGATCAGGTGCTGACCTACGCGGGAGACGCCGAGCAGTGCCGCCGTCTCTTCGGTATCGACGATCCCTCTCTCGCGTACGTCTACCTCGTGGACGGGGACGGGATCGTCAGGTGGATGGAGAAGGTGACCGCAACACCCGAGGGGCTCGATTCCCTGCTGAACACCGCCCACGATCTGCTGTCGGCGTTCTGGCGGTAAGGCGGTCAGAGCGACCGCCAACGTCCCCGCCGTTCGAAACGGCGGACGGCGGAAACCCGGAGCGCGCCGTCTACGGGGTGCCCGCGATGGAGGGTCTCCTCCCCGGCATCACTCCGGCGGCGACGGCGAGCAGGGGGGCCGACCAGCAATCCGGCCCAGACGAAGAGCCCGAGTATCCCCGGCGCGACCATCGCGCCGGCGCCCTCCGGCACTTCGATATACGGCGGCGGGGTCTCGACAGGAGCGACGCCCGGCCCCATTATCACCATCCCGGGCGTAAACTCTCCTGCCCCGGGCTTCTGCAGGATGAGTCTCAGCCGCTCGCCCTCCGCCATCTCGAAACGGTAGTACCGGGCGACAGTGCCGCCCGGCAGCACTGCCTGGATTACCCACGACTTCGTGGGATTCTCAATCACGAATGCGGACTCTGCGGTGTAGCTATCCTCCGCAAAGAGCGGGACATGGCCGAGGGCGGGCGTCGCCGCCAGGAGAGCGGCGAGGGCGAGGGTGAGGGTGAGAGTGAGGGTGAGGGTGAGGGTGAGTAGCATACGCATTCCGGCGTTCATGCGTATGCGCCATACCCCGAACCGGCATATATCGGTTCCGCCACCGTCCGGATAAAAAGAGGTTCAGAGGTTTTTGAGAGCAACAATGTCGGTGACGCCCGTGAGCTTCCATATGTTCGACCGCTCTTCGGACGCGATCGACTCGAGGGGCTCCTCAGGTTTGTGCCCGAGCGCGGCCAGGATGTTCCTTGAGAGGTTCTTCTCCCTGATCATGCGGAGGAACTTCTCCCTGACGATCTTCTTCTCGATGGCGTCCTCCAGCTGGACGAGATAGCCCTGCATCGTCACGAACGTGTAGGACGAGAGATCACTGGAGTACTTCTCCACCTCGACCGAGACATACGGGTGATGCCGGAAAAGATCGTTCTTTCTGCCATACTTGGTAGCCAGGAAGTAGAGGAACCTGCCGTCGAAGACATACAGGAACGGCGCGATGTATGGGTACTTACTCCCCTGAAACGCAATCCTGCAGAGATAACCCTCTTCGATGAGTTTATCGTATTCGGCCTTTTCCATGCCCGGAATCCTCACGATCTCCATCATCGACCCCTCATTACTGACGGTAGGTGCACGTCTACATATAATTTCCCGTTTCGAGATACTTTCGCAAACAGCCGGTCACCCAGGCCTGGCGCGGCGGTTCCCGCTACCTGCGGACCTTCACTCCTCTCCAGAACGCCACGCAGTTCCTGATCTCCCGTGCCGCGGGCTTCGGCTCCGGGTAGTACTAGGCGGCGTCGGGATTCACCTCATCGCCGACCACGATGTCGTAGTAGTGCGCCTCTCCCTTCCAGGGGCAGCGGGTGCGCGTGGAGCTCGCCCGCAGGCACTCCCGGTTCACGGACTCCGGGGGGAAGTAGAGGTTCCCCTCGACCTCGATCGGCTGTTCACACTCTGCAATGACCTTTCCGCCCCACGTCGCGGTCGCCATCCGCATCACCACCATGATCTTCTGTGCCCTCCGATAAATACCGTCCGGCACCGCCGGTGAGAAGAGCGTTCAGAGGCGAAGGGGAAGACGTGTCCACAGAACGGCTTCGATCGGCGGAAGGAATGTATGGCGAGGTTATCCCAGAACTCTCTGGCAGGAGGGGGGGTCAGGCGCAGAGTTCTGCAGAACCCCTCCATACCGGGACCATACCCGCCGCTCTTTTCCCGGCATATACCTGTCCGGAGACTCGCCCCACAACGACTGTGAGGCCGTGCCGACCAGAGGCTCGACCGATGATGATCGATGATCCGGCTCGGCTCTGAAATTCTTCCGGGAGAACTCACTCTCCGCACGCTGCCCGGATTCGCTGCGACATCTTCGGGAAGTGGACCGTGAGAGACCCGAAGGGTTTCGATGTGCAACTGGCGGAACAGCAGGAGCATGAGAAGATGCTTTCGCATCTTCGAGTTGGTCTCCCCGGTACGACAACCGCCCGGCCCCCAACGTCAGGATGGTCTGCGGGACAGAGACCCGTCGCCCGTCCTGCCCGAGGTCTTCCGCATAATTGCCGCTGTTGAAGGATTCGACAGAGCTTTTTTTTCCCGCGTTCAGAGGTACAGCATCTTCGTCTCTCTGGTGGCGGTATCGAGCAGCGCAGCCGTGGGCGTCCCGGTCAGATATCCGCAGACCTCGCCTGGATTGATGACGAGCGTCCGGCCGTTCAGCGAGACCTCCGCCCGGTGCGTATGCCCGTGGACGACCACGTCGAATGCCTCCTGCCCGATCAGGGCGTCGAGCAGTTCCCGTTCGTCTCCGTGCAGCAGTCCGATTGCCACATCGTCAACGGTGATCGCGGCGAAGGTGCCCCGCAGGTCCAGCCGCTCATGCTCGGCGAACCGCATCCGGAGCAGTCCGCGGTCACCGTCGTTGTTCCCGAAGACCCCGATCAGCGGTGCGGAGAGACCGCTCAAGCGCGGGATCACGAACGGCGCCACGTAGTCCCCGGCGTGCAGTACCATGTCGACGCCCTCCTCGTTGAGGCGGCGCACGGCCATATCCACCAGAGGCAGGTTATCATGGGTATCGGCGATCAATCCGATGAGCATAGTTGTGTCTCTCATACCGGCACGGTAAATACCCTTCGCCGACGCCATGCCGGCACCCGGATCGATGATCGCGCCGTTCGCGCTGCCGGTCGAACGATCCTGCCGGATTCCCTGATACCCCTTCGATCGCCGGATCGAATAACGCAAAGTTCTTATTTTCCACCCAGCTGATACAGAGTACAGCCATTCTTTCAGGATTTTCAGGGGCAGCCCGGCGGATAATATGCCCCTGCAGATCCTGACTGCAATGGGATCCCGTGAGGAGGACTATGTGGGTGTATGTCAAGCTGCCCGACGGTGAGATAGAGGAACGGGAGTATCCGGCAGGCATGTACCTCGAGATAGGCGACGTGCTCGAAGACGGTGCGGTGGTGATCGACGTCCCGTATCCGGACGACATCGACGATATGGAAGGTCTGGGGCTCTACGACGAGTTTGACGACTGATGCAAGGATCAGCGGAGCGGGCCTCTCCCGGGCTCACCGACACGGCCTGCACTTCCCGTAAATCAGCGCTGCGCTCGCCCTGGGACCCCTCCCGGCAACCGCAGGTTTACCTCGTTCACGCCGTGGACGCCCCGTCTCCTCGATCGGCCCGAACCCGAAGGTCTGGCAGAGGTCGACCGGGCTCGGCACAAAGTACATGGAACGCCCCGGCGGGCCCGGCGCCCCTCTCCTCGCATGGCCGCCCGCACCGCATACCCGGAGCGGCCCCATGCAAAGGCATATGCCCTCCGGTTCGGTTATATTGATCAGGAGATCTCGCAGAGCGCCCGAGATCACCGGACAGCAGGCCATGAGAATCTCACTCCTCCAGCTGAACACGGTCGTCGGCGACCTTGCGGGAAACGCCGAAAAGATCGCGGCGGCGGTCCGCGAGGCCGCCGTGCACCGCCCGGACCTCGTCGTCACGCCCGAGCTCGCACTCCTCGGGTATCCGCCACGAGACCTCCTGCTCATGCAGGGGTTTGTGGCGCGGAGCCGGGAGGTGCTGGACGGGCTGGCGGCGGACCTGGCCGGAGCGCCGCCTGTCCTGGTCGGGTTCGCCGAGCCGAATCCCGGCAGGAACGGTCGCCCGCTCTACAACGCAGCGGCCCTCCTCCGGGACGGAAGGGTGGCGCAGACATTCCGCAAGACCCTCCTGTCCACCTATGACGTCTTCGACGAGGACCGGTACTTCGAGCCCGCCCGGGGGCCACAGATCCTCCGCGTCGACGGCCACGCGGTCGGGGTCTCGATCTGCGAGGACGTCTGGAACGGTTACGACGTCCGGAACCGGCGGCGGTACCGCACCGACCCCATCGAGGAGCTCGTCCGCTCCGGCGCCGAGGCGATCGTCAACATATCGGCGTCGCCCTTCACCGCCGGCAAGCAGGGTCTGCGCGAGCGGATGCTCTCCCGCATTGCGAGGGAGCATCGGGTGCCGATCGCCTACGTCAACCAGGTCGGAGGGAACGACGACCTAGTCTTCGACGGCAGGAGCTGCGCGTTCGATGCCGGGGGTACACTCGTCGCCCGCGGGAAGGGCTTCGACGAAGACCTCATAACGGTCGACCTCGCCCGCCCGGGGGCGTGGCGGATCGCCGACGACGACTTCGAGCCCGAATCCGAGATCTGGCGGGCGCTGGTGCTCGGCACGCGGGACTACGCGAGAAAAACCGGTTTTTCGTCGGTCCACCTGGGGCTCTCCGGCGGGATCGACTCATCCCTGGTGGCCGCCGTCGCCGCCGAGGCGATGGGGAAGGAGAACGTCCTTGGCGTGCTGCTGCCTTCCCCCTACTCGTCCCGGGGGAGCGTCGAGGACGCCCGGGACCTGGCGGAGAACCTGGGGATCCGCACCGTGACCATCCCCATCAGCCCGGCGATGGACGCGTTCGACGGCATGCTGGCGGAGATCTGCGCCGGTCATCCCCCGGGCGTGACCGAGGAGAACCTGCAGGCCCGCATCAGGGCGACGGTCCTCATGGCCATCTCCAATACGTTCGGCTCCCTCCTGCTCTCCACCGGAAACAAGTCCGAGCTCTCGGTCGGCTACTCCACCATCTACGGCGACATGGCGGGCGGCCTTGCAGTGATCGCCGACGTGCCGAAGGGGATGGTCTACCGGATCGCCCGCTGGCTGAACCGCAGGAGCGGCCGATCGGTCATCCCCGAGCAGGTGATCGCCAAGGTCCCCTCCGCCGAACTCCGGCCGGGCCAGACAGATCAGGACAGCCTGCCGCCCTACGAACTCCTGGACGCCATCCTCCACCGCCACATCGACTGCTACGAGTCGGCCGACGAGATCGTCGCTGCAGGCTTCCCGCCGAAGACCGTGCATGCGGTGCTGCGCATGGTCCGGGCGGCGGAGTTCAAGCGGAAACAGGCCCCGCCCGGCATCAAGGTGACCGACCGCACCTTCGGGACCGGCTGGCGGATGCCGATCGCGGCGAAGGAGTGGCAGCGGCGGGAGTGATAGACTGGACCATATCCGTACGGGATTCGCGTTCTCTCCGGGCATGCCCGATCCCGGCGCTGACGTTCTGCACGCTGCCGTGGACGGCACCGGAATCCCTGCAGACCGACCGGGACGCCCGCGGTACGAACGGCCTGCGTCGTCGTCCGGGAGACGGAGCAGAGGTCAGGGGGATCTCCTGCAGGCGTAACGACGCAGAAGGCGAGATCTCGCCCGAAAGGCATGCCGCGATGGGGAAAAAAGGGCGCGAGACGTACTCGTACTCGCCCTCGTCCGCGCCGCCGTCGAGCCCGCCGCCGGCATGGCGCGGATCGCGCGGCAGCGCGGGATCGAGGTGGTCCGGGGCGTTGCCGAGCACCTCCCCTTCCGCACCCCCCCTGCGCGTGCCGGAATCTGCACGGAGAATGGCCGTTTTTCGAGGACATTCCGGAATGGCCGGACGGCGTCGTGGACCATTTTATTGGCGATAAACCATACAATCTCCATGCAATTATCGTATACCTTACGGATTGTTTTTATTTCATGATAATTATATTTATTAACCCGGAGTACAGATATCCCATTGCAGATAGACGCGGAATATAAACCCAGCGATCTGCAACAGGGGTGAGATCGATGCCATTTATGGACGGCATTACCTGCATCTGCGACAATGGGCGGACGCTCGAAGACCACAGGGCGATTGTCGGGGACGACATCATTCGTGAGATCTACAGGAAAGCGGCGTCTTTAAAGGGCAAGCGCATCGTCCACATCAACTCTACGTACCAGAGCGGCGGCGTCGCCGAGATGATCCTCTCGCTCGTGCCGCTCATGAACGACGTCGGGATCGAGACGCACTGGAAGATTCTGAACGGCCACACCGATTTCTTCACCGTTACCAAGAACCTTCACAACGCGCTCCAGGGGCAGCCGCTCCAGATCTCGGAAGCAGAGAAGGACCTCTACGTCCGCACCAACCGGGACTTCTCGACGCTCCTTGAGATCGACCACGACCTGGTCATCATCCATGATCCGCAGCCGCTGCCGCTGATCCAGTTCTGCGCGAAGAAGCAGCCCTGGATCTGGCGGTGCCACGTGGACCTTTCGAAGCCCGACGAGGCGCTCTGGGAGTTCCTGAAGGACTTCGTCCTGCAGTACGACCGGATGGTCGTCTCGCACGAGGACTACTGCCGGGCGAACATGGCGATGGAGCAGAAGATCGTCCGCCCCGCGATCGACCCCCTCTCCGACAAGAACCGCGAGCTCACCGACGGGGAGATCGCCGGCCTGCTCGCGAAGTACGGCGTCCCGACCGACAGGCCGCTGATCACCCAGATCTCCCGGTTCGACAAATGGAAGGATCCCGAGGGCGTGCTCGAGGTCTTCAAGATCGTCCGGGAGAGGACGGACTGCCGGCTGGTGCTCTGCGGCAGCATGGCCCCCGATGACCCGGAGGGCTGGACGATCTACCGCCGGGTGGAGGAGAAGGCGAAGGACCTGATCGAACAGGGCGACGTGATCCTGATCACCGCCGAGGATCATCTCCTGGTCAACGCCCTGCAGCGCGTCTCCGTCGTGATCCTCCAGAAGTCGCTCTGTGAGGGGTTCGGGCTGACCGTCACCGAGGCGCTCTGGAAGGGCCGGCCGGTCATCGCATCCCGCGTCGGCGGCATCCCGCTCCAGATCGAGGACGGCGAGACCGGGTTCCTCGTCGATCCGACCGATATCGAAGGGTGCGCGCGGCGGGTGCTCCAGGTCATCGAGAGCCCGGACCTCGCGGAGAGGCTGGGCACGGCAGGCAAGGAACACGTCAGGCGAAACTTCCTGATCACCCGGCTCCTCGCCGACTACCTGGACATGCTGAATGCGGAGCTCGGGTGCGGCCAGGAGATCCCCACGTAAGCGGGGAGGGCCGTCCCGCACCTTTTCTCCCCCTTTCAGCCGAATTTCGGCCGGTGAGGCGGAACACCTGACTCCTCCCACACCCTTTCCCGCCGGAACCACCGGCCCGGCGCATCGCGTTCGTGGCAATGCGCGCCGGTCAACTCGCCCTGAACAACGCCATCCGGCGGGATCGGCATACCAAACTATTTCTACATGCGCCGGGAAGGAGGGATGATGCCCCGGATCCATTACGTCTACCCCAACATCACCGAACTCGCCCAGCGCGGCGGGCTTGCCGGGCGGTGGCGACTGGCAGCGCCGCTCGGCGGCACCCATGTCGAGGTGCCGGCCGACTTCATCAAGAACAGGACCGAGGTGGAGCGGACGGGGCAGGATATCGGCGCCTTCCTCTCGTGGTCGTCCATCGAGCTGCTCTACGAACGCGGCGGGTGCGCCCACGACCTCCTCATCAGGCCCGGCGTCAACCAGCAGCGCAGGGTGGGCGACGCGATCGCGTTCTGCGAGCGGATGCTGACGACGCGGGTGTAGTGCGCGGCGTACACCGCCGACCCGGGGGGCCGAAACGGATAGATCGCACCCCGTACCTCCGCTCGACCCAACATTCATATGGTCTGTCCACAGTAGACGGTGTCTCATGAACCCTGTGGCTGCCCCCGAGTTTCCCGGTAGTCTCGAATGGCTCAACACCGATCTCCCCTTCACCATGCGCGACCTGGCTGGCAGGATCGTGCTGCTCGACTTCTGGACGTTCTCGTGCGCGACCTGCACGCGCCTCGCCCCCGATATCAAGCGGCTCCAGGAGCGGTATCCGGAACTGGTCATCATCGGCGTCCACTCGCCGCTGTTTGAGACCGGCAGGGTCACGGAGAACATCCGGGAGGCGGTCGTCGGGTCCGGGATCGAGCACCCTCTGGTGCTCGACGACGATCTTTCGCTCTGGCGCGCCTTCGGGATCGGCTCCTGGCCCTCCTTTGTCCTGATCGATCCCGATGGGAACGTGGTCGGCAAGACCACGGGAGAGGGGCTCTACCGGCGTCTCGCTCCGCAGATCGAGCGGATCCGGCAGGACTTCGGGCAGCGAGGCACCCTGAACCCGGAGCGGATGAGCCCCGCGCTGCTGAAGGAGGGGGCGCAGGAGGGAATGCTCTACTACCCGGGCAAGATCACCACGGACTTCGGGGGTCTCCGCCTCTTCATCGCCGACTCGAACCACCACCGCATCGTCGTCGCCGACCCGGAGGGTCGGATCATGGATGTGATCGGGGACGGGAAGGCGGGGAGTGCGGACGGAACGTTCGAGGAGGCCGGGTTCTACATGCCGCAGGGGCTCGCCTACGACGACGAGGCCGATGCGCTCTACGTCGCCGACGCTGGCAACCACACCATCAGGCGGGTCTCCCTCAGCGACCGGACCGTGGAGACCGCCGCAGGCACCGGCCTCGAGGCGCCGGAACCCGGCGAGGGCGGGGACGGGCCATCTGTCGCGCTCAGCCTGCCCTGGGACCTGACCCTCCTCGGCGAGCACCTCTACGTCGCCATGGCGGGATTCCGCCAGATCTGGCGGATGCACCTTGAGGGCCGGCGGATCGAGCCCTACGCAGGGTCCGGGGAGGAGGCGCTCATCGACGGCCCCCTCCGGAAGGCGGCCTTCGCCCGGCCGAGCGGCATCGACACCGACGGCGACGCCCTCTACGTCGCCGACCGGGAGGCCTCCGCGGTCCGCCAGATCGGCCGGGGCATGGTCACGACCCTCCTCGGCCACTCCCTCGAAGACTACGGGGATCTCGACACCATCGCGAGGATGGCGCGGATCCACCACCCGGGCGGCATCGCCTGCGCCGACAGGCTGGTCTATATCGCCGACACCTTCAACCATAAGATCAAATGGCTCGATCTGTCGACCGGCTGGGTGCTGTCGGTGGTGGGGGGCGGCGATCGCGGTCACCGCGACGGCCTCTCCGGGGACGCGAGGCTGAACGAACCGAACGACCTGGTCTGCCTGCGGGGGCTCTGGTACATCACGGATACCGGCAACCATGCGATCCGGGTCTACGAACCCGGCCGGCACGTGGTCTCGACCCTGCCGCTCTGGAGGTAGCGTCCGACGGCGACCGGGCGGTGCTGAGGGTGCGGGCACGCCGGCAGGGCCCCGAGAACCCGCCCCCACCAGACAATGTATTATATAGCAGCAATACAAGGTAGCCCCTGTACCTGCTTTTTCGTCAGACAGGGGGGGAGTGTGATGAAAACGTTCATTTCAGTGGCGCTTGCCCTGATACTGAACTCATCCCAAAATTGCC
>DAQY01000023.1 GCA_002503105.1 Methanomicrobiaceae archaeon UBA206
AAAAGTGCTCTAAACCATGTGGGTCTCCAGCCACAACAGCCACAAGGTACTCGCGTGAATTAGCGTGAAGGGTCAATCCGTCGGCTCCCCCGCCTCCACTTTCCGGGCCCCCTTCCACACCCCCTTCAGTTCCGGGTAATCGGCAAGGATCTTGCTGACGGTGCTCCTGCTCACACCGAACATTCTGCAGATCTGGCTGATGCTCGTTCCCGCCTTCCTGATGGTGAGCAGCGCCTCGATCTGCCCTTCATTCAGCGCTTTTGGCCTGCCTATCGGGCGTTTCCCTTCTATCGCCGCCTTCTTCGAAGCAGAGCGGGGCACCTTCTGCATGCTGCTGCGGTACTGCTCCATGAACGCGAGGAAATTCCCGATCGCCTCTCTCCGCCGACCGGGGTCATCGCGATACCCGAATATATCGTTGCAGGCGCAGTATACGGTATAATTCCCTTCCGTGAGGCGCTTCAGCGTTGCCAGCCCCTGGTCCATGTCCTTTGCGAGTTCCGCAAGATCGTAGAGAATGATGCCGTCCAGGTTGCTGGTACTGCAGTACTTCATCATCTCCTGAAATGCTGTGCGTTTTTCAGGCGGTGTTGCAGTCATCCGATGATCGTGAAAGATCTTGATAATGTTAAATCGGTATTTACAGTAGTGTTCTATCTTGCTCTTCTGAAATTCGTAATCTCCCTTCTTTTTGGTATTCAGATAAACAACGACATCTTTTTTCATTCCAGATATGGTATTGACCGATTGTATTTATGGTTTCCGAAGATATGCGGGTATTCCCCCGGCCGGGCAAGAACCGGCATATGGTGGGTTCCGGGCTCAGTTCAGGGCTGTGTGAAAAAAAAAAGATATTCTCTCATTGCCTGGACCGCCACCGATCCACAACGTCGCTTCCTTCGATGAAGACGAGGCCGTATCTGCGTGCATACCGCATCGCATCCTCCTTGGAGAGTGCGCAGCCCGTCTCGTCGTCCAGCATCTCACAGATGGTGACCGCCGGCGTGATCCCCGCCAGTTCGGCAAGCGCAATGGAGAGTTCGGTCTGCCCGCGCCGCTCGTCGAGCAGCCTGTCGGCAGCCCGCAGGAGCGCCACGTGCCCCGGCGTTCTGAACCGATCGCCGAAGCTGTCCCCCACGCCGTTCAGCGACCCCTTCACCGCTTCGGCGATGGCGTTGATGGTGAGGGAACGGTCCCGGTCGGTGATGCCGGTGAACGTCTGACGATGGTTGACCCAGAGGGAGAACGAGGAGTGGTTCTCCGGATCGTACGGGATGTCTCCATCCTTCTCGACGAGGCTGCAGGCGCGGAGCAGTTCGTGGGCGAAGGGCAGCCCGAGTCTCTTTGCGGCTTCAGGATGCACGGCGGTGCAGATCAGCCCTCCGCCGTCCTTCCGCATCCGCCTGATATGCGCCGGTGTGACCGCATCCGCCCTGATCGCAAAGTCCGTCTCCTGTTCACGGTCATCGAAATCATACAGCAGAATAAATTCACCGGTTGCCAGCGCCCGTAGCGCATCATCAATCGTGTGCAATCTCCACCTCCACGGTAGAGCCGTCCTTCAGGTTCAGCGCCCCGCGGAGTTCGCAACCGGCGATGATCTCGACGACATCCTCGGGGTAGTGCGACCGGGACGGCACCACGATCGCGCACGGGTGTTCCGCTATCCGGCAGGGAAGGCACCGTGCGGTGCCGAACGTCCTGTTATCCGCGACGAAGCCGTCTATATCGATCCAGTCCAGCCGGTCGAGGTGCCGGCGTACCTGGATGCTCGCCGGGTTGAGCCGGAGGTTCAGCGTGCCGGGGAACGGTTCGAACTGGAGGTGCTTCTCGAACTGCTGGCGGTAGTGGGGAATGCTCATGTAGTAGCGCCCCTCACCGAGGCCGCTGATCACGGCTCCGGTCAGCACGTAGCGTTCTCTCTTCGGGCTGAATATCCGGATATAGTCGGCATACTCTCTCTTCAGTTCCTCCTCCCCCCGGGCCGTGATGCCAACGTACTGGCCGTCCGGTCTGATGGCGCGGGTGATGAGCTGCTGCCGCTCCAGCGAGATCAGGCGGCGTGATGCGGTCTGCGGGCTGATATTCAGCGACCTGCCGAACGTCTGGGACGACAGCCAGATCGCCCTCCTGCACCCGCCCAGGAGCGCGATCGCCTTCAGGCACTGGAGGTCCTCTGCCACAACCATGTGTATCATCATTGAGATGCATACTATATATGGGTTGCGCTGCGCGTGCCGGTTGCCGGCGCTGTTCGTGAAATGTCGATATCCAATACGCTAATTATTTAAGTACCTGTGTCGACATAGATGGCATGAAATCCGGAGTGCGTCATCAGCTTGCCGAGAAAATGGCAGGTGAGATCACACTTTCGGACTCACCGGGAAAGGCTCTGAAGAAGTGGCGGACAAGTTTCAGCATTCCTCAGGCGGTCCTCGCCGAACGCCTCGGGGTCTCTCCCTCGGTTATCAGCGATTACGAAAGCGGAAGAAGGAAAAGCCCCGGAACAGCTATCGTCGGCAAGATCGTCGATACCATTCTGAGCATCGACGAGGATAGCGGCGGCAAGTGTATCAACAAATTTACAAAAATACTGTACGGCGAATTTAACGAGGACGTCATCTACGACATTCACGAGTACGCATCACCCGTATCCGTCTCCGATTTTGCGAAGGCCATCGATGCCGCGCTCCTCTGCGGGTCGATGGACCGGACGATCTACGGATACACCGTGATCAACAGCCTCAACGCGATCCTGCAGCTATCCTCCAGCGAATTCAATCGCATTTACGGCTGGAGCACGGAGCGTGCCCTGATCTTTACGGACGTTACCAGCGGGAAGTCGCCGATGGTGGCGATCAGGGTCACACCCTTCAAGCCCCGCACGGTGGTGCTCCAGGGGATCGTTCCCGGGCAGGTGCATCCGCTGGTTCCCAGGCTTGCAGAACGGGACAGGATTACAGTGCTGTGTACGCAGTCGGACGTCGCGACGATCGTCAGTTCCTTGCGAGGGGAGTTATGGTAGGCATCTGTTCGTACGGCGTCTACATCCCGCGGTTCAGGATCACGATGCATGAAATTGCCCGGGTGTGGGGGGCCGATGCAGGCGAGATCACGAGAGGACTGGGGGTGCGGGAGAAATCTGTGCCCGATCTGGATGAGGACACCGCAACCATCGCCGTGGAGGCGGCCCGGGCCGCCCTTCGGCGGCGCAGGATCGCCCCTGAGGCGATCGGTGCGATCTATGTGGGCAGCGAGTCCCATCCGTACGCGGTGAAGCCCACCGCCTGCACGGTCGGCGAGGCGATCGGCGCGACGCCGCACATGACCGCGGCGGACTACGAATTCGCGTGCAAGGCGGGGACTGCCGGCATCCAGACATGCATGGGTCTCGTCCAGAGCGGCATGATCACGTTCGGCATCGCCATTGGTGCCGATGTGGCCCAGGGGGCGCCGGGCGATGCGCTGGAGTATACGGCTGCAGCCGGCGGAGCGGCGTTCGTGATCGGCAACGACGACCCCATCGCGGTGATCAACCAGACCTGCTCGTTCACCACCGACACGCCGGACTTCTGGCGGCGTGAGGGGCAGAGCTTCCCCCGCCACGGCGGCAGGTTCACCGGCGATCCCGGGTACTTCAGGCACGTGCAGGGTGCGGCCCGCATGCTCTTCGAGCGTATGGGCACGACGCCTGCAGATTACGACTACGCCGTCTTCCACCAGCCGAACGCGAAGTTTCCGCTGCGGGCGGCGAGGATGCTCGGCTTTGCAGAGGAGCAGATCCTGCCGGGCCTCGTCGTCCCGCGGCTCGGAAACACGTACTCCGGGGCGTCCATGATCGGGCTGGCCGCAACGCTGGATCTGGCGAAGCCGGGTGACCGGATCTTCGTCACGTCGTTCGGGTCGGGCGCGGGCAGCGACGCCTTCGACATCACGGTCACCGACGCCATCGCATCATCGTCGTTCGATCGCTCCGCCGCCCCGACCGTTGAGGCGCTCCTGGCGAACCCCGTCTACGTGGACTATGCACGGTATGCAAAACATAAGGGAAAGATCGTGATGCAGCGATGAGGGACGTGGCAGTGATCGGAGTCGGGTGCACGCAGTTCAGCGAGCACTGGTATACGTCGTTCCGGAACCTCTTCGTCGAGGCGGGGACCCTGGCGCTCGAGGATGCCGGCGTGACCGGCGGCGAGGTCGACGCGCTCTATGTGGGCAACATGAGCGCGGGCCGGTTCGTCGAGCAGGAGCACATCGGTGCGCTGATCGCGGACTACGCCGGTCTCGCCACCAACCACATCCCCTCGACCCGCGTGGAGGCGGCGTGCGCATCGGGCGGCCTCGCTTTCCGTCAGGCGGTGATCGCGGTGGCGAGCGGCATGGAGGACGTCGTCGTCGCCGCCGGTGTCGAGAAGATGACCGATGTCGGCACGGGAGTGGGCGTGGACACCCTCGCCGGCGCGGCGGACCGCGAGTGGGAGGGGTTCGCTGGCGCCACCTTCCCCGGGCTCTATGCGATGATCGCGAACGATTACATGCACCGCTACGCGCTCACCCGGGAGCAGCTGGCGCAGGTGGCGGTGAAGAACCATGAAAACGGCGCGAAAAATCCCATCGCTCAGTTCAGGCAGCAGATCACGATCGATACCGTCCTGAACTCGCCGATGGTCGCCGATCCGCTTCGTCTCTTCGACTGCTCGCCGATCACGGACGGGGCGGCGGCGGTGGTGGTGGTGCCGCTCGAGCGTGCCCGCGAGTTCACCGACACCCCCGTCCGGGTGCTGGCGAGCGTCCAGGCGAGCGATACGATCGCGCTCCACGACCGGCGGGACATCTCCACGCTGGACGCCACCGTCGCCGCCGGACGCCGGGCTCTGCGACAGGCGAGGCTCGAACACCGCGACATCGACATGCTGGAGGTCCATGACTGCTTCACGATCGCCGAGATCTGCGCGATCGAGGACCTCGGGTTCTGTGCGAAGGGCGAGGCCGGCAGGCTGACCGAAGAGGGGGTCACCGCGCTCGCCGGCGATCTGCCCGTGAACACCAGCGGGGGGCTGAAGGCCTGCGGGCACCCGGTCGGCGCGACCGGCATCAAGCAGATATACGAGATCGTGACGCAGATCCGCGGTGAAGCGGGGAAGCGGCAGGTGGATGCGGAGGTCGGTCTCGCGCACAATGTGGGCGGTACCGGTGCGACCGTCGTCGTGCATATCCTGGGGGGATGCTGAATGTCGGTTTCACGATTCTGGAGGAAGATCCCGCAGCGGTACAATCTCATCGGGACGCAGTGCACGACCTGCGGCCGGTACTTCTATCCGCCACGGTCGCTCTGCCCCGACTGCCGCCGCAGCGGCACCATCGTCGAGCATCAGTTCAGGGGAGAGGGGACGATCGTGACCTATACGGTCATCCGCACCGCAAGCGACCTGTTCGAGCACACCACGCCGTACGTGCTCGCGATCGTCAGGCTGGACGAGGGGCCGAACCTCACCGCGCAGGTCGTCTGCCGCCCGGAGGAGGCGCGGATCGGCATGCGGGTAAAGAGCGTCTTCCGGCGGATCGCTGCGGACGGCGAGAGCGGCGTCATCCACTACGGCACGAAGTTCGTGCCGGCGGAATGACGCTCTTCATCTCTTTTCCACGCAGATGTCGTAGACCGCGTGCCACCGGCCGGGCGAGTGCGACCTGACCCTCCGCTCTCTCACGTCGCCGGCGGTCAGGAGACGGATCTGCGGCAGGTACTCCCCTTCGCGCTCCTGCAGCGCGTACAGGTGGATCTGCCCGCCGTCCCTGCAGAGATTGAACGCCACCGGGAGGAACCGCGCCGCCGCCAGCGGCAGGTTCATGACGATGCGATCGAACGGCGCCAGATCGATCCGGTCGAGGCGGGACGCATCCGCCAGCATGGGGACGATGTTTCCGGCGCGGTTGAGGGCGATGTTCTCGATCATCAGGCGGACTGCCGCCGGGTTGACGTCCGCCGCAAAGACCACCCGCGCCCGCTGTGCCAGGGTGATCGCAAACGGGCCGACACCGGCGAACATGTCCAGTACGCGTTCGCCGTCTTCCATCAGGGAGAGGATGCGCTGCCGCTCCGTGGAGAGGCGCGCGGAGAAGTAGGCCCGGGCGAGATCGACGTTGAACCGGAGGCCGTACTCCACCACCTGTGTGCGGGTGGTGGGGACGCCGGCGAGCACGGTGAAGCGGCGGGTGCGGAACTTCCCCCCGACCGCGCTCTCCGGGAAGAGCACGGTGTGCAGGGAGGGGCGTGAGGAGAGCAGCCGCTCTGCCCCCGCCCGATCCACCTCCTGCATGATGGCGATACCGCCGACCAGCTCGTGGCGCGGGAGCTCGGGGCGTTCGGGAAACGCCTCGAACGCGCACCGGATCGTCCCCTGGATCGGCTCGAGCACCGGCAGCAGGACCCGCGACCCTTCGGGGCGCGGTCTCAACCGCCGGTCGAGGAGACCCTGCTCGCCGAGCCGACGCCGCGTCGCTTCGGCGTCCGATCTCTCAACGGCGATGCACCACTGTTCAACCGGGATACGAATCACCAGCCATCTTTTAGATATGAGATCTAATGGTGATCATGGATGATTATATCGGGAGGCTCAGGAGCGGCTCCCTCAAACTCTATGCACTTGAAAAGGAGCTCCCCCCCCGGGACGCCGTCCGGGTGAGGAGAGCCTATATCGAGGGTGAGACCGGGGTCACGCTGGATGCGGTCGGCTCCTTCACCATCGGCATCGACCGGGTCGTTCGGCGGAACATCGAGAATATGATCGGCGCCGTGCAGGTGCCGCTCGGCGTCGCGGGTCCGCTGCGGGTGAAGGGGGAGTATGCGACGGGGTCGTACTACCTCCCGCTGGCCACCACCGAGGGCGCGCTGGTGGCATCGGTGAACCGGGGCTGCGCCCTCGTGACCCGTGCAGGCGGCGCGGACGTCAGGATCCTGCGCGACGGCATGACCCGGGCGCCGGTCTTCGCCGCCCGGGATATTGTGCACGCCCATGAGACGGTCACCTGGGTGGAGGAGCACGAGGAGGAGATCCGCGAGGCGGCCGAGAGCACCACGTCGCACGGCAGACTCTCCGACGTCGTTCCGTTCGTTGCGGGAACCAGCGTCTTCGTCCGCCTGGAGTTCGACACCAAGGATGCCATGGGCATGAATATGGTGACGATCGCAAGCCAGCACGTCGGAGAGCTGATCGAGCGGGAGACCGGCGCCCGGCTGGTCGCGCTCTCGGGGAACATGTGCACCGACAAGAAGCCTGCGGCGATCAACCTGGTGCGGGGACGGGGCAAGACGGTGGTGGCAGGGGTGAAACTGGACGACGGTCTGATCGGGGACCTGCTCAAGACGGACGCGGAGACCCTCGCCTCCGTCAACGAGCGGAAGAACCTGGTCGGCTCCGCACGGGCGGCCTCGTTCGGATTCAATGCCCATGCGGCAAATGTCGTCGCGGCGATGTTCATCGCCTGCGGACAGGACGCCGCCCACGTGGTGGAGGGGAGCACCTGCATCACCACCGTCGAGCGCGTGGACGGCGGTGCCTATGTGGCGGTGACCCTCCCGTCGCTCCCTGTGGGGACGGTCGGCGGCGGGACGGGCGTGGACACCCAGCGGGACTGTCTCGAACTGCTGGGGGTGTACGGAGGGGGGGACCCGCCCGGCACACACGCCAGGGCGCTCGCCGAGATCGTGGCGGCGGGCGTTCTTGCCGGGGAGCTCTCCCTCCTAGGGGCGCTTGCGGCGCAGCATCTGGCGCGTGCCCACCGGCAGCTGGGCCGGGGATAGGTCTCTGGTCAGAACCGGAACTGCTTCATCATGACCAGGGCGTCTTCGGTGTTGGCGTAGTACCCCACGACCTGGAAGACCTCCCGGTAGCCCAGGTGCCGGTAGAACTGCCGGGCGCCGGTGTTTGAGACCCGCACCTCCAGCTGCACCGCTGCGGCGCCGCTGAGCGCGAACTGCTGCTCCAGCCGCTGTACAAGCAGCGTTCCGATACCTCGCCGTCGGTACTGCGGCGCGACGGCGAGGTTCATGATGTGCCCGTAGAGCCCGTCCCCCGTATCCTCAAGCCCTCCGGCGATGAACCCTATCACGTCCCCGTCGTTACGGACGACGAAAAAGAACCCCGGATAGCTGGCAAGCGCCCCGTAGAGCATCCGCTCATCCCAGGGGTCGGGAAACGACTCGCGTTCGATGGCAACGATCTGTGGTATGTCTGCGGATTGAGTTCTGCGTACGGTCAGGTGTTGCGGTATCATCGGTCCTCTCATATCCCCTCTCCAGGTGCCTGATATAATTACTGTCCGGGAACAAAATAGTAGGCATACACAGCGAGTGACGGTCTCATGGTTACGATCTATCGCTTTGCGGCTGTCCGTCCGGCACGGGGCTATTCGGCCATCATCCCCTCCGTTCCCTATGACGTGGTGACGGCGGATGAGGCCAGACGGTGCATCGAGAGAAATCCGCTGAGTTTCTTGCGGGTGAGTCGGCCCGACGCGGAACACCCTGATCTCCTGCCGGACGATCGGTCCGTCTACCTGCGGGCGCGTGAGGTCTTCGACCGCATGCTTGCGGAGGGGTTCCTCCGGCGCGATCCCGAACCCGGGATGTACGTCTATCGCGTCGTCCAGGACGGGGAGGAGTTCATCGGTCTGGTCTGCTGCGTTGCGACCGAAGACTACGAGGACCGGCGCATCAGGAGGCACGAGCTCACCCGCTACGACAAGGAGGAGGACCGCACCCGGCATATCGACACCGTGAATGCGAACACCGGACTGGTCTTCCTGCTCTATCGCGATCCCGGTGAGATATGCTCCTACATTGCCTCTCTGATCGCGGGATCGGGGCCTGACGGGAGCACGATAAGCGAGCAGGGCGTGCTCCACGAGATCTATCGGATCGTCGATGGGACCGCCATCTCACGCCTGGAAGACCTCTTCTCCGGCGTGGAGGCGCTGTATATTGCGGACGGGCATCACCGTGCCAAGTCTGCGGTGAACGTGGCTGTACGGCGGCGTGCCGAGGGCAGGTATTCGGAGGAGTCGGGCAGGTTCATGGCGGTGCTCTTCGCGCACAACCGCGTCAGGATCCACGGCTACAGCCGGCTCGTCACCGATCTGGGCGGCTATACCGCATCCGAATTCATCGGTGCCCTCTCCGAGCTCTGGGATGTCCGGCCGTACGGGGAGATCGACGAGACCGGCTACCGGATCCCGCCGGCGATACGGGCGGACGCGCCGGTGCACGTCATGCACATGTACCTGGACGGACGGTGGTACGAGGTCTCGCGCCCGCTCGGCAACCCCGCAGACTTGATCGGCTCGCTGGACGTCTCGGTGCTGCAGAAGGAGGTGCTCGAGGGGATGCTGGGCATCTCCGATCCCCGCGGCGATGCCCGGCTCCACTACATGGGCGGGGCGAAACCGCTCTCCGAGCTGGAGCGGCTGGTGGATGCGGGGGTATACGCCCTCGCCGTCGCCATGCAGCCGGTGCGGATCGAGACCGTGCTCTCCATCGCGGATCAGGGCGGCGTCATGCCCCCGAAGTCCACCTGGTTCGAGCCGAAGCTCCTGAGCGGGCTTGTCGTTCATACCCTGGATTGAGCATCCGCATCAGCACCTTTAACTCATTTTCACCCAGATCTTCAGTGATGATCTCCATCGCACTCCCCAAGGGAAGCCTGGAGGCGCAGACCCTCCAGCTCTTCAGGGAAGCGGACCTCGAAGTCAAGCGGACCGATCGCGACTACAGCCCGAGGATCTACGACCGACGGATAGGAAAGGTGAAGATTCTTCGGCCCCAGGAGATTCCCCTCTACGTCCAGATGGGCTACTTCGATCTCGGCATATCGGGGCTCGACTGGGTGCGTGAGAGCGGTGCGGACGTCGTCGAGGTCGCCAACCTGGCGTACAGCAAGACCGGCGAAGGGAACGTGAAGATCGTCGTTGCCGTCCACTGCGACGAGCCGATCGACGACGTTACGCAGATCCGGCCCGGCAGCAGGGTGACCACCGAGTACCCCCGCATCACGGAGCGCTTCTTTGCGGATCTCGGGATCCCGGTCGAGCTGTACCACTCGTACGGGGCGTCCGAGGCGAAGGTCCCCGATCTCATGGACGTGGTCGTCGATCTCACTGAAACCGGCAGCACGCTCCAGAAGAACGGCCTCAAGATCATCGGCCGGATCATGGAGTCCCACACCGCTCTCCTGGCCAACAGGGAGAGCATGAGCGATCCTGCCAAGCGCAGGGAGATCGAGGAGATCGCCACGCTGCTACTCGGCGTGATCGAGGCGCGGCATCAGGTCCTCCTCTCCATGAATGTGCCGTCGTCATCGCTCGAACGCCTCATCGAGGTGCTCCCGGCCATGAAGAAGCCGACCGTGAGCCGGCTCCACGGTGTCGACTACTTCAGCATCCAGGCGGTGGTGAGCAAGGGGACGGTCAATGCGCTGATCCCGCAGCTGAAGGACGCGGGCGCCGAAGATATCCTCGAGATCCCGATCGCAAAGATCGTGCGCTGAAAATCCCGCTCCTCCTTTTCCGCACGGACGGTCTCCCGTCTGCCGCCGCCGCGCAATACGACTCCGGCTCCGTGCGGGCGAAGGGACGCGCTCTTTTGTCTTCGGTCCGCCCGTGAGGCCGTGCCGGCCGCAGGCCCGACCGATGAGGACCGATCGATCATCCGGCCCGGCTCTGAACTTTTCCGGGAAGATCCCCATCCAGGGTTCGCTGCGACATCTTCGGGAAGCGGACCGTGGGGAGTGCTCCTGGCCGGAGGGCAGGGGCATGAGAAGATACGTAAGCGTCTTCGAGTGAACTCATCCCAAAATTGCCC
>DAQY01000096.1:0-28216 GCA_002503105.1 Methanomicrobiaceae archaeon UBA206
ACTTTCGTTACGCTACCAATCATCATCTGTCTACTGTTCATCATGTACGTGATGTACGTGCGTATCAAACAACTTCTCCGGGAAGTCGAGGAACTGACGAGCAGAATGGAGATCACCGGCAGCGAGCTCGAACAGTTGACCCGCAGCGTGGAGGAGTACAAGAGTATGAAAATATAGCGCTCGCTGTTCCTCACGCCGTACGGAAGCGAAAGTACAATAAGGATTCCGGCACAGTACATAAGGTGGGGCCATAGGGTAGCCTGGCATCCTAGGAGACTGGGGGTCTTCTGACCTGCGTTCAAATCGCAGTGGCCCCATTCAAACCTTTTTTGTGCACGCTGAGACAGACTCTTTCTGGAGATGAGGTTTGCACCCGGGTGCCTGGAGTGTCTGATCTCGCGTGTCGAATACGAGTGCAGGCTGAGCACCGCCGACGACGATCTGGTCAGGCGCACCGTCGAGGCGTGCACGGACCTGCTGAGGCGCATCTGTGCGGATCCCGTCCCCGCGCCGGTGATCGCGAGCAGAGTGCACCGCCTCGCCTGCACGATGCTCGGAGATCCGGATCCGTACCGTTCCCTGAAGCAGGCGAACAACATGGACGCCATGGCGGTCTGCCGGCAGGTGCAGGGCGAGCTGTCGACCTTTCGGGATCTCGTGCTCGCAGCGGTCATCGGCAACACGCTGGATTATGGATCAAAGGCGCATACGGTCACCGATAACTTCGTGGATTTTTTCCATGCAGAGTTCGCCGGCGGTCTTTCGGTCGATGACACGGACGCGATCGAGCCGCTCACCTCGCGCGTGGTCTATATCGCCGATAACTGCGGAGAGATCGTCTTTGACGCGCTGCTCATCGACCACCTCAAACGACACGGATCGCACGTCACCCTGGCCGTCCGGGGAGGGCCTATCCTGAACGACGCCACACGGGAGGATGCCGTTGCGCTCGGCCTCGATCGACGCGCCGACCATCTGACCACGACATCCGGCAGCGTCAGCGAGCTCGGTGTGAACCTCGAGATCGTCCCGCCCGATCTGGCGGACGCGCTGGATCGCTGCACGCTTATCATCGCGAAGGGCATGGCCAACTACGAGTCGCTCTCCGAGTATGCGGACCTCCCCCCCGTCGCATACATGATGTCGGTGAAATGTGAGCCGATCGGGCGGGATGTGGGCGTTCCGGTGGGCTCGAAGGTCGCGCTGCTCAGGGAGTGATCGCCCTGCCGCGGCGCGGGGCCGTGGCGGTGGATATCGCCTGGAGGGACGGGATCGGCCGGCAGACACCACCATGAACCGACGCGTTGCGGGCACGCTCTGCCGCTCGGGGGCGTAAGAAGATCGTGGGAGGACAAACGTCCTTTTAAAATTAATATTTACGCAGAAAATGCGTTTTAAAAGTGCCGATTTATTATTTGCGGCGTATATAAATCTATAATATAATAAGGTAAATTTATATATCAGCGGATATAGACAGGGGTATCGGGGTATGGCCTCACCCAGCGTTCAGTCACCAGCCGTTCATTGAACCGGTATGCAGGAGTGATCCGGTGCTTCAGACACCAGGATCGGTACACCGAGCGTTCAGCGATCCGTGCGGCAGTATCCGGAAAGCCGCACACCAGCGAACTGCCTGACACGGCAACCCGGGTGACGGTCCCTATCCCACCTTACCCCGTCGTTCATCCCTTCCGCCGCGGTGAGGGGCGGTAATTCGTGATGATCAGCTCGTTCAGCGGGCCGCGCCGCCGGCCGTTGCAGTTGATCGCCCGCCGCGCGGAGACACGCTCTATCACGAACCCGTCGTAGAGGTCGTCGAAGAAGTCGTCGCCGGGATCGGCGTTCTTCGGATCCGAGTTGCTGAGCATGAACAGAGCCCCCTTCTCATCGATCTTCCTGCAGAACTCCGCCAGTCTGATCTGATCCGTGTCGCCAAACCCGCCCTCCGCATAGGAGGTGAACATCGATGTCCGGGTGAGCGGGCGATAGGGAGGGTCGATGTAGACGAACGTGCCCCGGTCCACAGTTGGACCGCAGGCGGTGAAGTCGCCCTGGCGTATCTCGGCGTGTGCGAGCAGCCGTGACGCCGCCCGGAGGTTCTCTTCATCGAAGATGCGCGGGTTGCGGTACTTTCCGTGCGGCACGTTGAAGTCGCCCCGCGAGTTGACGCGGAAGAGGCCGTTGAAGCAGGTGCGGTTCAGAAAGATCATCTCCGCTGCACGGAGCGTCCGGAGGCGGCCGTGCGATGAGAGGTCGACCTCCGCTCTGTTCCGGTTGAACCGGTCCCGCACCGCGTAGTACATGCGCCTCCGCCCCTCTCCGTCGAGCGGCAGGTATGCGGATGCGAGAGCGCGGAGCTCCTCCAGGAGCTCCTCCAGGTCCTCCTTCACCACGGTGTAGGTCAGCACCAGCTCCCGGTTGATGTCGAAGAGATGGCACATCCGTGGATGAAACTGCCGGGCGACTGTGAAAAAGACGGCTCCGCCGCCCAGAAACGGCTCCACGTACCGCGTGATGGCACCCGACCGCAGCCCCTCGGGGAAGCGGCGGACGAACTCATCCAGCAGCTGGGTCTTCCCCCCCGCCCACTTCACAAACGGTCGTACCGGTGCCGGTTCCATTCCGATTCCCCCACCCTCGTTCCCGTGCCTGCCGTACGGTCTCCCTCCGAGGATCGCAAAAAATCCTTCCCGGCGCGTGGAGAGCAGATATGCGCCCGGTGGCCGTCGGAAGGCGGGGAGAGGGGCGTGTGCCCCTCACCTGAAGATCTTCCTCGACATCTCCAGGGCCTCGATCGCGGGCATCTTCCTGCCGGTCAGGAACTCGATGGCCGCACCGCCGCCGGTGGAGATGTGGGTGTACTTGTCCTCCAGATCGAGCCGTTCGATGGCAACGGCGGTATGGCCGCCGCCTGCGACCGAGAAGTTCGCCATGGCCGCCGCCTTCATCAGCTCGAAGGTTCCGATGGCGAACCTCTCCTCCTCAAAGAGCCCTGCGGGACCGTTCACGACGACCGTCCCGGATTCCCTGATCCGGTCGACCATCCGGGCGATCGCCGCATCGCCGATATCCAGGATCTGCGCATCCGCAGGGATCGCATCCACCGGATACTCCACCCGCGCGTCGTCCTCCCGGACAGCGACCGAATCGGGCATCAGAATCCGGTCCCGGTAGTCCTGCAGGAGCCGGCGCGCCGGCTCGACCTCGCCCCGGTACTCGAGCCGATCGATCAGCTGCTCGGACGCCCTCCCGATCGCGTATCCGGCGGCGAGCAGGAAGACGTTGCCCACGACACCGGTCACGATCACCCGGTCGGCGGTACCCTTCGCAAGCACGTTCCTCGCCACCGCCACGGAGTCGTCCACCTTCGTCCCGCCGAGCACGAAGGTGACGGGGCGGGGAGCGCTCGTAAACACCCGGGAGAGGTTGGCGATCTCCCTCTCCATCAGGAGACCGGCCACCGTCGGAAGCACGAGCGGCAGGCCCACGATCGAGGGCTGCGAACGGTGCGCGGTGCCGAAGGCGTCGTTGATGTAGAGATCCGCCATAGAAGCCAGCTTCCTGACCAGGACGGTCTTCTTCGCGTCCTCCGGCTTCATAGTCATGTTCTCCTCCGCATTGAAACGGAGGTTCTCCAGCATCACCACGTCCCCCCGCCCGGCGCCCCGGACCGCCTCGCGGGCGCATCGTCCGAAGATGTCGTCCACGTAGGTGATCGGGCGGTGCAGCAACCGCTCAAGCCTCTCCGCATGCACCTCGAGGGTGGTGAAGTCCTTCTTGCCGGGCCTGCTCTGGTGCGTGACGATGACGAGCCGCGCGTCTTCAAGAGCCCGTACGGTCGGCAGGTGCTCCCGGAACCGCTTGTCGTCGAGGATCTGGTTCGACGCCGGATCGATGGGGGAGTTGAAATCCACCCGAAGCATCACCGTGCCGGTCAGATCCTCCACATCGGCGAGTGTACCGATCTCCAACGGTCATCCCCCCGGTACCCCTATGAGGGACTCCGTGCCTTAATCTTTTTCAGACGGAAGAGCTCCTCACGCTCCATCTCGTCCAGTCGCATCTTGATGAAGTCGCGGGCCTCGGTGAGCTCGGGGATGACTTTGAACTCCAGCGCGTTCACGCGCCGCTTGGTGGTCTCGATCTCGTCGAGCAGCCGCTTCATGGTGGTCTCGATCTCCGCCGCCTCGACGATGGCCTCCAGCAGATCCTCGAACGCATCGGCCGTCTCGTCGATGACCGACGAGGTGCCGAGCAGTCCGTATCCGCGGTCGACCAGGCTCTTCTTCACGCTGGACGATTCGATCTCCGGCACCACCACGCCCATAATGTTCCTGCTCCGTACGGCGATCTCGGGGGTGTCCCGCACGGAGAACGCGGCCGCCTTCACCGCGATCGCACCCTCGACGGTGTTCGCGAGCGCGATCGCCTTCATCGCCCGCTCGTACCGCTCCTGCAGCGCACCGCGGCTCTCTTTTGCCTGTTGCAGCACCTTAAAAAATTCGAGGATCAGTCCATCGCGCTTCATCTTGAGAATATTGTAGCCGCGCTCCGAGAGCGCGATCCGCCGCTTGATGCTGATCAGCTCGGAACGGGTCGGCTTGACGTCTCGCAGCGCCATGGATCGCTACCCCGCTGCCTGTACTTCTGCTCGATACTTCGGGTGGTACCTCTGGATCAGTTCGCGGTCGATGCGCACCAGCTCCTCCTCGGGCAGCATGGCGAGCAGTTCCCAGCCAAGGTCGAGCGTCTGCACGATGGACCGTTCCTCATACGGACCCTGCCTGACCAGCCGATCCTCGAAGAGGTCGGCGAACTCGAGGAACATCCGATCACGCTCCGAGAGCGCGTCTTTCCCGACGATGGCGACCAGGCCACGGAGATCGTTCCCCTCCGCGTACGCCGCATACAGCTGGTCGGAGACCTTTTTGTGGTCCTCACGGGTGTGCCCCTCGCCGATCCCCAGGTTCATCAGCCGTGACAGCGACGGCAGCACGTTTATCGGCGGGTAGATCCCCTTCCGGTGGAGATCACGGGAGACCACAATCTGCCCCTCGG
The DNA here is from genome assembly GCA_002503105.1 of Methanomicrobiaceae archaeon UBA206. Lineage (GTDB taxonomy): Archaea > Halobacteriota > Methanomicrobia > Methanomicrobiales > Methanoculleaceae > UBA206. The sequence continues at coordinate 5,059 of DAQY01000096.1, forward strand.
TGATGTAGCCCGTCAGGTCGGGGATCGGGTGCGTGATATCGTCGCCGGGCATCGTCAGGATGGGGAACTGGGTGATGGAGCCCTTCACCCCGTGAATGATCCCCGCACGCTCGTAGATGCTCGCAAGATCGGTATACATGTACCCGGGATATCCGCGCCGCCCCGGCACCTCCTCGCGGGCGGCGCCGATCTGGCGGAGCGCCTCGCAGTAGTTGGTCATGTCGGTGAGGATGACGAGCACGTGCATCCCGAGGGTGAATGCGAGATATTCGGCCGTCGTCAGCGCCAGCCTCGGCGTGATGATACGCTCGACGGCGGGATCGTCCGCGAGGTTGAGGAAGACCACGGCACGCTGGAGCGCGCCCGTCCGCTCGAAGTCCGCCATGAAGTGGTTCGCCTCTTCCTTCGTGATGCCCATCGCGGCGAAGACCACTGCGAACTCCTCCTTCGAACCCAGCACCTTCGCCTGCCGGGCGATCTGGAGCGCAATATCGTTGTGGGGCAGCCCCGCACCCGAGAAGATCGGGAGCTTCTGCCCGCGGACCAGGGTGTTCATCCCGTCGATGGTCGATATGCCGGTCTGGATGAACTCCTCGGGTGAGGCGCGTGCATACGGGTTGATCGCGGCGCCCGTGATGTCGAGCCGCTTCTCCGGGACGATCTCCGGACCCCCGTCGATCGGCTTCCCGCCGCCGGAGAGGATCCTGCCGAGCATCTCCCGCCCGACGGGCATCTTGATCGTCTCGCCGGTGAACCTGATGCTGCTGTCCCTCCCGATACCGGCCGTGGTCTCAAAGACCTGGACCACCACGAGCTCGTCGCTGGTGTCGAGCACCTGCCCCCGTTTCACGGTACCGTCGTGGAGCACGATGTTCACCATCTCGTTATAGCCGACGGGCTCCGTTCTCTCCACAAAGAGCAGGGGACCGGCGATCTTGTTGATAGTCCTATACTCCTTCATACTACGCCGCCCTCAGTGCATTGAACTCCTCGTCCATCCGGCTGAGCATCGTCGCCAGCACCGGCTTGTAGTCCCGGATGAACTTGATCTGCGGCAGATCGTTCTTCGATTTCAGGCTCATGATCTGCTGCGGGAGAATCCCCGCGGCCTGCGCCGCATACGCGAGATCGGAGTACTTCTTGATCGCCTTCATCATATCGTATTGCTTGGTCATGTCGCAGAACGTGTCCACGTCGTCGTAGGCGTTCTGCTGGAGGAAGATCTCACGGATCATCCGCGCCACCTCGATCGTGATCTGCTGCTCCTCCGGCAGCGCGTCGGATCCGACCAGCTGGACGATCTCCTGCAGTTCCGCCTCCTCCTGGAGCACCTCCATCGCCCACGACCGGAGATGGTTCCACTCGGGCGAGACGTGCTCGTCGTACCAGCCGGTGAGCGTGTCCAGATACAGGGAGTAGGAGTTCAGCCAGTTGATCGCGGGGAAATGGCGGCGCTGCGAGAGTTTCGCGTCCAGCGCCCAGAAGACCTTGACGATACGCAGCGTGTTCTGCGTGACCGGCTCCGAGAAGTCGCCGCCCGGCGGGGAGACCGCGCCGATGACCGAAATCGATCCATACATACCGTTCAGGCACCGCACCCGTCCCGCACGCTCGTAGAACTCCGAGAGGCGGGCCGCCAGGTACGCCGGATACCCTTCCTCGCCCGGCATCTCTTCGAGGCGCGAGGAGATCTCCCTCATCGCCTCCGCCCACCGGGAGGTGGAATCCGCCATCAGCGAGACGTCGTACCCCATGTCGCGGAAGTACTCGGCGATCGTGATGCCGGTATACACGGACGCCTCACGGGCGGCCACCGGCATATTGGAGGTGTTTGCGATGAGCACCGTCCGCTCCATCAGGGGCCTCCCGGTCTTCGGGTCCTGGAGGTGCGGGAACTCGATCAGCACCTCGGTCATCTCGTTGCCCCGCTCACCGCACCCGATGTAGACGACGACCTCCGCGTCGCTCCATTTGGCGAGCTGCTGCTGCGTCACGGTTTTCCCGCTCCCGAACGGACCGGGGATGGCTGCGGTGCCGCCCTTGGCGATGGGGAAGAGTCCATCCAGAATCCGCTGACCGGTGATCAGCGGAATGTCCGGGTTCATCTTCTCTGCCACCGGCCGGGGCACCCGCACCGGCCACCGCTGCATCATGGTGAGCTCGGTGCCGTCCTCGAGGGTGCAGACGACCTCTTCGACCGTGAACGAACCGCGTTCGATGGACTTCACCACGCCGCCCTTCACGTGCGGCGGGACCATGACGCGGTGGACGATGCTCGTCTCCTGCACCTCGCCGATGACGCTGCCGGGCCCGACCGTGTCGCCCGCCCGGACCGTCGGTCTGAACTCCCACGTGACGGTCCGGTCAAGACCGGGGGCGGACACGCCCCGCTCGATGAAGTCGCCCACCTTGTCGACGAGGGCGGCGAGAGGTCTCTGAATGCCGTCGTAGATACTCTTCAAAAGCCCGGGACCGAGCTCCACCGTAAGCGAAAGGCCGGTATTGACGACGGGCTCTCCCGGTCTGATGCCTGACGTATCCTCGTACACCTGAATGATGATGCGGTCACCCTCGATCCGGATGACCTCGCCCATGAGTTCTTCTTCGCCGACCTTCACCACGTCATACATGTGGGCGTCAAGGCCCACCGCGGTGACCACAGGCCCAGCAATCCGCTGAAGGACCCCTCTGCCGGCATCCTTTACTGCTACGTCTTTCACTTCCACAGGTCAACACCCACAGATCTCTTTATTCGCTCTCGCAGGGACATCCTCCCTTCCTGCGCTCCGATCGCAATCACGGTCGGCCTGATCGAGTTCTCGAGCGTACTCAGCAGCCGCGGCGGGACCCGGTTCAGATCCCTGCTCTCCATCACCAGGATGCCGATCTCCTCGTCCTCGAGCACGGCGGCGATGTACCTCCTGAGCTTCTCCTCATCGTCCGCAGCGTAGATCTTCTGAACCCCCGCAAGCCTGAAACCGACGACGAACTCACTGCTGCCTACGACTGCAACCTCCATTCACATCACCAGATAGCTCCTGATGCACTCCGGGGAGAGGTTCGCTTCCTTCCCCCGCGTGATCGTGCGGAGTTTGAACACCTCGTACTTCTTCAGCTCGAGGTACGCGAGAATCGGCCAGATGGAGAAGGGGTGCGCCTTCGACATCCTCTCCATCTGCGCCAGCTTGATGCGCGTCAATACGATCTCGGTCTCCTGCAGCGAGCGCCCTTTCAGGGATCCCTGCTGTTTCAGATCGTCCAGCAGAGCGAGCAGCGGCCGCTCTGTGACCTGCGTCTTCATCGCGTCGATGAACTCGTCAAGGTCCTCGATGGCGCTGAGGCGCTGCAGCTCCTCCACGGAGACCGATCCGCCGGGGATCATGAACTCACGCAGATCGCCCTTCTCGCCTGCCGCCCTGAGCCTGAAGAGGCTCTGCAGATTCCGGATGTCGATCTCCAGCTGGACATAATCGATGAATGCCCTGCCTCCTCTGACGGCGCGGGCATCTGCGACGACGTCGGCATAGAACTTCTTGTAGAGCTCGTTCTCAAGGCGGGCAAACCGTCCCGACTCCTCCGCCTCCGCGAACTCCCGTGAAAGAACCGGATAGAGCCGCCATCCCTTCAGCATCTCGACGATCTTTGCCGATGTGTCCTCCATGAGGAGGCGATCCTGAAGCGCCCTGTCCAGCTCCCCCGCGGGAACCAGCACCTCTTTGATCCTTCCTGCAGGGAGACCCTGGTCTTTGCCCCGCAGGATGGTGAGCACGTTCTGGATGTCCCACCGGCGGAGGTAACTCGAGGTGAGGTGCTGGAGAGGGCGGGGCAGGATCTTCAGGATCGTCTGGTACTCCTTTGCCAGGTTCCAGCTCAGTGAAACCTCGATCAGATCGATGCCGCTGAATGATGTGCTCAGTTCGTCGATCTCACGTTTGTACGTGGTCTCCTGAATCAGCCGGGTGATCTCGGGAAGCCCCATGTTCAGCATACGGATGTACTCATCGCGCGGTATCAGCTTCGCTTTCCGTGCGCGAAGACGGGTGCAGACGTAGATGTAGTGGGACGGACCGATCATCGCGGGCATCTCTGCACCCCCTCACGCAAACAAGATATCGAACACATCCTTCAATCCTGACTCCCACATCCCGTCGAGGATGGTGCGATAGCAAAGGTCGATCTTCACGTCCCCGTCATCACTCTCCACGATAATGCCGCCCTCGATATCCACCGGATCTCCCATACGGTAGCCCGCAAGAAGGTCGTTCTGCGCGATCAGGTCCCGCACCGCCGGCATATCCCGCCGGTTGCAGTACACCACACCCTGCCTGATCTCTTCGGCGACCTGCAGCAGCAGTCTCTTCACCACGTCCCGGTGTGTCTGCTCCGGAAGTCTGGAGAGGGCAGCGAGGGTCTCCCGGTATGCCTGATCCAGGACCTCCTTCTGCGCGTTCAGCACCTGTCTCTTGACGATCAGGTTGGCGGCGGAGATCTCCTGATCCATCATCTTGGCGATCCGTACCTGCACTTCCTGCTCCGCCGCCAGTTTCATCTCTTCGACACGCCGCCGCGCCTGATCGAGGATCTGATCTGCCTGATCCTGCGCTTCGCTCCTGATCGCCGCCGCCTCGCGCTGACCCCTGTTCCGTATGTCATCGATGACAGACTCTAGCCCCATCATCAACTCCACTCAGAACAGAATCAGCAGAGCCACGATAAGCCCAAAGATGACGATCGTCTCGGGAATGGCCGTAAGCACCAATCCCATACCAAAGAGATCCCTGTTCTCCGCCGCCGCGCCTAGCGCCGCCGAACCGATCCCGTACTCGGCGATCGCAGTCGAAAGGCCTGTCAAACTGATGGCGATTGCGGCACTGATTGCCTGCGTGCCGAGCTGCGATGCCTCGATCATCTCAACCGTCATAACTGCTGTTTCCGGACCAACCATTTTAATCCTCCGTAAACCTCTTTTTCATTCCAAACGGGTTAAATTTCTCTCCACCGCCCTTGTAAAACTTGGTGAAGAACTCAACGTACTGCAACCTGAGTGACTGGAGACCTCCTCCGAGGAGACCGAGCGCCGCGTTCAGGAGGTGCCCGACGAGGAAGACCAGGATCCCCATCACGATTGATACAATGCCCACCGGTGTCAGATGCTCCAGCTGGGGCTCGATCAGCATCTCGATGGCCATCAGGTTCACCACCATCGCTATCGCAACCGATGAAAGCCCGACTGCGGAGAGACGGGCGTACGACATGGCGTGGCTGATGACGGTGGGGATCTCGATCAGCTCGAGCGCCGACTCCCTCATGACCGCCACCGCCCCGAAGACCAGGAGCACGGCACCCGTGAGCGCGGCGGCATTCAGGCCCATGACCACCGGGGGAAGCCCGGTCAGATCGGGCATATACGGGATCGGAGCAAGCGACCAGAGCAGGGCCAGGATGCCGTACATGATGGCGATCCAGCCCGCCTGGGCCAGCACCCCCGCTGTCTCGCGGTGACGAACGTGATTCACCGCATTCAGAAGACGCCCGAGCGTGATCTGAAAGATGCCGATCCAGACCGCAATAACGAGAAGGAGAACTATATCGGGTCCGTGGCCGGTCGCGTGCGCTCCGATGGCCAGGTGTCTGTTGAAGAGCAGCGGATCCCACGGCAGCGAGAACCCGAAGCATTCCGAGAGCAGTATGCCGAAGATGATGCTGGAGATGCTGGCATTTCTCAGGACATCCAGGAGCTGTCGTCCGGCCCCGGCCCCCACCATCTTCCGGAGACCCAGAGCACACACGAGCAGGATCGCTCCGTACCCCACGTCCCCGAGAATGAGGCCGAAGAAGATCGGGAAGATGATCGACACAAAGAGAGTCGGATCGATCTCATCGTAGCGGGGACGGGCGTAGGTGTCGATGATCAGCTCCGTTGGCCGAGCGAATGAAGGATTATCGTACTCGACCGGCGCCTGATGGTGATCCTCTCCGTCGTCGAGCTCCGTGACGAGAACCCTGCCGCCGGTCGCCAGGGAGAGGCCGGACTTCACCCGTTCGACCTCTCCCACCGGCACCCAGCCCTCCACGATGAAGGCCTGCTGCGTGGTTGCGAACCGCAGAGGGGCCTCCGCCTGTTCGACCTCGGCGACGAGCAGTTCCTCGCATGCAGCCAGAAACTCTGCCTGCCGCGCCTTGATCTCGGAAAGCTCGCCGTCGATCTTCGCTATCTCGTCCCGAAGGGATGCGATCTGCCGGGCATGCTGATCGATCAGCGCCTGCGGCAGGCCTTCGCCCTCGGGTATCGGCAGCGGTACGAACTGCGCGTTCAGCAGATGGCGCTCCACGTCGTCTCTGTACTGCAGCGGCGTGAAGACCGCGATGAACGTGCCTTCCCTAGATGCGGAGAAGAACTTCTCGTGAGGGGCGGGGATCTCGACATCCCGCGGGATCCTCCCGGCGAAGACGGCGATGCTCTCATAGCCGCGATACAGCTCCAGCTCGAGCGGTGCCAGCGCAAAGGGTTTGAGATCACGGATCTGCTGTTCATGCACCCGCAACGCCGCTTCGGACGCCGCGCGTCTGCTCATAAGTTCCTCCACCCGGTCCCAGAGGGCGGGGAGCTCGCGATCGATCAGCGCACGGAGTGCAGAACGGGATCGCTTCTGCGTCGGTTCCACGCTCTCCCGGTCCACACCGAACATACTCTCAAGGGATCGGACCTGGACGAGCCGCTCGGAGGCTTCGCCGGCGGCGGGGAGCGGGGTTCCGATCGTCAGACCCGCATACTCCCCCTCCCCCTCCTCCTGCTCCGTAAAGACCTTGATGTGGAAGACGCGGTGCGAATACAGTTCCTGGATGACGGGTTCCATCTGCTCTCTCGACGCTGCAATGAGCAGATGGCTCATTCTTTTAGACTGTAACATGCAGCTGCTCCTTGAAACGCGTGAGAAGCAGTGCAACTGCACTTTCGAGATTCTTGCGCCCTCTGGCTCTCATTGCAGCTGCACGCTCTTCACCCTCCTTGAGAATAGCAGCACGCTTCTTTGCCGCATCATCGCGGGCATCTGCCAGACGTTTCTTCCGGTACTCCTCGATATCGGCATGCGCCCTGATGATCAGGTTGTCAGCCTCCAGCTTTGCGCTGGAGAGAAGGCGTTCCTTTTCGCTGAGTGCCTCATCGATCCGCGTACGGTACTCCTCTTCGATCCGTTTGATGCTCTTCAACACATCAACCTTCATCCAACCCTCCTCTCGGCATACAGATGTTTGACGAAAATACCTATATATTTTGTTATTCATTCGCATTCCCATCGCCGTTGCGGGTTGCACCGTCCCGGGATCGCCTCGCGCCGCTTTCAGGACCGACCGTCCGGCCCCCGGGAGAGCCCTCCCGCCACGCCTATCTCATCGGGAGGGGGCAAAGGGGACGACCTCGACGGCGGTGTGAGGGGGCACCGCAGCGATCTCCACGGCGCCGCCCGCACCGCGGAGGCGCATGCCCGCGAGCTCTGCCGACGAGCAGAGCAGATGCTGCTCGGGGTGAGTGCCGCGCTGGATCTCGCAGGCGAGCAGGATGGCGTCGGAGACCGCGACGACCATCTGCAGCCGCGTCGATCCCGGATGGCCCTTCGGGAGCACGACCAGCGGGACGTGATGCCGCCGCACCAGTTCGAGGAGCATCCGGGCGGCGTCGAGCGACCCGCCCTCCGGCGACGAGACCGCCACCAGGTCGTCGGGCTCCACGGTCTGGCAGTGCTCGCCGCTGCAGGTCTCGATGAAGAGGGTGAACCGGGAGCAGGCTCTGCCCACCAGCAGAAACGAGTATTCCCCCCGGATGAGGAGGAAGTCCTCTCCGAGGGGCACCGTCGTCTCCCGCGGCATGGAAAAGAGACTATATTCAGGCTTCTTCAACGTCTTCCGACTGGCAGCTCGGGCACATGGGCCGCTTGCCGAGCCCCTTGAACTTCTCTCCGCACTCCCTGCACCGGTAATCCTTACCCTTCACCCGCTCGCTGATCTCGATATCGACGGGTCCGCCAACCGTACACACCTGGCATCACCGATAACAGAATTGAAGTGACGGCTATAAAATTCTATCGAGGCGTCCGACGCGGTTCGGAGGAGGGTGGTCGAGACCGCGAACGCGGTGATCGTCATGGCCGCAGCGTGTTTCGCTCTCCATCCCCCGGGAGAAGAACGCACGGGTTCGCCTGCGCCAGCGTTAACCCCCCGCCCGGCGGAACGCCCGGGGGGCGGTCTGCAATATCCGGGATATCCGGGGGGGTGTCCGCAGACATCCGCCGCCCCGGGCGGGGCAGAGGCATCGAACGCGTCCTGAAACCGTCCTGGAACGACGATGCGTTCGGATTGGAGTATATTCCCGTCGAAGACGCAACGCTCTGCGAGGTCTGCGCTCTCTCGCGGAGTGTCGGACGCTGGTCGCGTCTGCCGTTCGTCAGAGCGGCTGAAAGGATCTCGGGACAGCCATCCGTAGATCGGATCGGGATTTCGAATCGCCGTGGGGCTGTGGGGCAGGGGAGGCGCGGGCTGGAGAAGATGCGAAATGCGAAGCGTCTTCGAGGGGGGCGAACCCCCTCCCCCCCACTCCCACTTCCCGGGAGATGTCGCAGTGAACCCGGGAGCAGAATGGGAGGGATACTCTGCAAAAGAGCAGCGGCACGTCTCGGTGTGGAGGATCTCTGCAGACCCCGGCTCTCATATCGCGGGGAGCTCGCTGTCCGAAGGGCAGCAAGCTTGAGAGACTCGAAGAGCTTCGAATGTGGGACCGGGATTGCAGGAGCACTCCCCTGCGAGGCGATAGCCGGAGAGAAGCCCTGTTTACGCTCTGATCCCGTTCACAACCGGACCGCAGAAATCCCATACGCGATGGCTCCAGTCCGGGGTCAGGCATATCGAGATCCACAGGACCGGGTGACGGTCGGTTCGGGGACCGCCTCATCTAGATCGGTATATTCAGCAGGTGCAGGAGGACCAGGATCAGGGCTCCCGGCAGTCCGCCCAGGGCGCAGATCAGGATGGTGACGGGAGTGATTGCGATATCCTGGGCGCCGAACCAGCTCATAACATCGAGGGTATTCAGCAGCCAGAGTGTGACCAGGCCGGCGATGGCGTTGATGGCGAGGGTAAACGCCTTCCTCAGCAGGTAGTAGATCGCTGCAGCGATCGCGATCGCCAGAATGATAGCAAGTATCTCTTCTAGCATCCTATTTACCAATGATCTGCTGTTTATTAAATCGTATGGATGGGAGGATGACGCGTCCGACGATCCGGGTGTCGTCGCCGAGCCCGCCGATATCGGCGAGCATATCGAAGACGTTGCCTGCGAGCATCGCCGTGCGTATCGGTTCCTGCAGTTCTCCCCCCTCCATCCAGAACGGGTTGGAGAGCTCGACCGAGAAGTCGCCGGAGAGGGGGTTTGCGGTGTGGGCGCCGACGACGTCGTGGACCCAGATCGCCCGCTCGTCGCCGAGCACCGCCGTGCGGCGGCCGTCCACCACCAGATTGTGGACGCCGATGGCGACGCCGCCTTCGGCACCGGAACGGACGGCACTCGCCGTGCTCTCCTCGTGGTAGCGATAGGCGGTCTTGAGGTCGTAGGCGAAGCACCGGAGGACGCCCCGCTCCACGAAATCCAGCCGTCTGGTGGGGACCCCCTCCGCGTCCCAGCTGGCGCTGCCCAGACCCCTGGCAGCGGGGTCGTCGTAGATGGAGAGGTCCTGATCCAGCACCTGCTCGCCGAGCCTGCCTGCGAGGAAGGAGCGGCCGGCCTTCACGTTCCGCCCGGAGAGGGCCGGGACGAGCACGTAGCCGATGAGCTGAGCGGCGGCGATCGGCGAGAGGATCACATCGTACCTGCCGCTCGCGACGTCGCGTCCGCCGGCCGAGTGCACCGCGAGGCGCGCCGCCTGCTCGCCGACCGACCGCGCATCGATATCCGTGAGGAACGGGGATGCGGCGAACTCGTATCCGGTGGACTGCCCATGGATCGCCTCGAGCGTTACGCTGACCACGGTCCGGTCCATGCCGTAGCGGACGCCACTCGAATTTGCGATCGTCAGATCGGTCCGGGCGAGTTCTGCGGAGCCCCCGACCACCCTGGCGGGATGCTCGGCCGCCCCCTCGAGGAGCTGCCCGACGAGCGTCGAGGCGCCGTCCGCACCGACGATGAGGTCCGGGTCCGCAGACGGTGCAGTGCTGACGATATCGACGGGTTTCGGAAGTCCGCCCCACTCCTGGGCGTTCGCGACCCTCCCGCTGGCAAGGGCGGCGTCCAGACAGCTCCTCCACTTCCGGGGATCGCTGGTGCTGGACGCGCCGATCCTCCCCCGATCGATGGTGCGGATGGAAAGACACCAGCTCCGCGATTCTTCGGCGTTGCCGATGACGGAGTGCTTGATCTCCGCCGAAACGCTCCTTCCTTCGCCGAAGAAGACCTCCACCTCCTCGGCGTGCCGCAGCCCTTCCCAGAGGATCCGGTCGATGAGATCGCCGCCGTTCACGTTCCTCGCCCCCCGACGGTGGCGTTTTCGAGGAGGATATGCGGTGCGCCGTCGCTGACGGGCACGCTCTGCCCTCCCTTGCCGCAGAATCCCGGATGCATCCTCCGGTCGTTGCCGATCAGTGCGATGCGGTGCAGCGTCGAGAGGATCTCGCCCGAGAGCGAGACGTCCCGCACCATCTGCGTCCGCTCGCCGCCCTCGATGAGGTAGCCGTACCTGGCATTGAACTGGAAGACGCCCCGTCCCGGGTCCACCTGGCCCCCCCGCGAACCGATGAGCATGACACCGTCCCCGCATTCGGCGAGGATCTCATCGAACGTTGCATCGCCGTTCTCGATGAAGGTGTTGCTCATCCGGACGAGCGGGGGAGCGCCGTGCTCGGAGCGCGCATGCCCGGCGACGCCGTCACCGACCGACGCCAGGGTCTCGCGGTTGTGGAGGAACGCCCGGAGAACGCCGTCCCTGATGATCTCCGTCCGCTGCACCGCGACGCCCTCTGCGTCCATCGGATCGAACCCGAACTCGGGCAGGGAGGGATCGTCCACGATCGCGAGCCCCTCCGCACCGATTCGCTCACCGATCTTCCCCTTCAGAACAGAGGCGCCCTCCCTGACGTGGTCGCCCTCGCTCGCATGCCCGACCGCCTCGTGGGCGAAGACGCCCGCCAGTTCAGGATCCAGCACGGCAGCAATCGCCCCTCCTTTCGCCAGCTTCGCGTCCAGGAGCGCAACGGCGGTCTCCCCGGCCTTTCGCCCCAGGTCCTGCCTGCCCCGGAGGTTGAACCCGGTGATGGCGTGATCGCGCTCGCTGCCCATCTGCATCACGCCGTTCCGGACGGCAACCGCCAGGACCGAAAACCCCGACCTGACGATCTCGTACGAGCCCTCGTTGCCGCTGGAGTCCAGGAACCGAACGGTGTCGATCGACTCCGTGTACCGGGCACGGGTGTTCGCCACCCCGGGGAGGCGCGCCGCCGCCTCGATCTCGCCGAGCAGACGGGTCTTCTCCTCGAGATCGACGTCCCGGGGGTCTTCCCGCAGCGGAGGTGGGGGGAGGATGCCGTGCGGGGCGGGGGCAAGGTCCACGCGGTCACCGGTGATCGCCGCAAGATGCATGGCCGCATCGACGAGCTCGCCGATCCGGCCCGAGGAGTCGACATCGGCGCGATCGAGCGTGAGGATGCCCCAGCCCCTCCGGCCCAGCGCCCGCACGACGGTTCTGTCAAAATAGGAGATGCCTGCAGACTCGACCACCCCGTTGTCGATGTCGATGTGGGTGACCTCCCCTCGCACGCACCGGATATCGTAGTATCGCGGCTCTGCCATACGGCATCAGACGGCCGAAGGACCGATATTCGAGTCGAAGATGCCGGGAGTCGGGTGGACCGCGGCCATCTTCCTGAGTTTCGAGAGGAAGCCGTCGCGGTTCTCCGGCACGAGAGCGCTCTGGAGCACCTCCTCGATATGGTCGACCGGCACGATCTCGACCATCTGCCGGTAGCGGTCCTCGATCAGCACGTCGTCCAGGTTCGACCGCGGGATGATCACCCTCTTGATCCCCGCCTTCGCCGCCGCCTCGATCTTGTAGGTGGCGCCGCCGATGGGGAGCACGTCCCCCCGCACTGAGAGAGAGCCGGTCATGGCGACGTCCTGCCGGACCGGGATGTTCTCGATCGCGCTGATGACGGCGGTGGCGACGCTGATGGAGGCGGAGTCGCCCTCCACGCCGTGGTAGGTGCCGATGAACTGGATGTGGATGTCCATGTTCCTGATGTCCTTGCCGGTGAACTTTTTGATCAGCGCGCTGACATTCTTGATGGACTCCTGCGCAACCTCCTTGAGCATACCGGTGGCGATGACGGTGCCGTTCATCCCCTGGCTCGGCGTGACCTCCGCCATGATCGGCAGCACGGAGCCGCTGTCCGAGCCCATGACCGCGAGGCCGTTCACCCGCCCGACCCGGGTGCCCTCGACCACGGTAATGTCGTAGTCGCGGCTCCTGTGGATGTACTCGTCCGATATCTGGTCCTCGATGGATCGGGCGGCCTTCTTTGCGGCGATCACGTGCTTTGCCGTGGTGAACTCGGCACCCTCCTGCCGGGCAAGGTCGCCCGCCACCCGGATCAGACCGCCCATGTCGCGGAGCTTCAGTGTCAGGTGACCCTTCCGGTTCGAGCGGCGCCGGGCCTCCCGGAGCACCTCCACGATCGCGCTGCGGTCGAAGTGCGGGACCTTTCCGTCGTTTTTGACCTCCTGCGCGATGAACCGGATGAACTTCCGGCGGTTCTCCGGGGTGTCTTCCATCGACTCCTTCATGTAGATCTCATAGCCGTATCCCCTGATGCGGGACCGGAGCGCCGGATGCATCCCCTGTATGGCGTCCACGTTGCCCGCCGCCACCATGACGAAGTGGCAGGGGACGGGTTCGGTCCGCACCATGGCACCGCTCGACCGTTCGCTCTGGCCCGTGATGGGGAACGCCCCTTCCTGCAGGGCGGTCAGCAGGTTCTGCTGGGAGTGCGGCGTCAGCGTATTGATCTCATCGATGAACAGGACGCCGCCGTGTGCGCGGTGGATGGCTCCCGCCTCGACACGCTCGTGGGCGGGCGTCTCAAGCCCACCGCTCTGGAACGGGTCGTGCCGGACGTCGCCGAGCAGGGCGCCGGCGTGGGAGCCGGTTCCGTCGATGAAGGGTGCGGTCCCGTTGACGTCGTGGGAGACCAGCAGCTTCGGCACCAGCGTCTCCTCGCGCGGCGTCGAGTATCGCAGCGCCATGAAGACGAAGGCGGCGGCGATGATGCCCATCAGCCACTGGCCGCAGATGAGCGCGTAGCCGACGATGCCGATGATGAGGAGCATGATCATCGTGTTGCGCATCTGGATCTTCTTCCTCGCCTCGATCTTATGCGCGTTGACGATCTGTTTGCCGCGTCCGGCGGGGACGGTCCGGATGATGGGGTTGTTGCTGTCCTCGGGATTGGGGTAGACCAGAATGTCCTGCAGGTCCTCTTTTGGGAGGAGTTCGGCCATCGCCTTTGCGAGCATGGACTTCCCTGTCCCCGGACTGCCGATCATCATCACGTGACGACGCTGGATTGCGGCCTTCCTGATCACTTCGGTGGCATGCTCCTGGCCGATGACCTGATCGATGAGCTTCGGAGGTACGTCGATGTCGGACGATGCGTTCAGCTCGAGACCGGCGAAGATGTCGATGTCCGCCATCTCCTCGTTCGTGAGCTCGATGTTCGGGATATCCCTGGTTGTCGTAGGATCCATCGTCGAGTTTACCTCTCTGCTTCAGTGATGAATATATAGTTTATTCATGATCGTTTAAGTACTTTTTATCAGGGGTGATCCATGAAGATTGTCAGTACGGAACGATCGCAGGTTCTTGCAGCCCGGATTGCAGAAAAAATGAGGGTTCCTCTGGTGTATACGAAATTCTCCCGGTTTCCGGACGGGGAGCTCTACTTGCGGACCGGGGACCTCGATCGCGAGACCCTGATCGTCGGCAGCATCGTGGACAGCGATGCCCTGGTGCAGGTACTCCTTGCCGTCGACGCATGCGAAGGCTCTGAAACGACGCTGGTGCTCCCCTACCTCGGCTACGCCCGGCAGGATAAGCGGTTCAACCCGGGAGAGCCGATCAGCGCGCGGGCGGTGGCGCAGGCACTCAGCCGGGGCGTCGAACGGGTGTTCGTCGTCAACATCCACGACCCGAAGGTGCTCGGGTACTTCACGGTGCCGGCGGAGAACATCTCCATCGCCTCCGCCATCGGCGGCTACGTCGGGAGCCTGAACCTCAAGGATCCCCTGATCCTGGCCCCCGACGAGGGGGCGATCGATTTCGCAGGGGACGTGGCGGCGGTGGGCGGATGGGAGAGCGACCATCTGCAGAAGACCCGGATATCCGGCGAGGAGGTGCGGATGAAGCCCAAACACCTCGATGCATGCAACCGCGAGGTGGTGATCGTCGACGACATCATCGCCACGGGCGGCACCCTCGCCACCGCAGCGGAGATGCTCCACCGGCAGGGGGCGGCGTCCGTCCACGCCGCCTGTGTCCACGGCGTTCTGACCGACGGCGCCTATGCCCGCCTCAGGGCTGCAGGAATCGCTTCCGTGGTCTCCAGCGACACTTACGAGAACGCATCGAGCTTCGTCTCCGCGGCAGGCGCGATCGTCGACGCGCTCGGGCGATGCTGACCATCGACGGCTCACGTCTGGAAGGGGGCGGGCAGATCCTCCGCTCTGCGGTCGCGCTCTCCGCCCTCTCGGGAGTTGCCGTGACGATCGAACGGATCCGTGAAGGGCGGCGGAACCCGGGCCTCGCCCTCCAGCATATCGCGGCGGTCACGGCGGTGGCGGCGATCTCGGGAGCGGAGACCGACGATCTCAGACCGGGGAGCAGGCGTCTGGTGTTCCGGCCCGCGTCGCCGGTGCGGCGCAGGATCGAGATCGACATCGGCGCCGCGGGGAGCATACCCCTCGTGCTGCAGGCGTGGCTCCCGGTGGCGCTCCGCGTCGGCGGCGCCGTCACGCTCTCCGGCGGAACCGAGGTGGCGTGGAGCCCGACGATCGACTACGCGGAGCAGGTGCTGGCGGCGGTGCTCCACCGGCACGGCGCCTCCATCCGGATCGACGTCCTGCAGCGGGGGTACTACCCGCAGGGAGGGGGGCGGGTCACCGTCCACGTGGAGCCGTCCCGACTCTCGCCGATCGTCATCACCGACGAAGAGCCGTCCTGCGGGATCGTCTCCTGCTCGTCCAACCTGCCGGAGCACGTGACGGAACGGCAGGCGTCCACCGCCCGGCGCATGCTTGCAGCGGCATTCGACAGAGAGTTTCCGGTCGTCCTCGATCCTCGAACCGGCGGCCCGAGCATCGGCAGCTCCGTCACGGCCTGGGCGGGCGCGAAGGGTGGCAGCGCCCTCGGCGCGCGCGGGGTTCCCGCAGAGCGGGTCGGGGAGGCGGCGGCACGCCGCCTGGCCGATGAGTGCCGCCGGCCCGGTATCGTGGACGTCAACCTCTCCGATCAGCTCCTCGTCTACCTGGCGGAGTACGGGGGGTGCTACAGCACCCACCGCCTCTCGCTCCACGCGGAGACGATGTGCTGGCTGCTCGGCGAGTTCGGCTACGACGTGCGGTGCCGGAAGGGCGGGGCGGTGGTGTTCGAGGCATGACCCTGGTCCTCGACGCATCGGTCTTCTTCTCCGATATGCCCGTGGAAGGCGACGCCTACACCACCCCCTCCGTTGTCGCCGAACTCATGGATCTCCGCTCGAAGTGCCGCCTTGAAGCGCTGCTCGCCGCCAGCCTTGCGGTCCGGCAGCCGGAGCGGACCAGTCTGGCGGCGGTCGAACAGGCGGCCGTGCAGTGCGGGGACGCGGGCGCGCTCTCCGCCGCCGACCGCGACATCCTGGCGCTGGCGCTCGAGCTGTCGGCCGTCCTGGTCACTGACGACTTTGCCGTCCAGAACGTCGCCCGCCGGCTGAAGATCCGGACGCGCAGCATCCTGCTGCGCCCGGCCCGGGCCATCCGGTGGCGGTACCGGTGCAGCGGATGCGGGCGTTACTACCGGCGGCCGGGAGAATGCCCGGTCTGCGGCGCAGCGATTAAAAGAAAACTTAAATAGATCGCTGTAAACCTCTCTCCCATGTCCTCGCTCGAAGAGCTGATCACGAAGGCACAGACGCTCCAGGCGGAGGGGCACACCCCCGGCCAGATCTCCGACGAACTGGGCCTCTCCATGGAGACGGTCACCTGGTTGCTCACCCAGCCGAAGGGAGTCGAGGCCCCGAAGGATGTCCATATCGACTGGACGGCCGTGAGCGGCCATGGGGCGCTGCTGAACGATATGGCCATGATGATGCTGAGATGCTTCCTCTACTTCGCCCGGGAGGGTCGGGGAGGCGGACGGCCCGTCGCGGAGCAGCCCGATACGGTCGTCGGGATCGAACAGTCGGGGTCGCCGCTCGCCACCCTCATCGCCGCGGAGGAGGGTTTCAACCTCGCCGTCTACCTGCCGGCCAAGCACAGCCGCAGCGAGGCGCCCACCGGGTCGCTCTCCGGCAACTTCTCCGCAGTCGCCGGACGGCGCTGCGTCGTCGTCGACGACGTGGTCACCACCGGGCAGACGCTCACCGAGGCCGTCCGCTTCCTCCGCCGGCACGGCGCCACGCCGCTCGCCGTCTGGGTGCTCTTCGACAAGCGCGGCATCCGGGAGGTCGAGGGCGTGCCGGTACACGCGCTGTTTACGGTGTCGAGGCTGGAGTGAGCGATCGCCGCTGGCCGTGCTGCCAGTTGTTGCGTTTTTCCCCCCCGCATCGCCTCTGACCCCCCGCGCGATCTAACTCAGGACGGAGATGCAACCCCCATACCCGTGAAACGCCGATGAAAGCGACCAGAATTGTCATCATATTGCTCAGCCTTTTTTTCCCGTTCGCCGCCAGCATCGCCATCTGTCCGGGAATGCCCGACCATACGGCGTCCTGCTGGAACACGCGAAGGGAGACGGGTTCACCGGCATCCTGTACGTCCTGACCGCCGGGTGTACCTGGCATGATGTTCCGGCAAAATACGGCCACCAAATCAACGGTCCATCGATATCACCCTGAGCTCTGCAAGAAGGGAGTGTACCAGGCAATCTTCCTCGACCTTCCTCCGATCCGGGTACGAGATCCAGAAGACACGGAAAAAATCAGAGATTTTTCCTGACAGGAAACTGCTCTGCAGCTTCCGTGTCGATCTCTCGCACGGTGCGACTGATACCAGGGATATCCCGGGAGGGGATCAACCGGAACCTGCCATCAGGTGGATTTCGACAGAGCCGCAGTTTTCTGTAACCCCCGCCGGCATGGTTCAGGGCGACTGGAGCGCGTTGCTCCGGGCAATCTTCTTCATCACCTTCTCCCAGGAACCCGTGATCAGGAAACTCTCCTCCATGAACTCTATCATCCTCTCAAACTTCTTCATGGGAACGGCCATCGTCAGGATGTTCACCGGGACGCAGGGCCGCGCGGAAGGGTCGAACATGCCGAGCACCGCCTTCGGGTTCTCTTTCTGCTGCTCGAGCCAGGGGTAGTGGAAGATCGAGCTGCACCCGGCACCGAACGGACAGATCACCCCGTTCGGATCGGCCTGATCGAAGTTCGCAAGTGTGAAGAGGCCGGAGAGCACTTCCGGACGTGCGAAGAAGACCACGGCATCCGGGTTGTCCGCATCCGCCAGCCGGTCCCAGCGCTTGAAGATGATGCTCTTCCCCTTCGTGGGTATGCGGACGGTTCCCCTGTCGAGCTCGTCCACGATCTCCGGCGTCTGTTTGTAGCGCTCTCCCTCGACAACGCCGGGCTTGCCGTACGAGAGGAAGTACCGGAAGTCGGGGAATCGCTCGGCGTCGTAGCCGAGGTAGAATCTCCCCCCGGGGCACCCGATGGAGTCCTCGTCGAAGACCAGGCTCGTCCCCTTTCTCACCTTTACGAGATCGCAGACGAAGCATCTCCGGCCCTTCGGGACGGGCGCCCTCTCCAGCCCTTCGGTGCTCCCCCCGACCTCGAACGCGATCGGAAGCTCCGCCCCCGGAAAGTATCTCTCCCAGAGCGCTGCGAAGGTATCGCGCAGTGTCGTATCCATATGACTCTATTCTGGACCAACGGTGAATAATGTTCTGATTCGGCCGGCAGACCCGGACCCCCGACCGTGAACACTTCGCTGCATGGCAGGAGCCCGGGTTGCTTCCCGGGAAGCCGCTCTCCGGTCATTCCGTATCCGACTCCCGTGGAGCGACCTGAACAATGAAATACCGGTGCACCCCACATGAGAACGTTGCCACCATGCCAGAATCAGCCGCGATCGGTGGGAGGCTGTGATATGAAGAAAGGATATGTAGCAGACATCGAGAGAGAAACATTACAGAACACCGATTTCCGCAGAGTCCTCTATACGGGAAGGTTCAGCCAGCTCGTGTTGATGCGCCTTAAGCCCGGCGAGGAGATCGGCGAGGAGACGCACGACGACGTCGACCAGTTCTTCCGTTTCGAGGAAGGAGAGGGTGCTGTCGTGATCGACGGCAGCGCCGTGATCGTGCCAAACGGCGCGAGACACAACGTGCTGAACACGTCCAGGACGGCAGACCTCAAGCTGTACACGATCTACTCACCGCCCGAGCATCAGGACGGGATCGTGCGGAAGACCCGTGAGAAGGCCATGGCAGAGGAAGAGCATTTCGACGGAAAGACGACGGAGTAACTCTTCCCGGAGACGATCGATACTCTCGTTTTTCTGAAGACTGCCCGGGCCGGAACACCGGGTGAAAACGACCCCGCCCGAGACCCCCAGAGGCGCCTCGGCGCCTCCATGGGCATCAAAGCCCCGCTGCAGAGATCAGCATGTCCGAAACGTGCCTGGGAATCGAGGATCGATCCGGATCGAAGCGCTCTCGTGTGATCTATCATCGGAAAAGAGCCGCGACGCAGGCCGGATCGTGAGCGCAGCCTTTATCAGGCATTCGCACCTGGCGGTGCTCGAGCTCCGGTCTTTCAGAGCGTCGCATATCGCCGTGGGAGGAGTGCGACCACCCGCAGGACAGGGTTCGAGAAGGCCGTCGGCCTTCGGGGTGCGGGAAGGGGCCGTCCCCCGCCCCGCAAAGCCTCCGTCGACGGGATGCCCGCAGGAACCCCCGTGAACACGAGCAGGAGGGTTAAAACCTGACATCCGGCCTGCACGCAGTACTCTCCAGTACACATGAATCTGAAAGAGAGATGCGCCGGTATCCCGTGTTCGACTTCCCATCGGGGATGCTTCCCGGCTTCTCCGATCCTCCCGGGTTACTTGGACGGACGGAGTAAGAACCGGAGAACGTCGGGATCTGCAGTGCGGCACAACCTTCATGTGCCCTCTCATCAGCTCATGTACAGGGTCCGGATAAACCGGCAGGAAGGGCTGCACGGCATGTCCGGCGGAGTGATCGAGAATGACGGATGTTACCCCCGAAAATCAAGAATCTCCCCCACCTTTGCTCGAATTCAGAAATATCACCGTCGCAAGGGACGGCAAAACGCTCCTGGACTCGATATCGATCACCGTCCGCGAGGGGGAGCATATCGCCCTTTTGGGGCCCAACGGTTCGGGGAAATCGTCGTTTGTCAGGACGATCACGCGTGAATACTACCCTTCGCACCGGGGACCGGACACGGTCTACAGGGTCCGGGGCATGGAGCGATGGGACGTGTTTGATCTGCGGTCCCATCTCGGCATCGTCTCAAACGACCTCCAGCATACCTTCACCCGGGAGATATCGGGCAGGGAGGTCGTCCTGTCGGGCTTCTTCTCAAGCATCGGGCTCTTCTCGCGCGAGGTGACGGATGAGATGGAGCGGAAGGCGGACGAGATCCTGGCGTTCCTCGAGGTCGATCACCTCGGCGACCGCCCGATGACGGAGCTCTCCTCGGGAGAGGCGCGCAGGCTCCTGATCGGCAGGGCGCTGGTCCACGATCCGGCCGCTCTCGTCCTCGACGAACCGACCAACAGCCTGGACCTGCACGCGCTCCATATCTTCCGGAACATCCTGCGGAAGATTGCACGCTCGGGCACAGGCATCATCATAGTCACCCACAACCTCCACGACATCATCCCCGAGATCTCCCGGGCAGTACTCATGAAAGAGGGGAGATTCTGGAAGGACGGCCCGAAATCGGAGGTGCTGACCGATGAGAACATCGGCGGCCTCTTCTCCGTGCCGGTGCGCGTGAAGGAGGAGGACGGGTACTACTACGCGACCGGATACTGAGCGGGGGAGGGTGCCGCCGATCGGCGGAGATCGTCCCGGACGGAACGGAACCGCAGGGCCGTCCCTGAAGGGGATTGCAGCGGCTTCTCCGCATCCTTGTTTCTGGACCGGAAGCCGCCGATACCTTTTTCCGGCAGAACCGCCACCAGTGCATGAAGAGAGGAAGGAGCGAGAACGATGTCTGACAGACTGATGGAATACTTCAACAAGCAACCGCGGATCGGCACCCTCAGCACCGCAAACAAAGAAGGGAGGGTCGACTCCGCCGTCTTCGGCTCGCCCCGGATGATCGATAAGAAGACTGTTGTGATGGCCCTTGGAGAGGGGCGCACGCTCGAGTACCTCCAGGAGAATCCCCATGCGGTGTTCCTGATCATGGAGCCGGGAGCATCGATTATGGACTAGAAAGGATTGAGGGTCTACCTGAAGATGACAGCGTGCGCGACTTCCGGGGAGGCGCTGGAGACGCTCAAGCGCCAGATCGCCGAAGTCGCGGGCGAGGAAGGGGCGGAGATGATGAAAGCGGCGGTGACGTTCGAGGTCACCGAAGTACGGCCCCTCATCGATATCGGGCAGGGCTGGGAGCAATCCATCTAATTTTTAAGAGGGCAGCGGCGGGGAACGCAGAGACGATCCACGCAGAACTGCATTTCAGGTCCGATAAGATTCAGTACCTGTGGCCGGCCGGACTGAGGGGCGGGAAAAGGGAAGCTTGCATGGACCCCTCCTCTCCGCTGCCGGCAGTCATGCACTGCCCTGGTCCCTGAGAAAGAACGGTGAGGGAAGGTTCGCAACGATCGTTCCGCTCCCCGTTCCGTGCGGCGGGGTATGCAGATCAGGCGACACCCTCGCTGACGACAGCAGCCGCATTCACGCCCGGATACGCGGCGACGTTCGAGGAGCGCGCCAGAAATTCGGAGAGGAGATATCTGCCGGAAGGATACGTCTCTGATAGTGTTCTCTGTCGTCCTGGCCGGGGCGGATCTCGCGTTCTCCCCGTGTCGGCGGGTGACTTCGAAAAAGTTCGTAAGAATAGACAGGTTTAACGGATCGACACGCCAATACCCGACCATAGGACGCGTATTACCGGCCTTTCTGGTCCTGGCATCGATCGTCGCATTCTGTGTTCTCGCTGCGGGATGCACCGATATGCCGGGAACGACGGCTGAAGAGCCCGCTGCTCCTGCCGGGAAGGAGACGGCAGACGGCATCGGCAGTGTGGTTGCGGGGAACAACCGGTTCACCTTCAACCTCTACCGGGAGCTCGCGAACGATTCGGCAGGAGACAACACCTTCTTCTCGCCCTACAGCCATCTCGTCGGCTCCCGCAATCACCTGTGAGGGCGCCCGCGGCACGACCGCCGACGAGATCCGGTCGGTGCTCTATCTCCCGGAGAACGACACCCTTCGCTTCCAGGGCGCGAGGAGTCATCGATGTGGTCAACGAGATCACCGTCGTCCCGACCATAGCATCGCCGACAAAACGATTGCGGATGACGTCAGGGCGGCAACAGAGCGCAATATCAATATCAATATCGAGGATGTGACCATCTGGGTGGAGGGCGGCGTGGTCGCCCTCTCAGGGACGGTTCCGAACTGGACTGCTGCCCGGCGGGCAGCGCTCAGCGCGGCCGAGCTCACCAGGGGAGTCGTCGACATCATCGATGACATGGCGATCCGGACCGCTCCGGCGATGCCGGCATATTAATGAAATGACCCTAGAAGAGGCGAGATAGCACGGCAGTGATGGAAAGGATCCGTTTCGAGCATTGCGGCGCGACTCGATGCGGTCCTCTCCGACCTTGAGAACCGCGTTAACGAGATGACGGGTGGTGCCGGAGGGCGGACCATCGCGCAGGGTTGCTATTGGAGCAGTTATCCTGAAGATAATCGTTCGGTGGAGCGGAATAAAACGAGGCCCACCACCAGAGCGGATCCGTCGATCTTCAAGCCGGATCAGGCGCCCCAACGCAACTTATAAATATAATCGTGTGGTAATACACGAATGCATGAAAACCATCACCATCCGCGACGAAACGTACCGTACACTGCAGACGATGAAGGGGGACCGGGACAGCTTCAGCGATGTGATCGATCGCCTTATCGCGAAGAAGATCGGCAACATCCGGCAGTTCGCCGGAGGGCTGAAGGATTCGACAACGCTCGACAGGCTCAAGGCCGTCACACAGGAGATACGGCAGTCCGGGCGGGCGAGAATGTGATCGTCCTTGATACCTCGTTCCTGATAGACTATGTGCGGGACGAGCGACTGCACGGCGTGCTCCCTGCTGAAGAGATACCGGCGGCCACCGTGATCTCGTACTACGAGATCATGGCAGGGGCGCAACGGCTCCGCTCGAAGAGAGAGGAGGCATTCTTCCGGCGGCTCTTCACCGAAGTCGAGATCCTGGAGTTCACCGTTCCCGCCGCCGAGATCGCGAGCGCGATCGGCGCGAGGATGGCGGCGGCCGGTTCGCCGGTGAACGCGTTTGATATTCTGATCGCCGGGATAGCGCTGGCGAACCATGCACACAGGATCGTGACGGCCGATGCGGACTTCAAGGAGATCGCGAAGTTCGCAGAGATCGACACGATCGGGTACGACAGGGAATAATCGAAGGGCCATGACGCTGTTGCCGTGGAGAGGCCGTGTACCCGCATAAGAAAAAAGAACTCATCCCAAAAACGCCTATGAGGCCGTGTCGGCCACAGGCTCGACCGATGAAGAATCGATCATCCGGCATACCGGCAACGACCTGCCGAAATCCTCTCTTTCACATGGTGCCCCGGATTCGCTGCGATATCTTCGGAAAGTGGGCCGTGGGAGGGGTGGCGTCTTCGCGCTGCGACGGTCCGCAGGACCG
>DAQY01000096.1:28522-29354 GCA_002503105.1 Methanomicrobiaceae archaeon UBA206
CGACGGTCCGCAGGACCGGAGCGCGAGCACCGATCAGATGCGGTAGCCCAACAATGGCCGTGTCGCGACCGGGCTTCTATTGCGGCACCGTGGATCAGGACGCTTCGACCCGGGCGGATCTCCAGTCCAGGGACGCTCCCGGGATATGCTCTGCCCAAAACCCGGAGACGACCGACCTCTGGATCTTTTGCGCCAGCCCCGAATCGATCTTGCCGTCTCCGAAGCCAGAACCGGTTATGCACGATTCCCGGCTTCGCCCGAACCGGAAGTACGTGCGGAAAACTACATATCCCCTCAGCGGGAGATGCATACACATGCCTACATGCAGCGACTGCTTCCTCTACACGGGGAAGACCGAAAAAGAGGGAGAGTGCACCATCAACGGCCCCGTTCCCGCTGATCGGGATGCCGGGCGGTGCCCCTCCCGGACATTCAGGCCCCGCGGATGATACAAGAGGGCGCCCCAATCCCATCCCGTGCGGTTCGGCGCGTTCGTATATCCTGCACGTTCAAAAATACATATTTTTTCGATGTACCCGCAACGCAGCCCGTAGCCCTCACCGGAGTGGTGGGTATGGTCACCCCACAGACCACTCCTCAACCCGTCTCTGCAGGAATCCCTGTACCGACCGGGTCCAGCGGATTCGCCACAGAGATAGAGCCCATACTCCCCCCTCGCGTGAAGGACAGCGGACCGCGATGAGAATCGCCGTGGGGGTGAGGAGTGCTCCGGTCGCAGGACCGGAGCGTGAGAGGCCATCGGGCTTCGAGAGACCGGAGCCCGAGCGCCCAGGGGTGTGATGGGTGTCACCCTCGAAGACATCCGGTCTTC
>DAQY01000096.1:29654-43194 GCA_002503105.1 Methanomicrobiaceae archaeon UBA206
CCCTCGAAGACATCCGGTCTTCTCAAGCTCGCACCCCCTGCAACCCCTTCCGGTATGACTGGCCCCTCGGTCCCCGGGATTCGATCGGCCATCCGCGTCGGAAAAGGCTCATGAAAACAAAAAAAAAACCGCCAGTCGCCCGCAGGAGGTTCTCTGCACAGCCGGATCACCGGCTTCCATCTCTGTCTTCACGTCGATCTCCACCTGAAACTCCCCGAGGTTCGGGGGGATCGACCTGGATCCGGGCGGCAGGATCGACCACCGACCGAAACCTCAATCAGGGCATACCGGGGCCATCTTCACGCAGGAACGCTCCCCTCCCGGCACCGGAGCTCTCCAGGACGACCTCAGGAAAAACCCGGATCCCTCCTGCCGGGAGTCGTCTCGATCTCGGGAGAGTCGGCGAGGGCCGGCATCGTACGTGAACGTTTCGCTCCTGTGGAGGGTTTCGCATACGCTGACAGAATACTGTCCGTTCCTGCTCCGGCAGGCGTCGAACAGGCGGTCAGCCCCTCGATATCCCCTGCACGTACCGCTTTGCAGTCAGGCGCCGGGCCGCATCAAGACACGCGTGCGCCTCTTCCGTCCGTCCCATCCTGATAAGGGCGAGCCCCTTGTTGTTCCAGGCCAGGAAGTTGTACGGATTCATCTCGATGGCCGCATCGAAGGCCGAAATCGCCTCCTCGAACCTGCCTAGACTGGCGAGGCAGACACCCCGGTTGTTCCCGACGGCCGCATCGCCGGGGTTCCGTTCAGCATACCGGTCGTAGAACTGCAGCGCCTCCTCGCACCGGTTCGTGTCCGCCAGGGCCACCCCCCTGTTGTACCATGCCTTGAGGTATCCAGGGTTCAGTTCGATGACCCGCTCGTAGCACTCGAGCGCTTCGGGGTAGTTGCCGAGGCTGTAATGGACGTTCGCCTTGCCGTACCACGCCTCCGTATAGTTCCCGTCGAGGTCGACGGCCTGCTCGAAGCACCGGAGGGCCTCGTCGAAAATGGCTCAGGTGGAAGAGTACGCTGCCCTTCATGTACCAGGCGTCCGGGCTCCTTGCATCGATGCGGAGCGCGCGATCGCAGCACTCCAGCGCATCCCCGAACCTGCCCAGCCGATCGAGGCTGTTCGCCTTCGAGACCCAGACCTTCAGGTGCTGCCGGTCGACCTCCAGAACCCTGTCAAAGTACGCGATGGACCTCTCATACCGGCCCCTGCAGGCGAGTTCCGTCCCGCTCTGATACCAGCCCGACAGATCGGCCTGCCGGCCGGGAGATATCTCCCGCTCTCCCATGCAGAGACCCTTGGGCGCGCGGCTCATAATGGTTGTTCCCGGAGGATCACAGGGAGGGTGCCCGTGACGTGCTCTCCCGGTACGAACGGACCGAGCAGAAGGGCCGGAAGACCACCGCCGCTGCCGATCCGGCTGCCCAACCCGCGCCCCTGCGTCCGCGCGGAGGTCGGGGGGAGGCGGTCGCGCAGCTGAAAAACCGCGCAGCGTCCGTATCGCGTCCGTCCGGGACCGCAAAAGCCCGACCGCCATACATATATAGGAACCCTGCTCAACACCCACCGGGTGAACACCGTATGACGCAGGCGAGAGAGGGTGACACCGTCAAGGTGCACTACACAGGCAGACTGGAGGACGGCACGGTCTTCGACACCTCCAGAGAGCGGGCACCGCTGGAGTTCACCATCGGCGAGGGGCAGGTGATCCCGGGATTCGAACAGGCGGTGGTCGGCATGGAGCCGGGCGACACGAAGACCACGACGGTTCCGCCGGAGCAGGCGTACGGTCCCCGTCGGGAGGACATGACGCTTGAGGTGGATCGGAGCCAGTTTCCTGAGGATCTGGAACCGAGGCCGGGCCAGCACCTGCAGATCCGGCAGCCTGACGGCCGGGCGATTATCGTGACCGTGAGCGATATCTCGGAGTCGACCGTGACGCTGGATGCAAACCATCCGCTGGCAGGACACCCGCTGACGTTTGACATCCAGCTCGTGGACATCGTCGCCGCATAGATGGCGGACCGGTGTGGACACGGGCCCGGGGACCGTGGCAGGCGGCAGGCATACTGCGGGTTTTTTGCGTGCTCGCCGGGTACACCGGCAAGCGGCGATCCCGATGGAGGGACCGGTACGGAACGGTCGGTGGTGCCGAGATCGGGGAGGGATAAAGTCTCCATGGGCGGCACGTCGCCCCGTGATGGGCGACGTCACGATCGCAGCGCAGCCAGCAGCTCCTTCAGGGGCAGCGTATTGACGACGTCCTTCGCCTCCAGCCAGCCGCGGCGGGCCGTTGCGATCCCGAGTTCCATGTAGCGCAGGTTCTCCCGCGCATGCGCATCCGACCCGAGCGAGAACCGGACGCCGTGCTCCCGCGCCTTGAAGCAGTTGACGTCGGAGAGATCCAGCCGGGTCGGGAAGGCGTTGATCTCCAGGAGCACGCCGAGATCGGCCGCGGCGGCGAAGACCGCCGGCAGGTCGATCCGGTACGGCGCGCGCTTCTGGATGAGCCTGCCGGTGGGGTGCCCGATGATGTCCACGTGGTCGTTATGCATGGCGGTGATAACCCGCTCGGTCATCTCCTTCTCGGACTGCTTGAACCCGGAATGGACGCTCGCCACCACCACGTCGAGATCCTTGAGGATGCTGTCGGCCAGATCCGGATTCCCCTCCATATCGATGTTGCATTCGGTGCCGGAGAGTACGGTGAAACCGTCGAGTTCGCGGTTGACCCGCTCGATCTCCCGCAGCTGATCGGCGACCTCCCTCTCCGAAAGCCCGTGCGCGATCTGGAGGGTCTGTGAATGGTCGCAGATGGCGACGTACTCGTATCCCAGGGCCTGTGCGGCCGCCGCCATCTCCGGGATGGTATGCGCACCCTCGCTCCACTTCGTGTGGACGTGCAGATCGCCGCGCACCGCGTCGTAACCGACGATCTCCGGCAGCCTCCCCTCCAGCGCCGCCTCGACCTCTCCACGGTTCTCCCGCAGTTCGGGGTCGATATACTGCAGCCCCAGCGCCGCGTAGACCCCGCGCTCGTCCCTCCCGGCGACCGGCTCGCCGGTCGCCAGATCGGTGAGACCGTACTCGTTCAGCCTCCAGTTCCTGGCAATGGCCAATCTGCGCAGGGCGATGTTGTGGTCCTTCGACCCCGTGAAGTACTGGAGGGCCGACCCGAAGTGATCCTCCTCCACCACCCGCAGGTCCACCTGGACACCGGTGGTCAGCACCACCGTGCTCTTCGTCGTGCCCTTCGCCAGCACCCGTTCGACCCCCGGCAGGCTGCAGAAGACGTCCATCACCTCCTCCGGCCTGGTGGAGGTCGCCAGGACGTCCACGTCGCCGACCGTCTCACGCCGCCGCCTGATAGAGCCGGCGAGGCTGACGCGCTGCACGGTCTCCAGAGCGGAGAGCCGCTCTTCTATATCCTTCGCGACGGGGAGGATGGAGCCCAGGAGAAACCGTTCCCGGGCGGCCCTGCTCATCTGAATGCTCCTTTTGATGTTCTCCTCGGTTTTTGCGCCGAAGCCGGGCAGGTTCCGGATCCTGCCCGCCTCTGCCGCCGCCTCCAGCTCATCGACGCTCTTAATACCGAGCTCCCGGTTGAGGATCAGGGCCTTCTTCGGGCCGACCCCCTCGAGATCGGTGATCTCCCGCACCCCCGCCGGGAGTTCCCCCCGCAGCGTCTCCAGGTACGCGAGAGTCCCGGTCTCGATGATCTCCCTGATCTTCTCTGCGATGCTCGACCCGACGCCGGGTATCCTCTCCAGATCCCCCCGCTCGTAGACGTCTGTGATGTCCTCCGGCAGTGTCTCGATCGCCTGCGCCGCCCGCCGGTACGCCCGGGGCTTGAACCGCACCCCCCTGATCCTCAGCAGATCGGCGACCTCGTAGAGGATCGCGGCGACCTCGATGTTGGTCATCCGCGCGAGCCTGCTCATCGCCCCTCACCGCGCTGCTCGCGGAACATGGCGGCGATCTCCTCAACAGTGGTCGCCTGTTCGGGAGACTTCTCGTGCCGCCACCGCACGAACCGGGGGAACCGCAGCGCCAGCCCCCGCTGCGTCTCCGGATCCCAGCCGCAGGTGTGCACCGGGCTCTCGGTGATCTCCAGCCCCAGCACCTCGAGCACGTACCGGGGCACGAACCAGAAGTCCGGTTTCGCCTGCTCCGCTACCATCACCCGTGCCGGGCTACGATCCGCCCGCGCATCGGCCAGTTTCCCGGGGAGCTGTGCGAGCTCCTCGTCGGTAAACCCGGTCCCCATGCCGCAGACCGTCTGGAAGACGTCCTCCTCCCGGTTGTAGGCGGCGCAGAGCAGCGAGCCGTAGGTGCCGGCCCGCTTCCCCTTCCCGGCGTTGGCGCCGACCACCACCAGGTCGAGTGTGTCCGCAAGCTCCGTCCCGTAGCTGCGCTTCCATTTGATCCACTGCCACTCCCGCGCCCCTGCCCGGTAGTACGAGTCGTCGGCGCACGACTTGCAGACGACTCCCTCCAGGCCCCGCCGGATGCAGGCGAGGTAGAAATCGGTGATCTCTTCAAGGTTCGTCGCGATGACGCGGTCGGCGAGCGCCAGGTGCTCCTCTTCGACGACGATCCGCTCCAGGCGCTCGTGCCGCTCCGGGTAGCTCCGCCGGAGGTAGGAGGCGCCGTCTGCGTAGAGGAGGTCGAAGACCTTGTAGGTCACCGGTATCTGCTCGGCGTACTCGGAGACGCGATACTTCCGCCGCCTCTGCATCAGCTTCTGGAAGGGGTGGAACGTGCCGCTCTTGACATCGAAGGCGACCGCCTCCCCGTCCAGGATCGCCGTCTCTGCGGTGACGCAACGCCTGACGTGCTCCACGATATCGGGGAACTGGTGGGTCACATCGGTCAGCCGCCGCGAAAAGAGCGCAACGTCGCTCCCGTCCTTGTGCGCCTGGATCCGCTCCCCGTCGTACTTCTCCTCGGCGGCGATCACGCGGGAGCCGATCCGCTTCGGGATCTCGGACAGCGCCGGTACCCGCTGCGCGAGCATGGGCCTGATGGGGCGATAGAGCGAGACGCTGATCCGCTCGACGCCCGAAAGCCCGCTCTCTCTGAGCGTCTTTGCCACCAGCCCGATATCGGTGCAGATGTCATAGGCGTGCTCGAGGGGTGGCCGCGCCGTCTTCGATCCGAGATATGCGGACGCAAGCCCGTCAAGCAGCGTCATCTCCCCGACCCCGAGCCGCATCTTCCCCGTCACCAGGCGCACCAGGTACCGCCGCTCCTCCGGCGCGGCGCCGGCCACCATGGCGGCGAGGATCCGCTTCTTCGTCTCCACGGAGCCCGGGCCACCGGCCCGGGCGATCGCCATCAAGCCCCGGCGCACGTCCTCCACCGAGAGCGCGTCCCCAAACGAGAAGACCTCCTCGAACTTCCGTGCAGGTCTCCCGACCAGCCGGATCGCGGCGTCGCCGTAGTCCCCCACCTCCCGCACCTCCGCTTCGACGGTCTCCGGATCGATGTCCGCTGCCAGCGCGATCGCCGCACCGGCGGTTCTCCCCCCCATGCCCAGGTTCACGTCCTGGTACGCGGGCGCGATCCGACCCAGGGTGAAGTAGCAGATGGTATCGATCTCCTCTGTCGATGCCTCGGTGAACAGCGCTGCCAGTATGGCGATCATCTCGTTCTGGGACGACGTCTCCTCCAGCCGTCTGAAATAGGTGACCAGGCGTGAGAACCGCATGTCGTCCTGCTCCCCCGAGCGTCAGAGAGTATTCACGGCGAGACGGTATTTGTACGTTTTGGTTCTGCGCAGATGCCCCGCCGCCGCTGCTGGGCGGATTCGGGCACAATCGAGGCGCAGCGATCCCCCGCCCGCCGACCCGCCCGGCAGGGCGTCCGGATGCGTCGGGTGATTTTATTACCGGGGTGTGTATGTAAGACCATGAAACCCCAGATACAGGTGGAGCCTCCCGGCCCAAAGGCGCTCGCCGTTCTGCAGCGGGATGCGGAGGTCATCTCCCAGTCCATGGTGCGGGAATATCCGCTCGTCCTGCAGAGGGCCAGCGGGGTGAATCTCTGGGACGTCGACGGGAACCGGTACCTCGATTTCACGGCAGGCATCGCGGTGATGAACGCAGGCTGGAACCACCCGAAGGTCGTCTTTGCCGTCCAGGAGCAGGCGAAGTACCTCTCACACGGGGCGTTCCTGGACTTCGCCTCGGAGGTGCCGGTCAGACTCGCCGAGGAACTGGTCAGACTCCTCCCGGAAGGGCTGGACCGGGTGTACTTCTCCAACTCGGGGGCAGAGAGCGTGGAGGCGGCGATGAAACTGGCGCGGCACCATACGAAGCGGAAGTACTTCATCTCGTTCTACGGCGGATTCCACGGAAGAACTTACGGCGCGCTCAGCCTCACCGCCGCAAAGGTGGTGCAGCGGCGGTACTTCGGCCCGTTCCTGCCGGTCGTCCACGTCCCCTACCCCAGCCCCTATCGCCCGCCAGGCGGCGATGCGGCCACCTGCGACATCGACGTCCTGACCTACCTGGAAGACGAGGTCTTTGCATCGGACGTGGCGCCCGACGAAGTCGCCGCCGTCTTCGTCGAGCCGGTTCTGGGCGAAGAGGGCTACGTCGTTCCGCCGCCGGGGTTCCTGAAGCGTCTGCGGACGCTCTGCGACGATTACGGCATCCTGATGGTGGCGGACGAGGTGCAGTCGGGGTGCTACCGGACGGGGAGGTTCCTCGCGTCCGAGCACGCCGGCGTCACCCCCGACATCGTCTGCCTGGCAAAGGCGATCGGGGGCGGGATGCCGCTCGGAGTGACGATCTCCTCCGACGAGATCATGACCTGGCCGCCGGGTTCGCATGCAAGCACCTTCGGCGGGAACAACGTCGCCTGCGCTGCCGGTCTTGCCGTGCTGGAGATCCTCTCAGGAGACGGTTTTGCAGACGGGGTGGCAGAGAGAGGAGCGTACCTGCTGAAAGGGCTATCGGAACTGCAGGAGAGACACTCGATCATCGGGGATGTCCGGGGCATGGGGCTGATGTGCGCCATCGAACTGGTCAGGGACCGGGAGACGAAGGAGCCGGCGCGGCGAGAACGCGAAACGATCCTGCGCCACGCATTCGAGAGCGGGATAGCCCTGCTGCCTGCCGGGCAGTCGGCGATACGGTTCAGCCCGCCCCTGACGATCGAGCGCGAAGATATCGACACGGGCCTTGCGGTCCTCGACCAGGTGATGAAACGGTTCTAGAGAGGAGGATGGACGATGGCGGAACAGAAGAGAATGGCCTGTACCTCTCTCCGGTCGGACGAGCGGATCCACGGCGAGTACGAGAACGCCCTGCTGGAGATCGAGCGAGAACTCGGGGGCCGCCACCCCATGTATATCGGCGGGCGGGAAGTCGAGGCGCCCGGGGAGTTTGAGGCCCGGTCTCCCATCGACACCGGCATTCTGCTGGGAACGTTTCAGGAGGGGAATGAAGATCATGCCAGAGACGGCATCGCGGCCGCACGGGAGGCGTTCGACGAGTGGAGCCAGAGAGACTGGAAGGACCGGGTCCGGATCATCAGGTCGGTCGCCGATGCGCTCGAAGGCCGGCTGTTTCTGCTGGCGGCCCTGATCACCTACGAGGCGGGGAAGAACCGGTTCGAGGCGCTGGCGGAGGTCGGTGAAGCGATCGACATGCTCCGCCACTACTGCGACATCTATGAGAAGAACGACGGGTACGTGCGGTCCATGCGCTCCGCCGCGCCGGACGAGGTGTGCCGGAGCGTGATGCGGCCGTACGGCGTCTGGGCGGTCATATCACCCTTCAACTTCCCGATCGCCCTCGCGGCAGGGATGATCGCCGCCGCGCTGCTCACCGGGAATACCGTCGTCTTCAAACCCACGAGCAAGACGCCCCTCTCCGGGGTGCACCTCTACCGGATCTTTACAGGGAACGGCATCCCTCCCGGAGCGCTCAACCTGGTGACCGGCCCCGGAGGCCCGTTCGGCGAGGTGGTCGTGGCCCATCCGGACGTGGCCGGCATCGCGTTCACCGGCTCGCGCAAGGTGGGTATGTGGCTGCACCGCCGCTTCACGGAGCTGCAGCCGTATCCCAAACCCATCGTGATGGAGATGGGGAGCAAAAACCCCACGATCGTGACTGCCAGCGCGGATCTCGACAAGGCCGTGGAAGGGGTGGCGCGGGCGGCCTTCGGCTATGCGGGGCAGAAGTGCAGCGCCACGTCCAGGGTGTACGTGCAGCGTGCGGTGGCGGACCGGTTCGTCGAGGCGCTCATGGTATGGATCGACGAGATGGAGACCGGCGACCCCCGCCGGCGGGAGGTCTTCTTCGGGCCGCTCATCGACGAGCACGCCCTGAACACCTACCTCAGGGCCATCGAGGAGGCGCGGCGGGTCGGAGCGACGCTCGTTGCGGGCGGCGAAGTGCTGGAAAGGGGGCTGTACGCGCAGGGCCTGTACGTCCGGCCCGCCCTGGTGACGGGGCTGCCGCGGGGGCACCGGCTCCTCCGCGAAGAGTTCTTCGTGCCGTTCCTGGCCGTCGAGACCGTCGACACCCTGGACGAGGCGATCGCTCTCGCGAACGACACCGAGTACGGCCTGACCGCCGGGATCTTCTCCGAAGACGAGGCGGAGATCGAGGAGTTCTTCGACCGGATCAGGTTCGGCGTCTGCTACTCCAACCGGAGCGGGGGTGCGACGACCGGGGCCTGGCCCGGCGCCCAGCCGTTCAGCGGGTGGAAGGCGAGCGGTTCTACGGGTCGGGGTGTCGGCGGGCCGTACTACCTGCTGTCGTTCGTCCGTGAGCAGTCCCAGACGCGCGTTCAGGAGGAGACTGCGGCACGGGCCGGGGGATATGAAGGTACATATGGTTGAACCGGCAAACCTCCCGTACCCTCTGAAGAGGAACCCATGACCGAACGCACGCAGCAGTCCATCGCCGGTATCCTGCTCTCGCGGATCGTCGGCATCATCGTCTTCCTGATTCTGCTCGGACTCCTGAACATCCTCGCGGAGAGCGTCCTGCACGGCGCGATCTTCCAGCAGGTCGTGGCGTTCCTGAACGCCAACGTCTGGCTGCTGATCCTCATCACCGTGATCCTCCTCATCGGGGAACTCTTCGGCGCCCTCGTCTTCCCCCTGAACCTGCCCGCCCCGATCTTCAGTGCGATCGGCAGCGTTTTTATCGTCCTGTTCATCTTCCGCGTCTTCGACCTCGCTGCCACGATCTCGGGCGTCGCGGTCCTCCGGATCTTCGAGTCGTTCGCGTACCTGATCTACCCGCTCGTCTTCCTCGTCGTGCTCATCGGCGGCTACATCACGATCGCCGTGGAGTCGGGGCGCGTCCATTCGCCCGAAGAGGAAGGATTCCGCAGGGAGGGGAAGCCGTGATGCGCCAGATCGGCAGGCGGCGGCTCACCCCGGCCTCGATGCCGGCCACGAGCTCGAAGTCGAGGCTGCACCGCCGGATCGCTTCCCCGGTGCCTGCGTCGGGTTCCTCTCAGGTCCCTGCGGATAATTCTCGATCGATCCCGATCCCCGTGGCACGCCGTGCGCCGATGAAGCAGCCGACCGATCCCGTTCGCCGTCTCGAGTCCGGCACACACGCTGCTGCCGGGCAGTGCCGTATTGTACGGCATACCGACAGCGACCTGCTGAATATTCCCAGAATATCCCATTCTGGGGTTCACTGCGACATCTTCAGGGAGTGGGCCGTGGGTGTGTCTCCTGGGGGGGGCGGAGGCAGGGGAGTGCGCCTGCCGTTCCGCCAGTCGCTCGAGCACCGCCAGGTGGGGAGCTGCGACGGGTGTCTGAAGGACATCCATGCATCTGGATCGCAGTACCGGTTTATCCCGGATTTTTCGATATACGCCACGGAAAAGACTCAAATCCTGAATCCAGGCATATCCCTGGGTGGTGTGATGAGTGATGCCTGCCCGGAAGGCGGGCGGAGCTGGAGAAGACGCGAAATGTGACGGTTCGAAGTGCGACGGTCCACGGTCCACACTCTCCGAAGATGTCGCGGTGTATCTCGGACAGGGATATTCTGGAAAAGGGCGGCAGGTGGCTGCCGGTACGGAGAAGTTCGGCAGGGCCGATTCTTGCAGACGTGCAAACGAGGAAAAAACGCGTATCGGATCTCCCGTATCCGGTTCGGCCGATCCAGGCATGGAGAAGGGCGTTCTGCGCCCATGCGGTTCCCTACCCCGCCCCCCCGCATATAACCCGGCTGAGAGAGGGGGCGGACGACCTCCCGCGGGGTGCCAGAGGAGGCATCGATCACTGCAGGTAGCGCTCAGCGTGCTGCCGCTCGAACTCCTCCATCTCGTCGAACGTCGCAACCCGATAGCTGGCGTAGCCGCCCCCCAGATTCATCATCAGGAGGACATAGATCTCGAGGTCGGGCTGTAACCAGACCGCAAACTCGGGTTTGTCCGTTGCGGGGACGAAATGGAGGGCGCGCAGTGCCTCCTGCACGCCCGAGTAGTCGGGCGTGCTCTGGATCAGCTCCTCGATCTGCATCATCACCGCCCTCTGCTGCAGCGGATCGATCGCGCCTGCCATGAACCTGCACCATGACAGCGCACGCTAATAAAATGATCCCCGGCGGTGTGCAGAAACGCCGGGCTCGGCTGCTTCTGTTCACAACAGGGGATGAATATCAGGAGAGAGTGTGCCACGTGGCGGGATCGATTCCCTATTCTCGTGCGATTACCACAGGCGGTCGTTTCTGGCGTCCAGGAAGCGCGCTCTGCACCCGACGATCCCATCCGCCGGATCTTGATACCGCAACAGCGTGAACTGCAGGACTGGGGCACACTCGATGCCTCGAAAGAAGCCATGTATTCAGTGGCGTCCGGCATGCAGCACAGGTACGACCAGTGCGGCGGGTTATGCCGTTCTGCTTCCGAAAGCGCCTGTTCATGAACAGGAGACGAGGAGTCGCCCGCGACCTGTCAGCGGACCGGCATATATACACCGACATCAGGAGATCACCGACGTACTGCTCACGGGCGGCAACCTCCTGTTTCTCCCGACGCCCCGCCTGGAGAAGATTGTCCGGAAAGTTCGAGAAATTCTCCACGTTGACATCATCCGGATGGGTACGGAGATGCCTGCGTACAACCCCTTCCGGATCATCAACGATTCCCCAGCTCCCCAGCATGATCCGGACGTACAGCTCGGAGAGAAAGCGGATATACATCCTGACGCAGTTCAACCATCCAAAAGAGCTGACCGACGCGGCGATCAGAGCGATCGATC
Source organism: Methanomicrobiaceae archaeon UBA206 (assembly GCA_002503105.1). Taxonomy (GTDB): domain Archaea; phylum Halobacteriota; class Methanomicrobia; order Methanomicrobiales; family Methanoculleaceae; genus UBA206. Next base: position 40,895 of record DAQY01000096.1, read on the forward strand.
TGCTCCGGAAGGCAGGGGCGAGCACGGCAAACCGGACGCCGCTGCTCCGCGGCATCGACGATGACCCGGACGTGCTCGCCAGGCTGTTCAGGGCCCTTTCGTTCGCCGGATTACCCCCCCTCCCATGTCTTCCAATGCCGCCCCACGCTGGACAACCAGCACTTCGTCGTTCCGGTAGAAGAGATGTCCCGAATCTTCGAACGTGTAAAAATGCAGTGTTCCGGACTCGCAAAGCGGGCACGGTACGTGATGTCGCACCGCACCGGGAAGATCGAGGTGCTCAGGCTCGACGCTGCCCGTATCTGCTTCAAGTACCACCAGGCTGCGGAGGGCGAAAGCGTCGGGATGTTCCTGATCCGTATGCGGAATCCGGAGGCGGGCTGGTTCGACGACCATACATCCGTCGTCTCTGTGGCCGCAATCCCGCAGGAAGAGCCGCTGGTCAAGGCGCCGATACCGCCAGGGTGCGCCGACGTCTGAACCGGGCGGGTATCTGTGCAGGCCCGGCAAACCGTTCGGTGCCGTCGCCAAACCGCCAGACGACACAATCTTATTCAGGCAGACGATCCATGATACTATGGTTGGCAAAAAGGCGATGCGTCGAGGAGACCTATGATCGGCGGCGATACTTCAAAAAGATACTTCAAAAACATTCATTCTCAGCGACGATGTTGACGAACTGGAAGAGCCGTCCGCATACCTGGACGTGCTCTCGAGCGGCACCCGCCTGAAGATCCTGAAGATCCTGAAGGTCCTCGAAAGAACGCCCAGGAACGTCCGGCAGATCTCGTCGGAGATCCGGACGAGCTACGAGAACACCAGGAAGCACCTGGACAGACTGCTCAGCATCGGCGTCGTCAGGAAAGGAGGCGGGGTTCTCCCGCCCGACCGCCAAAGGCGTCCACCCGGTGTGGAAGTACTCCCTGGTGCCGGGGGGATGGAGGCGATCATCAGGAACCTGGGTACCTTCTCCAGCATCAGGTTCACCCTCACGGACGCCGATCCGGGCGCGAAGCTTGAAGCGGTGAAGGGCACGGTCTCTGAGGAGTTCTTCGGGCGTCACCCCCTTGTCATCCTCCTCGGCGGGGCGGAAGACGGGAAGGTCTTCCCGCTGCAGAGGGGGACCGTCGCTGTCGGAAGGGTCGATCGGGACGCGGCCGACCGGTACGACCCGGAGCACGACATCGTGCTCGGCGAGGAGTACGGCGCCGTCACCCGCGTATCAAAGCCCCGCCAGGATCTCCCGGAGGGACGGCGGCTGGTACGTCGAAGACTGCGGGAGCACCGGCGGAACCTTCCTGAACGGTGCACCGCTGGAGCGGAACAGGCGGCAGGAGCTGCGCGACGGCGACCTTATCGAGCTCGCGAAAGGGGTGATGGGCGCGCCCCTGCCCTTCGTCACGCCGAAGCTGCCGCTGGCAGAGGAGGGCGACGCTCCCTGAATCGCCAGATTCGCGCATCCGGGAGCGCATACCCAGACGGGGTGATCGACATGGTGCGCCGCGGCGTTCTCATGATGCTTCTGGTTCTCGTCTGCCTGCTCTCCCCCGTGCAGGCCGCCGTCCGTACTGCAGGCGCCGGGATTGGGGGAGACTTGAGCTTTCAGCCGGCTGTCGACAGCGCGCAGGACGGCGATACCGCTGCCGTGTCCGGCGGCATCGCCGCCGGCCTGGAGTTACGCCCACGGTCTGGGTGTGATCCACCGCGACATCAAGCCCCCACAACATCCTCCTCACCGACAGCGGAACGCCGAAGATCACCGACTGGGGCATGGGCAAGATCGTCGCGAAAGGCCGCGAAACGAGCATGGTCGGATTCTCACTCGCCTGCGCCGCACCGGAACAGATCGCACAACAGATCGCACCGAAGCAGTTCGGCAGAATCGATGCGCGGACTGATATCTACCAGCTCGGCGATCCTGAACGAACAGCCCGCCCTCCCGTCGCAGCGCCGCCCCGGTCTTGAGGCGCTCGATCCGATCATCGCAAAGTGCCTGGCAAAGGACGCTGCAGAGCGGTGCCAGTCCGCAACGGAGCTGAAGGCCGCTCTGCGCGCGGCGCTGGCAACATCGGCAGCGAGCGGCGCCACGGAGACTTCGACCGGGAGCTGACGTACCGAACCACCCGGGTTCCATCCACGAACCGGCAGGATCTCTCCTTTAATGAGGTTATTTCGGCTCTGCGGAAGATCTCTGCAGGTGGCCAGCGGGTTTTAATCCCGCGGGCGTTCTCGGACTCCGGGGACCGGGGCGGCCGATCGCCACGCAGGGGGAGAGAGACGTTCGCACCTGATCGGTGCTC
>DAQY01000090.1 GCA_002503105.1 Methanomicrobiaceae archaeon UBA206
GATCTGAGCAGTATGATCGTTCAGTTCTTCGAGCTGTGCCTGGCGGAACGGCAGGCACATGAGAAGATGCGCAAGCATCTTCGAAGTAAGTGCGACGGGTGTCCCCCTCCCGTCAGAGAGTTTTGGGATGACCTCGGGATTAAAGGAGCAGTCGTCCGGGGGAGGGATACCCACCCCTGAAGATTGCCACCACGGTCCACCTTCCCAAAAGAGGTCATAGTGGAACCACGACAGAATAGAGAGGCCGGGTATTCCCTCATCGGCAGACATCTCCCCACCAGCGAAGACCGCCCTCATAGCATAAATATGGTGAGCACCGTATGCTGCCCCGTCCCTGGAGGGCAACCATGAACGGGAATCAGATGAAATGGTATTATATCCTAAGAGGCCTCATCGCACTTCTTTTCGGGATCACCGCCATCATATGGCCGGCCGTCGTTCTCGAGACCCTTGTATACTTCTTCGGCTTCTTTGCCATCATCGTATCGGCGTTCGCACTCGTCGCGGGAGCCGCCGCACCGGGCCTGGCCGGCGGAGCAAAGTGGTCGGTCGCACTCCTCGCAGTCGTCGGGATCCTCATCGGGATCTTCACCCTGATCTTTCCGGCGCTGTTTACGGCACTCATCGTCATCATCATCGCACTCTGGGCCATCGTCACCGGTATCGGCGACTTCGTCGCCGCGTTCACTCCGACGGGCAGGGGCAACCGGCTGCTCCTCGTGCTCCTTGGCATCGTCTCGGTGGTCTTCGGGGGCGTCCTGCTCTTCTACCCGCTCCTCGGCGCGGTCACGATCGTCTGGGTGCTCGGCATCTACGCCGTGATCTTCGGCATCCTCGGCATCCTCTACGGGCTTGCCGCCGGGGGCAGGGAGGCGGCATCACCGGCGGCATAGGCTTCTGGAAAAAAAGACCGGTGCCGGAGGGGGAGGTCGCCCCCCTCCGGCACGGATCACTCCACCCCGATATAGTGCCCCAGCGGCTCGATCGTGATCTCCGCACGCTTGATCGCGTCGATCGCCATCGCGGCCGCCCGCGCCGCCTGCAGGGAGGTGATGTACGGGATGCTGTAGTCGATGGCGGCCCGCATGATCTGGAGATGGTCCTGACGGGACGCCTTGTCGGCGGGCGTGTTGATGATCAGGCTGATGCCGCCGTTGCGCATCATGTCAATCACGTTCGGGGAGCCCTCCTGCACCTTCCGCACCAGGTTCGCCTCGATGCCGTACTGGCCGAGGAACTCCACCGTCCCGCCGGTGCCGAAGAGCGTCAGCCCGAGGCTCTGCAGCGTCCGGGCGATCGGCACCACCTCTTCCTTCTGCTCGTCGGTGACCGAGATGAAGACGTTGCCCTGCACGGGGAGCTCGTTGCCCGCCGCGATGCACGCTTTGTAGAACGATCGCCCGAAGTCGTAGTCGATCCCCATCACCTCGCCGGTGCTCTTCATCTCCGGTCCGAGCACCGTATCGACGCCGGGCAGCTTGTTGAAGGGCAGGAGCACCTCCTTGACTGCCACATGGTCGATCCTCCACTCAGCGACACCGAGATCGGCGAGCTTCTTTCCGAGCATCACCTTCGCCGCTATCTTCGCGAGCGGGATGCCCGTCGCCTTGGAGACGAAGGGGACAGTCCGGCTCGCCCGCGGGTTCGCCTCCAGCACGTAGACGACGCCGTCCTTGACTGCATACTGGATATTGATCAGCCCGACCACGCCGAGCCCGAGTGCGATCTTCTTCGTGTAGCTCTGCACCGTCCGCACTACGTCCTCGGAGAGCGACTGCGGCGGGATCACGCAGGCCGAATCCCCGGAATGGACGCCCGCCTCCTCGATATGCTCCATAATGCCGCCGATCAGCACGTCGGTACCGTCACAGACCGCGTCCACGTCGATCTCGATGGCGTTCTGGAGGAACGAATCGATCAAGACCGGATGCTTTCGGCTCACCCGGACCGCCTCCTCGATGTAGCTCTTCAGCTCCGCCTCGTCGTGGACGAGCTCCATCGCCCGCCCCCCAAGGACGTAACTCGGACGGACGAGTACGGGGTAACCGATCCTGGCGGCCATCTCGCGCGCCTCCTCCTCCGAGTACGCCGAGCTGTTCGGCGGGCTCGGGATCTGCAGGTCGTTTAAGAGCTGGCTGAACCGGTCGCGATCCTCGGCCATGTCCATGGCGTCCGGACTGGTCCCCAGGATTCGCGTGGTCAGGCCGAGGCGCCTGATCGCAGCATCCAGCGGCACGGCGAGGTTCACCGAGTTCTGGCCGCCGAACTGCACCATGACGCCGTAGTAGTCGTCCTTCTTGAGAATGTTCACGACGTCCTCCAGCTGCATCGGCTCGAAGAAGAGGCGGTCCGATGTATCGGCGTCGGTCGAGACCGTCTCAGGATTGTTGTTGACGATGTGCACCTCGATGCCCTCCTCCTCACGGAGCGCCATCACGGCATGGACGGTGCAGTAGTCGAACTCGATCCCCTGACCGATCCGGATGGGGCCTGAACCCAAGATCAGCACCTTCTTCGCGCTGCTCCTGGTGAGCTCGCATTCGTCCTCCCATGTGGAGTAGAAGTAGGGCGTGGTCGCCGGGAACTCTGCTGCACACGTGTCCACCATCTTGTAGGTCGGGGCCCCGGCAAGCGCCTCGATCTCGCCCTCGCTCCTGCCCGACAGCTCGCTGATCTCCTCGGTCGTGAAGCCCCACCGTTTCGCGAGCCGCACGTCCTCCGGCGTAAACCTTGTCTGCAGTGTCTTCTCAAGGTCCACGATGTTCCTGACCTTTTCCAGGAAGAACGGAGTGATCGCAGTCATCTGCGCGACCTCGTCGACCGTAAAACCGACCCTGAAGGCGTCGAAGAGGCAGGAAAAGCGCTCATCCGTCGGCCGCGTCAGGATCATCCGGATCTCGTTCGCGCTCGTGTGCCGCTTCACATCGGTGTCGAGGGAGCGGAGCGCCTTCTTAAAGCCTTCTTCGACACTCCGTCCGATCGCCATCACCTCGCCGGTGCTCTTCATCGCCGTCGTCAGTGTCCGGTCGGCGGTCTTGAACTTGTCGAAAGGCCACCGGGGCACCTTCACCACCACGTAGTCGATGGCGGGCTCAAAGGAGGCGGGGGTGGCGCCGGTCACCGTGTTCATGATCTCGTCCAGTCGCAGCCCGATCGCGATCTTCGCTGCCACCCGCGCGATGGGGTAGCCGGTCGCCTTCGACGCGAGCGCCGACGATCTGGATACGCGGGGGTTCACCTCGATGACGCGGTACTCCCCGTCGCGGTACGCGAACTGGATATTGCAGCCTCCCTGCACGTCGAGCGCCCGGATGATCCTGATGGCGGCGCTCCGCAGCATCTGGAACTCGTCGTCGCGGAGCGTGAGGATCGGGGCCACGACCACGCTCTCCCCCGTATGGATGCCCATGGGATCGACGTTCTCCATGCCGCAGACGATGATGCAGGTGTCCGCCGAATCCCTCATGACCTCGAACTCGATCTCCTTCCACCCGGCGACGCTCTCTTCGACGAGGACCTGGTGAATTCTGGAGCGTGCAAGCCCGATCTCAACGATACGCCGCATCTCCTCAGGGGTATGCGCCACCCCGCCGCCGGAGCCGCCCAGCGTGTAGGCGGGGCGGATGATGGCGGGAAGCCCCACCTCACGGACCGCCGCGTCGATCTCGTCCACGCTCTCGATGATCATGCTCCTCGGGACAGGCTCCCCGATCGCGTTCATCAGGTCCCTGAACTGTTCGCGGTCCTCCCCCCGGTAGATCGCCTCGAGCGGGGTTCCGAGGATCTCCACGCCGTCGAGCGCACCCATCTCCGCCAGCTCCGCGGTCATGTTCAGGCCGGTCTGCCCGCCCATTCCGGAGAGGATCCCGTCAGGTCTCTCCTTCCCGATGATCTTCGCGATGATCTCCGCCCGGAGCGGCTCAACGTAGATGACGTCCGCCATATCGGGATCGGTCTGGATCGTTGCAGGATTCGAGTTGACCACAACGACCTTCACGCCCTCCTCGCGCAGCGCCCGGCACGCCTGCGAACCCGAGAAATCGAACTCCGCCGCCTGGCCGATCTGGATGGGGCCCGAGCCGATGAGGAGGACCTTCTTAATGTGAGGCTTCTTCGGCATTACGGGATCCTCCGGTAGATTCTGTCAAAGAAATGCGCTTCCGTATCAAGGGGGCCGCCATGGGCCTCGGGATGGAACTGCACGCAGGTGATGGCGAGATCCCTGTTCTCGAATCCCTCCACCGTGCCGTCGTTGACGTTCGTGTACGAGACCTCGCAGCCCTCGGGCAGCGTCGATGCATCCACGGCAAACCCGTGGTTCTGCGTCGTGATGTAGATGCCGCCGTCTTTGTATCGAACCGGCTGGTTCGTCCCGCGGTGCCCGAACTTCAGTTTGTACGTCTTCGCCCCCAGCGCAAGCGCGGCCACCTGGATGCCCATGCAGATGCCGATGATCGGCAGCTCGCCGGCGAGGTCCCGGACGCACCGGATGGCGTCCGTCGCCCTGCGAGGATCGCCCGGACCGTTGCTGATGAAGAGGGCGTCCGGGTCGCAGGCGGCGATATCGCCCGACGTGGCGTCGTACGGGAAGACGTGGATGTCGGCGCCCCGCCTGGCGAGACTTTCCAGGATATGCCGTTTAAGACCGAGATCTATCACGGCGATCCGCTTGCCGCTGCCCGGCAGCCGGTAGGGTGCGCTGCACGAGACCGAACCGATAAGATCCAGTTCTGAAATATCAGGCACGGCGCGTGCACGCCTGACCGCCTCCTCACCGTCATCGTCGCCGACGATGAGGGAGGCCCGCAGCGTCCCGTTCACCCGCGTCTTGTTCGTCAGCCTGCGCGTATCGATGCCGCTGATCCCGAGAAGTCCGTTATCCTCAAAGTACCGAGCAACCGACGGTTGCGCCGTGGGCGCCGCGCAGATCTCACGCGCAACACAGCCCTGCGCATGGACCCGCCCGCTCTCAAAGTTCTGGACGTCAACCCCGTAATTGCCGATCAGAGGGTAGGTAAACATCAGTATCTGGCCAGCATAACTCGGATCCGTGAGCGCTTCCATGTAGCCGGTCATCTGCGTGGTGAAGACGAGTTCACCAGAACAGCTCCCTTCAACACCGAAACCCTTTCCAATCACAAACGTACCGTCTTCAAGACCCAGAACCGCCTTCATGAATTGACCATACTATATGGGCGCGGCACCTTTATTAACGGTAGTGACGGATAGCGCCGCCGGACAGACCGGGGCGCTGCGAAAAACCCCCGAACCGGAGGAAATGCACCCGGTATCTTCATGTGGGGGAGTGCCGGATCCGTGTTGATGGGCGACGGCGCAGTACCGATCAAGAGCCGCACGGTGGATACCGACGACGGGACGTTCGCAATCATCCTCATCGGCGGAGATCTCTCCCGCATCTACCCGGGCATGCAGAGATACATCGTGGAGATCCATCGCGGCGCAGAGATCGTGTACCGCTATGCGCTCAACTCGTACGAGCAGCCGCCGGGCACGCTCTTCGACGCCGGAGAAGTCGCAGAGATCGTGTTCGCCCGGCTCGCCTACGACGTGGCGGCGCGCCCCGAACGGTATCTGAAACCCGTACCTTCCGCCACGATGCGTCTGCCGGGCGCCGCGCACGATGTCGTCGTCCTCCAGGGGAGCGGAGCCCCCGCCGTTTCGGCAACTTGGCCGTCCTCGCGGGCCGGTGCGCCGACGAGGCCGCACGGCTCGGGAAGCCGGCCCGCACCTTCTACCTGCAGGAGATGCGGATCACCCCGTGCATCGGGTGCTATGCCTGTTACAACGTCGGTTCCTGTCCCGTCGAAGACGACACCATGCGATCGAGCAGGCATCCGTTCTGATGATCTAGTACGCCGGTCCACGCAAACACCGTCCCGGCGGGTCTGAAAGCCGCCATGGATCGGTGCCAGTGGCTCCACGCCAGGCAGCACGTGCCGGGGAGGCGGGTGGAGGGGGCGGGGCTGCTGATCCCGGTTGCCGGGAGGACGGGAACCGGGCCCTTCGAGTGCGTGGTGACGGTGACGCGAGCCTTTCCCGCGAACCCAGGCATCCGGCCTGCAGGCGAGATACCGGTGGACGGTATGGACGTTCGGCGGGACGTGCGGGTCGATCGAAGGCCCTGCGAGGCGGGTGAGAGCGGCGATGCGCTCGCTGATTCAAGCTACCTCCTCCTGACCCTGCCCGGGGTGCCGCGGCCACGCCGGGACGAAGGCTAATAATATATATCGGGCACCCCCGATGTGGGTGTATGGCTGACGTCACCGTTGAGATCGTCGGGCTTTCCGAATCGGAGTGCGGACCGTTCCCCTGCGATGAGACGCGGTCCTGCGGGCTTGAGGTCTGCTACCCCTCAAATCGTATGATCGATGCGGTCAGCGCCCTGCGCGACGAGCTGGAGAGGGAGTACGGCGACCGGGTGGAGATTCTGATGACGCTCATCGATGAGGCGATGCCGGAGCATGTCAGGGCGATCATCGAAGAGCGCCATCCGCCCATACCGATCGTCCTCGTGAACGGGAGGGTCACGTCGATCGGGCGAATCTCTCTGGATCTGATAAAAGAGGAGATCGAGTATGCCCTGAAGTAGGTTCAGCAGACCTCCATCAGTTCGCCGGATTCGAGATCGAAGTACAGCCCGTGAATCTGGATGCGCCCCTCCTTCTCCGCCGCCCTGACGGGCGGGTAGGTGCGGAGGTGCTCGATCTGCACGCTGATGTTCTCGAGCTCGATCAACCGCCTGCGCTCTTTCTGCTCCTCCGGCGTCACCGGTTTTCTGATCCTGGCATCCACCCGGGTTCTGGCTTCGGTGGCGTTGTTGAGCCAGAGCGGGATGTACGCGTCTGCGCTCTCTGCGTCGAGCGCCTTCATGGCGCCGCAGTCGGAGTGGCCGCAGACAACGATGTCGTCGACCTTCAGGTGGTTGACGGCGTACTCGAGCACGGTGGCGAAGTTCCAGTCGTGGATCGGAACGATGTTCCCGATGTTCCTCTGGACGAAGATCTCACCCGCCCGCGCACCGGTGATCCGCTCGGGGTTGACGCGCGAGTCGGAGCACCCGATCCAGAGCACCGTCGGACTCTGACCGGATGCAAGGCTCCGGTAGTGGTCCTCGTTTTTTCTGAAGTCTTCCGCAATAAACCTCTTGTTTCCGTCAAGGAATCTGTCGATCATGCGTATGCACCATTCGTCGTTGGCAGGCATCCGTTCCGATGTAGCCCGAACCAAGAATTATCGTCCGGAATTAATTAAAGTATGCGAAACGGTTCTCCGGCGCACAGAACCGTAGAAATGAAAAGAAAGTGGAGATCATCTCTGCACTGCGCCCAGATTCGCCTGCTCTACGGTGCGGGCGTACCGACCCAGCACGCCGGGGATGCGGCGGGAGGGGGGTTTCCATTCTCTCCGCCGTTCTTCGAGCGCTTCGGGATCGACGAGCAGATCCAGCCGTTTCTCGTGGAGGTCGACGTCGATCTCGTCGCCCTCCCGCACCAGCGCGATCGGGCCTCCCGCCGCCGCCTCGGGCGCCACGTGACCGATGCAGGGACCCCTCGTGCCGCCGGAGAAACGCCCGTCGGTCACCAGCACCACCTGCACGTAGCCGAGGCCCATCAGGGCCGAGGTCGGGGAGAGCATCTCCGGCATCCCGGGGCCGCCCCGGGGCCCTTCGTACCGGATCACCACCACGTCCCCCTCGTCGATCTCGCGGCGGAGAATCGCAGCCATCGCATCCTGCTCCCCGTCGAAGACCCGGGCGGGTCCGCGGTGCCGCCACATCTCCTGCGGCACCGCCGCGCACTTGACCACGGCACCGTCAGGGGCGAGCGTTCCCCGCACGATCTTCAGGCCTCCCGCCGGGCTGACCGGCTCGTCGACGGTCTTCAGCACCCCAGCGTCGGTGACCGCCGCCCGCTCTGCGATCGTCCGCGTGGACAGCCCCGAGACGGTCGGGCAGTCCTCCAGGTACGGTGCAAGCCGTTGCAGCACCGCCGGGATGCCGCCGGCCCGGTAGAGTGCGAGCATGGAGTGCGGACCGGCGGGCTGCATGTGGCAGATATGCGGAATCTGCTCTCCGATCGAATTGAAGACATCGAGGTCGAGGGGGACCTCCGCCTCCCGGGCGACCGCCATCAGGTGCAGCACGGTGTTGGTCGATCCGCCGAGCGCCATATCTACCCTGACAGCGTTTCTCAGGCTGGCGGCCGTGATGATGTCGCGGGGTCGGACGTTCTCACGCACCAGATCGACCACCCGCTCTCCGCTCTCCCTTGCGATGCGCAGCTTCGCCGCATCCACGGCAGGGACGGCGGCGCAGCCCGGCAGGGACATGCCGACCGCCTCGGTGATGCAGGCCATCGTGTTCGCCGTGTAGAGGCCCTGGCAGCTGCCGCATCCCGGCATCGCGCAGCATTCGAGCTCCGCGAGCTCCTCCTCGCTCATGGCGCCGGCGGCAACCCGACCCACGCCCTCGAAGATGTCGATGAGCGAGAGTTCCCGCCCTGCCGTGTATCCCGACAGCATGGGGCCCCCGGTGACGACGACCGCAGGGACGTTGCAGCGGGCCACTGCCATGAGCATGCCCGGCACGATCTTGTCGCAGGTGCCGACGCATACCAGTCCATCGAACCGGTGCGCCTCCACCATCAGCTCGACGGCGTCCGCGATGTTCTCGCGCGACGGGAGCGAGTAGCGCATCCCTTCATGCCCCATCGCGATCCCGTCGCAGACGCCGATGACGCCGAACTCGAAGGGAACGCCTCCGGCCGCCGCGATCCCCTCGCCCACCTTCGCCGAGATCGTTCGCAGGTGCGTATGCCCGGGGACGATGGTGCTGTACGCGTTCGCAATCCCGATGAACGGGAGGTCCATCTCCCTGTCGGTGACGCCCAGAGAGCGCAGCAGCGCTCGGTTGGGAGCCCTGTGATAGCCTTTTTTAACGCTCTCACTCCGCATGATTCTGCCTCGTAGCCGCAGGATGGAATCGGTCCTCTCCGCTATATATTGAGCGTTGCAGGTAATTGTATCTTCTGCCTGCACCCGTTCAGACCGGGCGGCCTCCGCCTGATGGTTCAGAGAGAACCCTGCTCGGGGACGGCGTTCTCGTCGTAGAGATTCACCACATCGCCGACGATGATGACGGCGGGGGGCGCAACGCCCGCCTCGCGGGCACGGTCGACGATGGTCGCAAGCGTCCCCACGGTGACCCGTTGGTCCTTCCGGATGCCCCGTTCAATGACGGCGACCGGCGTGGCCGGGTCCTTCCCCCTCTCCACGAGCGCGGCGGCGATGGCGGGCAGGTTCTTCACGCCCATCAGGATCACGAGGGTGCCCTTCTGCCGGGCGAACGTCTCCCAGTCCAGCGCGGACTCCGGTTTCGCGGGGTCCTCATGGCCGGTGATGATCGTCACCGATGATGCGTACTTCCGGTGCGTCACCGGGATGCCGACGCACTCGGGAACGGCGATGGCGCTGGTGACGCCCGGCACCACCTCGACCGGAATTCTGTGCTTCCGGAGCGCCTCGAGCTCCTCCCCGCCGCGCCCGAAAAGGAACGGGTCCCCCCCCTTCAGCCGGACGACCGTCCGTCCCTGCTTCGCCCGGGCGATCATCAGGTCCTCGATCTCGTGCTGCTCCAGGGTGTGGGCGCCGCCGTATTTGCCGCAGTCGATCAGTTCCGCATGAGACGGGAGCGTCGCAAGGATCTCCGCTCCCGGGAGCTGGTCGTAGAGGATCACGTCCGCCCGGTCGATCACCTCCCGCGCACGGAGAGTCAGCAGTCCGACGCCCCCCGGGCCGGAGCCCACGAGGTACACCTTTCCCGTCATCTCTTCACTCCCAGCGACTCGTACGCTTCCCTGATCAGGCCCTCCGCAGCGCTGCGGAGGGCACGCCCGCACTCCCGCGCCTCCTCGAGCGTCCTGACACGCTGTTCGACCCGCTCCCATCTCGTGCCGTCGAGCGCGAGCACCTCGGCGACGAGGTTCCCGCCGCTGCAGTAGATGCCCTGGGGCGTGAAGCACCCGCCGCCGATCTCATCCATGACGGCGCGTTCGATCTCGATGTCGAAACGCGTTCCGGCATGGTCAAGCGTGGACAGCGTCTCGATCAGGGAGGGATCGTCCCTGCAGACGACGGCGACGGCCCCCTGGTTCGGCGACGGGACGAACTGGTCGATCGGGAGCCGATCGCCGGAGAGCCGGTAGCCGAGCCGCTCGATCCCCGCTTCCGCCAGCACGATCGCGTCGTACTGCCGCTCCCGCAGTTTTCTGATCCGCGTGTCCACGTTGCCGCGCAGCGGTTCGACCCTGACCGACGGGTCGAACCGCAGGATCTGCGCCCGGCGCCGGGTGCTCGATGAACCGACCACGCAGACGTCGTCGATCGATCCCTCGTAGGCGAGAAAATCCGCCGGCGAATCCCGCTCCATCACCGCACAGCAGACGAGCCCCGAGGGGCGGGCTGCCGGAATGTCCTTCATGCTGTGTACCGCCGCATCGATCTCCCCCCGGAGGATGGCGTCGTCGAGCGCACGGACGAAGACCCCCTGGCCCCCGATCTCGTGGAGCGGGACGCCGGTCGCGGCGTCGCCCTCGGTCGTGATGATGGATATCTCCGTCTCGATGCCCCGATCTGCAAGCTGCCGGGCGACCCGCTCGGTCTGCGCCATTGCAAGGGCGCTTCCCCGTGTACCTATCCGTAGAGACATTGTACGTATGCTGCCGCGATCTGCTCGACGTCCTGTTCCGAATGCGCCGCAGAGAGGAAGTTCGTCTCAAACTGCGACGGCGGGAGGAAGATGCCCGCTTCCAGCATCGAGAACCAGAACCGCCCGAATGCTGCCGTATCGCACTCCTTCACCTCGCGGTAGTTCCGCGGCGGTGCGTCCCGGAAGAAGTACTTGAACATGGAGCCCATCTGTACGAAGGACCCCTCGCCCCGATCGCACACCTGCTCCCCGATCGCGCGTGTCTGCTCATCGAGCCTCCGGTAGATGTCCCGGTGCGCATGGAGGTGGCGCAGCGTGGCACACCCGGCAGCGAGGGTCGCCGGGTTGCCGCTGAAGGTGCCCGCCTGGTAGACCGGTCCGGCAGGCGCGATCAGGTCCATGATGTCACGCCGCCCCCCGAACGCACCGATGGGCAGGCCGCCGCCGATGATCTTGCCGAAGGTGGTGAGATCGGGGGTCACGCCGTACCGCACCTGCGCACCGCCGATGCCAACCCGGTAGCCGGTGATTATCTCGTCGAAGATCAGAAGGACGTCGTGTGCGGCGGTGATCTCCCGCACGCCGGCGAGATAACCCGAATCTGGGAGAACCAGGCCGATGTTCCCCATGATCGGTTCGAGGATGAATGCCGCCACATCCTCGTTCCGGGAGAGGATCGCCTCCAGCGCCTCGAGGTCGTTGAACGGTACCTGGCGGGTGTGCGCCACCAGATCGGGCAGCACACCGGCCGAGTCCGGTACGCCGAGGGTGGTCGCGCCTGATCCCGCCCTGACGAGCACCGCATCGTGCGCCCCGTGGAATCCCCCCTCCACCTTGACGATGTCGCTCCTTCCGGTGTAGCCCCGGGCGAGCCGTATCGCCGCCATGGTCGCCTCCGACCCCGTGGAGACGAACCGGATCGTCTCCACGCCCGGATGATCGCCGACGATCAGGCCCGCAAGGTCCAGCTCGAGGGGCGTGGGGGTGCCGTACAGCCAGCCCTTCTCCAGCTGGCGCAGCAACGCCTCGCGGATCTCCGGGTGCGCATGCCCGAGGATCAGGGGGCCGTACCCCAGGCAGCAGTCGATGAGATCCCTCCCGTCGACCGTGGTGAGCCGTGAGCCTGCCGCACGCGCCGTATAGAAGGGATACGGCCTGATCGCGCGGACCGGGCTGGAGACGCCGCCGGGCATCAGGGTCTTCGCCCGCTCGAAGAGATCATCGCTCCTCATCCAGCCACCTCGCCGCGTCTTCTGCAAAGTAGGTGATGATCAGGTCTGCGCCCGCCCGCTTGATGCAGGTCAGGCTCTCCGCCACCATCGCACGCTCGTCCAGCCATCCACGCTCTGCCGCCGCCTTGATCTGGGCGTATTCGCCGCTCACCTGGTACGCCGCAACCGGCAGCCCGAAGGCGGTCAGCGATGCCAGCACGTCAAGGTAGAGCCCGGCGGGTTTGACCATCAGGATATCGGCGCCCTCGGCCGCGTCCAGCTCCGACTCCAGCACCGCCTCGCGGGCGTTCCCCGGGTCGATCTGATAGGTCGTCCGATCCCCGAAGGCGTAGCCCGAGTCTGCCGCACCCCTGAAGGGGCCGTAGAGGGCGCTCGCGAATTTGGTGGAGTAGGCCATGATCAGGACGTCCTGGTGCCCGGCATCGTCGAGTGCATGCCGGATCGCCTGCACCATTCCGTCCAGCATACAGGAAGGGGCGACGACGTCGGCGCCGCTCTCCGCATGGGAGAGAGCGATCGTCTGCATCAACGCGAGGGACGGATCGTTGAGGAGATCGGTACCGCCGCGGGTCTCCCCGACGATGCCGCAGTGGCCGTGATCGGTATACTCGCAGGCGCAGACGTCGGTGCAGACCACCATCTGCGGCACTGCGTCCTTGATGGAGCGGACGGCGCGCTGGACGACGCCGTCGGGGGCGGATGCCCGGCTCGCGGCGCTGTCCTTTGTGGCCGGGATGCCGAAGAGGATGATCGACCGGAGCCCCGCCTCCCAGAGACGTCGGGCGTGGTCGGCGACGCCGCCGAGAGGGTGGCGGAACTGCCCCGGCATGGACAGGATGGGGCGTGGCTCGCGGATCGATTCGTCCACGAAGATCGGCGCAACCAGATCCGCCTTTGTAAGTGCTGTCTCTCTCAGGAGAGGCTGAATTATTCTCTGTCTCAATCGTCTCATTCGTCGTTGCGGAAACATAGCTCACCCCGCGTGATCGCCCGTACAAGGGCTTCTGCTGTCTTCACGTCGCCACACTCGGCGCTGGACCGGATCGATGTGGTCACGTCGGCCAGGAGCTTCTTCGTGAGCGCCCGTGTCAGGTCGTCCAGCACCTCGACCGTCCGTTCATCCTCCCGCCCCAGGCGATGCAGAGCCCGGTCCCGCTCCCGCACCCTGATGGACTCCGCCCAGGTATAGAGGTGGGCAAGGCTCTCGTCCGACGCCGCCCGCCGGAGGAGGCGGACGCAGCGGTCGAGCTCCTCGTCGATGATGCGTCTGGCCCGCTCCTCCTCGCTCCTCCGGCTGTTCAGGTTCGCGTCGCTGATCTCCCGGAGGTCGTCGATGGTGAAGAGATGGACACCGTCGATGCTGCGGATCTCCTCCTCGACGTCGCGGGGCTGGGCGATATCGATGAGGATCAGGTGGCGCGGGTGCTCGTCGAGCGGCCAGAAGCGCTCCGCCATCACCTTGCGGATACCCTCTGCATGGATCACGGGGTGCGGTGCGGCGGTGCAGGAGATGACCACATCGGAGAGGGCGATATACCGGTAGAGATCCCTGAAGCTGACCGCCTTGCCGCCGATCTTGCGGGCGAGCAGCTCGGCGCGCTCGGGTGTGCGGTTGGTGACGTAGATGGCGGTGAGATCCTTGGCGACGAGCGCCTGCGCCACCAGCCTCCCCATCTCGCCGCTCCCGACGACCAGGATATGCCGGTTCTTCAGGCTTCCGAGCAGGTTCTCGGCGAGGGTCACCGCCGCAGAGCCGATCGACACGGCCCCCTTGTTGATCAGAGTCCGGCGGCGCACCTGGACGCCGACGTGCACCGCCTTGTTGATGCAGAGCTCGATGATCGTGCTGCAGGCGCCCACCCGCTGCGATGCCGCCAGCGCCGTCCGGAGCTGCCCGAGGATCTGGTCCTCGCCCACGATCATGGAGTCGACGCCCGATGCCAGCTCCAGGAGGTGCCGGGGCACATCGACGCCCTGCAGGACGAAGAAACCGCTCCGACCCTGCTCCTGCAGAAACTCCGAGAGCGTATGCGGATCGCCCTGCACCAGCACCTCCACGCGGTTGCAGGTCTGGAGAAGCATCGCTCCCTTGAAGCGTTCCCGCGCCGAGCGGAGGAACGCCTCCTCGTCGGGGAAGCGGAATGCCTCCAGCGCGGCGATATCTGCCGTGTGGTGGCTCAGGCCGGCGAGCGCAAGCGGGGTTTGGACGGTCTCAGGCACGCAGATACCTCGCTATCGCAAGCGTTCGTGCTCTCTCGTAATCGGATTCGAGCGCCTCCCATATCTCTTCATCGTTTAGCACGTTCCAGAGCGCTGCGGCCCTCTGCTCCTGCGAGGACTCGGTCTCCTTCAGGAGAGCCCGCAGATCCCCCTGCAGCTCGATCATCCGGTCCAGATCCGCATACTCACGCTCGAGCCTTCTGCGCAGGTACCGCGGGACGGCGGGGCTCCTGCCGAAGGTGCTGATCGCGATCGCATAGCGGCGGCCCCGAACCACTGAGGGGATGACGACGTCCCCGGGTCCACCCGACGCGTTGTTGAAGAGTATGCCCCGCTCGCGGCAGATCCTGCCGATCCGATCGTTCAGCCCGGCATCCGGCGTGGCGGCGACGGCGAGAAACACCCCGTCCAGGAGCGCCCGAATCCCATCGTCGGTGAGGTCTGCCAGATCCAGCTGCCGGCGCCGAACCGGGAGGGCTTCGATCGCCGGGGAGAACGAGCGGCTGACGACCGTCACCTCCGCCTCATGCTGGAAGAATGCGGCTTTGCGTGCACCGACGCTCCCCCCGCCGAAGATCATCACGGTCCTGCCGGAAAGATCGAGCATGAGCGGGATCATTGATGTATATGTGGTGGACTGTTCACATTAAGGTGTTGGAAGACGCGTTCGGCGGGGACGTGCGGTTCCGTGGCCGCCGGCCGCTGCAACCACGGTCGGACGGGGCGAAGGTATTATAGGGACGAAACTCCCTCCCTCACGTAATGAGCATGTCGGACGAGATGTTTGCATTCAGCGAACTGGACGGCGCCTTCAAACGCACCAGAGAGCTCCTCTGGCCTATCCGGTGGGGAGTGTGGCTGCGCCTCGCAGTGGTTGCGCTGTTCGTGGGAGGGGGAGTGATCGATCCGACTGTCCTGCAACCCGGTACCCTGTCTCTGATCGCGATCGTGCTGATCGCCGCGCTGGCGTTCATCTATATCGGCGCGGTGGTCCAGTTCGTCTTCGTGGACTGCCTGGCATCCGGGCGCGTCGTCCTCTACCCCTCCTTCCGGCGACGCCTCGGAGAGGGGGGCCGGCTCTTCGCCTTCGAACTGGCGCTCGTGCTCCTGCTGCTGGCGTTCGTCGGAGTCGTCGTGCTCGCCCTCCGCAGCCTCTCCCCGCAGGTCTCCTGGCCAGTGCTCCTCCTCGCCGCACTCCCGATCATCCTCCTGATCTTCGTCGTCTACGGCGTCGTTCACCTCCTCACAACCGACTTCGTCGTCCCCATCATGATCCTGGAGGACTGCGGCGTCATCGCAGGATGGAGGCGCCTCTGCCGCACCCTCTCCCCCCAGGTCATGCAGACCGCGGTCTACATCGTCGTCAGGTTCCTGCTCGGCATCG
>DAQY01000066.1:0-18008 GCA_002503105.1 Methanomicrobiaceae archaeon UBA206
GATTTCGGGATACCACACCGACTCGGGCGGTGCGGAATTTTTATATCGCATGAGTTCAGGTATGCCCGACCGGCGTGTGCAGGAGTGAGCGGCATGGCGCGGTGGATCTGCAGTGTATGTGATTACGTCTACGACGAGGAGCTGGGGGATACCGCCGCTGGCATCCCCCCCGGAACGCCGTTTGGGGATCTGCCCGAGGGCTGGAGGTGCCCCGGCTGCCGGGTGGGTAAGGAGGCGTTCGTACGCCTCGAAGAGGAGGAGGAGGAGGAGATCAATGAAGAGGAATACCTCTGAAGCATCCACGGTGGCGGATGTCATGGTGTCGGAGCTTGAGGCATGGGGCGTCCACCTCTTCTTCGGCATGCCCGGGGGTTCGTCGCTCCCCCTCGTCGATGCCGTCAGGCGGAACGAAAGGGCGCGGTACATCGTCATGCGTCACGAGGAGACGGCGGCACTGGCGGCATCGGCGTATAACAAGCTCACCGGCAGGATTGCCGTCTGCCTGACCATTGCAGGCCCCGGCGCCACCAACCTGGCGACGGGGCTCTACGATGCCAAAGAGGACCGGGCCTCGGTGCTCTCGCTGAACGGGCAGGTGAGGGCGCAGTACACCGGGCCGGGGGGCTTCCAGGAGATCGACCAAGACGCGTTCTTCCGCCCCATCACGGTCTTCAACAATTCCGTTGCAGACCGCTCGACCGCCGTGAAGATCCTCACCACGGCACTGCGGTACGCGATCGTCAACCGCGGTGTCGCCCAGCTCTCCGTTCCCACCGATATCCAGCGGGAGACGCTGGAGGCGGAGTTCTGTGAGCGGGAGACATGCATCCCGGACGTCTCCGTCGCGCCCACGGAGGATGCGCTGGAGCGGGCGGTGGAGGTGATCGACGGCGCGGAGCGCCCGGTCGTCGTGGCCGGGTTCGGCGCCTGCGGGGCTGCGCAGGCGGTTCTGGATCTCGCCGGGAAGATCAAGGCGCCGATCGTCACGACGTTCCGGGCGAAGGGCATCCTCCCGGACGACAACGAGTGGCTCGCGGGCATCCACGGATCTCTCGGCACCCCTCATGCCAGGGTGCTCGTCTCTGAGGCGGATCTCCTGATCACCTGCGGGGTGGGCTTCTCCGAGTATACAGGCATCCCCGCGGAGAAGCGTGTCGTCCAGATCGACATCGATCCCCTGCAGATCGGGAAAAACCCGTTCGTCGCCGCCCTGTGGGGCGACTGCGCAGTCGCCGTGCCGCAGCTTGCAGAACGGGTGCGTGCGCGGGAGGACGACGCGATCAGGCGGCGGCTGACAGAGATGAAGCGGGCGTGGAGCGAGCGCCTGGCTGCGGAGGCCGACCCGGAGGCGAGACCCGTCCGGCCGCCGTACATCATGCAGGTCCTCTCGGAGGCGCTCCCGGAGGATGCGGTCATCGCCATCGATGTCGGCGATAACGGCTGGTGGTTCGGCCGAAACTTCCGGATGAAGCGGCAGAAGTTCGTGATGTCGGGTTATCTCGGCACCATGGGCTTCGGGCTGCCGGGTGCCATTGCGGCGAAGCTGGCGTATCCTGACAGAACGGCGGTCTGCATCACCGGCGACGGGGGTTTCTCCATGGTCATGGGCGATTTCGTCACTGCAGTGAAGTACGACCTGCCCGTGGTCGTGGTGATCCTGAACAACCACGAGCTGGCCATGATCCGGGAGGAGCAGCGGGAGGCGCACTACCCTGCGTATGCAGTCGACCTGCTGAACCCCGACTTTGCCGCGTATGCCGAGCTGTGCGGCGGCGCGGGGATAAAGGTCGGTCGCTCGCAGGATCTGCGGGGCGCCGTCGAGGAGGCGGTGCGGATGAACCGTCCCGTCATCGTGGACATCGAAACCGATCCGAGGCGGTCTGTGTGATCGATCGGAAGACCGGGAATGCCGATGCGGCAGCGGATGCATCTGCATCTGCATCTGCATCCGGGCGGCATTCCCGGCAAAAACGAGCGCCCGGTGAGCGGTGATGGTGCGGATGAAGATCCGGCACGGCCCGCACGGGAATGGAGGAAATCGCTTCGGAAGGGGCCTGATCTGGAAGAAACGGCAGCAGGAACGGCACCTGAAGGGGGGGTGCTGCGCCCGCCCCTCCACGGGGACCCGGGAGGTCATCTCAGCATCGACCATCGCTATAAATTCAAACAAGGGAAGGTGTATATCAACGAAATCGAGGGGTTCTGGTCGTTTGCTAAAGAGCGGCTGATCAAGCACCATGGTATTCTCCCGACAGAAGTTACTCTACTGCATCAGGAAATGGAATGGCGATACAACAGTAGAGGGAGAGATTTATTCGAGGACTTAATCGATTTTGATGCTTGACGAAACCTTGTTGGTGGTGGAAGTTACCTGATCACCAAGATCTCTTCGGAGTCGGAAGCATCGCCATGTATTCAGAGGGTTGAGAGGTGCCCGGACGAATCGTCCGCGTGCAGAATCGAGCAGAGCACCGGCATACCATACCGGCAGATATGCACATGTTTTTGCCGGAGTGAACCAATAATTAATGAAAGAACTGCAGAAAGGTAGTATCACATGCAGTACGAGATCACCGGGGACAACCTGCAGATGGTCACCATCCGCCTGGCACCGGGAGAGAGCATCTACGCCGAGGCCGGCGCCATGGTCAACATGAGCGGAAACGTGGCGATGAACACCCTCATGAAGGGCGGGCTCTTCAAGGGGCTCAAGCGGATGGTCAGCGGAGAGAGCCTCTTCGTGACCGAGTTTACCCCACAGGGAGGGAGTGGGTTCGCCTCCTTCGCCGGCAACGTGCCCGGGAAGATCGTCCCTCTGCACCTGAAGAACAGCGAGTTCATCGCGCAGAAAGACGCCTTCCTCTGCGCGGAGCAGGGCGTCGACCTGGACATCGCCTTCACCAAGCGGATACGGTCCGGGCTCTTCGGGGGAGAGGGGTTCGTCCTCCAGCGGATGAGCGGCAGCGGGATGGCGTTCCTGCACTGCTGCGGCGACGTGATCGAGATGGCGCTGGAACCGGGCGAGGTCGTGAAGGTGGAGACCGGACTCGTCGTCGGGTTCGACAGCACCGTCGACTACAGCATCGCGGTCGCCGGCGGCGTCTCGACCGTCCTCTTCGGCGGGGAAGGGCTGTTCCTGACCACCCTGACGGGGCCGGGACGGGTGATCCTGCAGTCCATGGACATCGCAAAGCTTGCAGCGTCGCTCCTGCCGTATCTTCCCCGGGAGACGTCAGGGCGGTAAACCCGATCGTGCATGGAAAACTCCGGGCCGGATATGATCGCAGCGACTGACGATACCATCATGGTGGTCCACGGGCCGGAGGCCTTCGATTGTGGCGACGTCGCCTGGCTGATCGACCGCGTGCGACCCCGGCAGGTGCTCGTGGCGGGGGTGATGGCGCGAACCGCCGCCGAAGAGTCCGGTCTGCCGGTGGTCTGCACGGACGAGAGGCCCAGCATCGTGATGCGGGGGTGCGGGGGACGCTCGTTCCTCGTCAACCGGGGGAAGACGCCGGAGTCCGGAAGGATCTTCGGCGAGATCGTGGCGGAACGGCTGGGCGAGGGTACGGGCCTCGTCCACGTGGAGTGCGCCGGCCGCACCGTCTACTGCTGGAACCGGGGCGACCCGACACTCGCACGCGGCATCGCACGCACCACCGGTTTTGCGATCGAGGCGGCGGCGAGCGCCCGCACCCGGGAAGAAGGCGTGCGGGAGATCCAGGGATGCCTCCCGGGCGAGGCGGTCTTCGTCAACGGCATCGTGATCGGGACGGCGACGGCGGAGACGGTCCGGCTCTCGTGGCGGAACGGGACCATCGAGCCGGAATCAGGGATCGCGATAAAACCCCACGGCATCGAAAAGCTCCTCCGGTCCGGCCCCCCGGACGTCACGACCGCCTGGTGCAAGAGCGGAATGGTCCGCACCGCTCCGCCGAAAGCGGGGGATCGGATCGGGGAATTCGGCGAGATCCGGATCGTCGACCACTGCGGGCACACCGTCTACGGACAGCTCGAGCGCGGCACATGCGGCATCCTCGCCATCGGCGACGACACCACCGCGATCTGCGGCCATATCTGCGCCCATGCCGGCATCCCGGTCTTCGGCGTGGTGGATGGAGATGCCGACGGGATCGTCCCGGCCGGGTTCGCCCCGGGCTCGGTGGTGGTCGAGGTGGCCGACGGGCGGGACGACGACGTCGGGCGTGAACTGGCGGCGACGCTCGGCCCCCACCCCCGGAGCTGGGATGCGTGGGTGGAGGATGCGCTCCGGCACCTGGCCGGGAGAGTGCGGGTCGTCGTGGATCGCCGCGGAGGGCGTGATGCAATGCGCTGAGTGCAAAGGGCGGGGGCTGTGCGGGCTTGAGCGGTGCCCGATCGTGAGCAGGTTCCACGCCCAGGCGCGGGTGAAGCCCACGGACCGCTACACGGGAAGCGCCCCATCGGTCTTCGTCGGCTCGTTCGGGTACCCGAAGGTCGGCGGCGGCCCCCTCATGATCGACGATCCGGACCACCCGCCGGACTGGATCGCCCGGGGTCTGGCGATCGAGGAGATCGTGGAGATCAGGGCGCGGACCATCCGCGGCAGCGCGAGATCGGATCGGATCGCCGGCGGCGTGCAGGAGATCGCGCTCTCGCGCAGCCCCCTCGATGTCGAGGTCAGGTTTGCAGAGCCGATCCGCTTCGACTTGAAGTTCGACGGCACGATCGCACCGATCGGGTTCACCGGCACGATCCGGCGGATGGACGTGCTCGATAACGCCCGGGTCGACAGGTCCGTCGACCGGGTCACGTCCGACACCGATCTTCCGGCAACGGAGGCGTGCGAGATCCTCCACACCTCCGGCATCGACGTCTACCGGATCACCCAGCTCCTCACCGCCGGGCTGCTCGGCAGACGGCGCCGCATCGTTCCCACCCGCTGGGCGATCACGGCGGTCGACGATACGGTATCGACCCGCCTGAAGCGGAAGATCGCCCGCTATCCGCCGCTGGACGGTATCCTGCTCTTCTACGCCAGACTCTTTGGGAACCGGATCGTCTGCCTCCTGGTGCCGGGGGACTGGCGGTTCGAGATGATCGAGGTCTGGGGGAGAGGGTCCCTCTGGGCGGGCGATGCGGAGACGATCGTCCGTGACGGGGAGGGGCTCACGAGATCGGATTACTCGCCGCTTGCAGGCGCGTACTACTCCGCGCGCCTGGCGGTCACCGAGTACCTCGACGCCGTCCGGCGGTCGGCGCGGGCGATCGTGCTGCGCAGCGTCACCGGAGACTACTGGGCGCCGCTGGGGACCTGGGTGGTGCGTGAGGCGGCGCGGAATGCGATGAAGAACCCACCGCTCCCCTGCAGCACCCTCGATGAAGGAGCCGTGAAAGCCTCGCGGATCGTCGGGTTCTCCCACTGGATCCCCCGCAGCAGGCTTCTTGCGGAACTGAAGACGCAGAAGACGCTCTCTGACTTTTAGGCGCCGCCGGTGGCGCCCGACTGCGACCGCCGCCGGTACCGCTCGCTGAGGGCATCGAGGGTCTCGACCCCCTCCACACCCTTATCCTCCCGCAGGCGGACGAACCGGGGGAACCGGAGCGCGTACCCGCTCTCGTAGTTGGGGCTCGCCTGAATCTCGGAGTAACCCACCTCAAACACCAGACTCGGCTCCAGCGTGACCTCCTTTCCCGACTGGGCGATGACGCTCTCCTTCGCGAGCTGGTAGAGCTCCACGAGCATCTCGTCCGAAATCCCGGTCGCCACCTTCCCGACCGGGAGGAGCCGACCCTGATCCTGCACCGCGAGGAGGTACGAGCCGAAGACGCCCGCCCGCCGCCCCTCCCCCCACTCCGCACCGACCACCGCGAGATCGAGGGTCTCCACGTCGGGCTTCACCTTCACCCACTGCCGTCCCCTGATGCCGGGCATATACCGCGAATCAAGCACCTTCACCATGACGCCTTCATGGCCCAGGTTCAGCGCATCGGCGTAGATCCGCTCCGCCTCGGCGACGTCGCCGGTCCGGAACTGCGGAGCGATATGTTCCCGGAGCACCTCGTCGAGACGCCGCCGCCGCTCGCGGAAGGGGAGGTCGATCAGGGTCGCGCCGTCCAGGTAGAGGATGTCGAAGACCCACGGCACCAGCTCGATCTTCTCCATCATCGAGTCCACCTTATGCTTCCGCCTGAACCGTCGTATCACGTACTGGAAGGGCATGGGCCTGCCGTTCGCCATCGCGATCGCCTCGCCGTCCAGGATGACGTCGTGGTCGGTCGCCGCCGAGAGCTGCCGGGCGATGTCGGGCAGCCCGACCGTCACATCCTCCAGTTTCCGGGAGTAGATGCGACAGAGATCACCCCGTTTGTGGAACTGGAACCGGCTGCCGTCGTACTTGTATTCGATCGCCACCTCCCCATGGTCCCCGATCTGCTCGGCGATGGTGCCTGCCTGGGCGAGCATCATCTTCACCGGACGGAAGAGTTCGACCTTCACATCTCTGAGCGCCTCCGGACCCTGCCGCGCCAGGAGCGCGACCTCACCCAGGTCGTTGATCGCCTGATGGGCGTGCTCCACGAGAGATACATCCACGCCGAACGCCCGCGCAATCGCGTCGCGCGCGTTCCCCTCGCCCATGCCGATCCGCAGCTCTTCGAGCATGAGGCGTGAGAGGTACCGCCCCTCCAGCGGACGGGCGTTTCCGAAGAGCTTTCGTGCCACCAGCAGCTTCTCCCGCTGCGAACCCCGCCCCTCCGCCTCGGCTATCCGTTCGAAATCCCTGTACACCTCGACGAGATCCATCTCCTGGATGAAGAACGACGTCTGCTCCTTGTTTGCGAGCAGCTTCTCCACCGCCATGCCCACGTCCCCGATGGCGTTGATCTCCCCGCGCACGGCCTCCCGCCTGGTGCCGACCACGTAGGCCACGGCGTCGTAGAGGAGGTTCGGCCCGATACCGAGCTTCTGGGGGCTCCAGTCAGGAAACACCCTCCCCATAATGAAACGCACGAAGACCGGGAGCTCCTCGTCGCTGAGCCCGGGCAGGATGCTGCTGACCAGATCGATCATCTCCAGACGTCCCGGGATCTTCTCCAGACGCTCGCAGTACCGGGAAAACTCCATGAAGAGCATACGCACGCTCAAGGAGATTTCTGCACGAAAGACAAAGAATGTTTGCTCAGGCACGGATGCGCAACCATACGCGTCGCCGGCCTTCGGGCGTTCGCTCGCCTGCCCGCACCGCCGGGAGCAGAAAAAAAACCCACAGTCTATAGAAAAAGAGATATCCCCGTACCAGTACCTTTTTAGGGTATGGAAGAGGCGTGGCAGCCGGAGGCGGTGCAGAACAGAAAACTCGAGCAGCTGAAGGCTTCCATGTACGACTATATCGAGAAGAACATCGAAAAGATCGATTCGAACCTGCCGGTCTTCTTCGGCCACGTGACCGCAACGCTGGAAAAGTCGTTTCCGGCGCTCGACGACCGGGCCCATGATGAGTTTATCGATGCTGTCACGTTCAAATTTCTCGACACGACGCACCAGCCCCCCACTCCCGAATTCCTCGATAAGGTGCTGTGGCACGCGATCGGAAACAAGCGCAGGCGTAAAGGGCGGGCCACGCTGGATATAATCGCCGGACTGAAGCTGATCAATGCCGGAAGGTACACCCAGGCGATCGAATACATGACGAAGTACCGGAACTACGACGGCCGGATCAACACCGCCATCGGCTACTGCTACTACGCGCTCAGTATCCCCCTCGTACCTCCCCCTTCCAGACAGACGGGGCCGCGCCCGAACGATATGGAACTGCAAGCCCGCGAGGAGATGCTGACGCTCGCCAGGACGCGCCCGCCGCTCAACCGGCTCAAGGTGTTCGATATCAAGGACTACCAGCTGAACAAGATCTTCTGGTTCATGATCGACCGGGCCCTCCAGTGGTTCCCGAACGAGCCCGAGTACCTCCGCATCGGGCTGAAGCGGGCGCGGATCGAGGGGGATAACGGCCGCCGGAGCTACCTGATCAGGCTCGCCACCGAGCGGTTCCACGACGACAAGCGTTTTCTCGTCGAGGCCTTCAATTTCCGTATCGAGCAGCGCAACGGCAGGGGTGCGGCAGCCGTCGTCAAGCAGATGATGCAGCAGTACCCCGACGACCTCGAGCCGATCTATTTCGGGATCAAGCTGGCCATCATGGGTACGCAACCGTCATCGTACTACAGCTTCAGAAAGCTGGCCATCCTCAAGGAGTTCCCCCAGTACCTCCTCAGGATCCTCGATTTTCTCTTTGCGATCATGTGCGACAGGAAGAACGAGGCGTACGTCTGCTTCGAAGAGATCAGGAAGGGCTCCAGCAGGGGCAACTACTACCTCACCGCGCTCGAGTACATGCTGCGGGACATCTTCGAAGGAGACGAGGAGCGGGCGAAGCGGGCGAAGGCCGCGATCTTCTCCACCATCGATCAGTACTGCATGCAGGCACTCAACATCCGGCACGACTGAATGCCCAAGTCTTCCGCAACCGGCCCTGCAACGCGGCCGCACGGTGTTTCCAGACGGGATTACCCCCGGAGGGGGAACTCTCCCTCTTACCATACCGCCCCGCCGCCCTCTGCAATCCCTGACGCCTCTCCATGCTCGATACGGGGAGATCGGCCGGCAACCGCACACGGGCGGCATCGATGCACGAATATTATCGAGCCGGGCTGGAAAAAAGAATTATTAAATATTCCAAAATGTTTTCAAACCATTTCTATGAGCACACAGCTGAACGATGCGTATATATACAGTCGTGAGCAACTATTCATCTGCCGAAGCCTCCTCTCCCGTCCATGCCGGCGGGAAGAGGAGTTTAACGCCGATGCTGGAGTGGTCGTATGAGCGTGATGAACAGGCAGGGCCCGTTCCATGGCAGATCGGGGCGTTATGTGCAGCATGCAGCAGTGTACGGAAGAGATGCCCCGGTTTGAGAGGGAGACCTTTCTCTCCATGCTGAGAGACGCTCCCTACGGCCTTGCGGTGATAGAACGCGACGGCAGGTGTCTCTACGTCAACAGAACGTTCACCACAATCACAGGCTACACCCAGCAGGAGGTGCCCACCATCGCAGCATGGTTTGACCGGGCGCATCCGAACCCGGCATACCGCAGGAAGGTGATGGAGACCTGGAACGATACCATCAGCGGTCGACAGGGCGCTGCGGTGTTCTCCGCGGTCTGCGGGGACGGGAAGGTCAGGGAGATCGAGATGCGGCCGACGGTGCTCGAGGACGGGAAGACCGTGCTCGCACTGCAGGACGTCACCGAGCGGGTGATGGTCGAGGAACTGCTGCGGCAGACCACGTCCGAGCTGGAAGCGGTGATCGACGCGTTCCCCGACCTCTACCTGCGGGTGAACTTCGACGGCACCATCATCGACTGCCGGGCGGGCATGGTCGCTGACGTTCCCTTTCTGCCGCAGGGCCTGCTCGGGAGGAGACTCCAGGATGTCATCCCGGGAGCGTCGGGACGGGCGATCCGTGATGCGCTGCAGGGTGTTCATACCTCGAACACGCCGGCATCCCTGGAGTTTCCGCTCCCTGATGACGGCGGCGAACGGCACGTTGAGGCGCGGATTCTGCCCCTGTACGAGAAACACCTGATGGTGATCGTCCGGGATATCACAGAGAGCAAGAGGATGGAGAACGAGCTCCGCCGCTCCGAGAACCTGTACCGGACGATCTTCGAGACGACCGGTTCGGCCACCGCGATCCTCGAGGCGGACGGGACCGTCGCGTTCGCCAACGCACAGTTCGAGTCCGCCTTCGGCTACAGCCCTGACGAGCTGCAGGGCTTGAACTTCTGGGATACCCTTCTCCCTGATGCCGACCAGGAGCGGATACGAGATTACCACGCCCGGGTGGTGGCGGGTGCGCAGGGGCTCCCCCATGACTGCGAGCTCCACGTGATCCACAGGTCCGGGGATGTACGGGACGTGCTCATGACGATGGGAGCGATTCCGGACACCCGGCGGTGCGTGGTCTCCCTGCTGGACATCACGAGCCGCAAGAAAGCGGAGCAGCAGATCATCGATCAGCTGAAGGAGAAAGAGATCCTCCTGAAGGAGATCCATCATCGCGTCAAGAACAACCTTCAGATCATATCGAGCCTCCTCAATCTCCAGTCGCGATACGTTCAGGACGCCGAGATCCGGAACATCGCAAGGGACTGCCAGAATCGGATCCGGTCGCTCTCCATCATCCACGAGAACCTGTACCGCTCGAAGGATCTCGGGCGGGTCGATTTCGAGGACTACCTCAGGAGACTGGTAGACGGGCTCTTTTCCGCGTACAACGTTCCATCCGACACCATCAGGTACACCGTCCGGGCGGAGAACGTGACGCTGGGGATCGATACCGCGATTCCCAGCGGCCTGATCGTGAACGAACTGGTCTCCAACTGTTTGAAGCATGCCTTTCCCCATGGCAGGAGGGGACATGTATCGGTCGAACTGTGCAGGGGCGACGACGGAGAGATCACGCTGTCAGTCAGCGACGACGGGGTGGGGTTGCCGGAGACAGTGGACTTCAGGAATACAGACTCGCTGGGCATGCACCTGGTCTGCAGCCTCGTCGACCAGCTGACCGGCACCATCGAGCTGTTCCGGGGCCCGGGAACGACGTTTCTGATCCGGTTCTTCGAACTGCGCTACAAGGACCGTGGAGTGATCCGATGACACGACCGCGCATCATGGTAGTGGAAGACGAGTCCATCATCGCGATGGACATCAGGCGTATGCTGGAGGCGCAGGGGTATTCCGTCCCTGCGACCGCATCATCCGGAGAAGAGGCGATTGCACAGGCCTCCAAGGTAAAGCCAGACCTGATCCTCATGGACATCGTACTGAAGGGGGAGATGGACGGCATCGAGGCGGCAGAAGAGATCCGTGCCGGCCTCGGCACCCCGATCATCTACCTGACCGCATATGCGGACGACGAGACCCTCCAGCGTGCCAGGGTGACGGAGCCCTTCGGCTACCTTGTCAAGCCCTTTGAGGCGCGTGAGCTGAGAAGCGCCATCGAGATGGCGCTCTACAAGGCGGCAACCGAGCGGGAGCTGAAGGAGAACAGGCAGTGGCTCATCACGACGATCAACAGCATCGGAAACGGCCTGATCGCGACCGACACCGACGGCACGGTGATCTTCATGAACCACGCCGCCGAGTCCCTCACGGGGTGGACGCAGGCGGAGGCGTCCGGGAAGGACGTCGCGGAGGTGTTCGTCACCTCCGATCGTCCCGGCGCGGAAGACCCGGTACGATCTGCGCTCAGAGACGGTGTCCGCATCCCGCTGGACGATCAGACGGTGCTGACCGCCCGCGACGGCCGTGAGATCCCGGTGGACGGCAACGCCGCCCCCATCGTCGCCGACACCGGATCGGTCATCGGCGTCGTCCTCGCGTTCCGCGATATTACGGAGCAGAAGGCCGTAGAGGAGGAGCTGCGGAAGTACCGCGAACACCTGGAAGAGCTGGTTCGTGAACGGACCGCCGAGCTCGAGCAGGCGAACCAGCAGCTCCAGCAGCTCCTGCAGTACATCGAGATCACGGAGCGGAAGGCGGTGGAGGAGTGGCTGGATGTCGCGTCAGAAGGGGAGCCCCATGGGGCGTTCGCGACCGACGAGGGCGTCATCACCACCGACGCCAGGGGAGCGATCGTCCTCATGAACCCCGCGGCCGAACACCTGACCGGCTATCGGCGAGAGGAGATCGCCGGCACGCCGCTCGAGCAGATCTTCTCCTTCGGCAGTGGGGATGCAGACGCGCATGAGAGTCCCTTCGTCGGCGCCCTGACGCAGGGTCTTCCGGTCGAGTACCCCGGAACCGTCGTGCTCAGACGAAAGGACGGGTCCACCTGCTCCGTCCGGATCACCGGCGAACCGATACGGGACGCACAGGAGACCGTGATCGGGATGATCTGCACCTTCCACGAGGCCTGATCCGCTGGGTAGAACGTTAAAAACTTTTTTTCCTCCGCACACCGCCGTCAGAGCCGGAGGCGGCAGACGCCCGGATACACGACGCCAGGGTTCTGGGGCGCAACGGTTATCTGCACCCGATCCGCATAGAGACCCAGCCCGTCCCGTGCGCTGACGAGCGCCCGCTCACAGGTGTTGTTCACCTCCGACAGGTGCGCGAGCAGCGCGGCATGGATGTGATCGGCAAGCCTCCGCAGGCAGAGCGCGGCGTCGGGATTGGAGAGATGGCCTCGCTTTGATCTGATCCGCCGCTTCAGATATTCCGGATACGGACCGTCCCGGAGCAGATCAGGGCAGTGGTTGCTCTCCAGCACGACGGCGTCGCACGCGCAGAGCCGCGCCATGATCGCCGGAGTGACGACGCCGGTGTCGGTGCAGCACCCGATCGCGAGATCCGCCTCCCCGATGCAGAATCCGCAGGGTTCTCTGGCGTCGTGGGAGGTGGCGAAGGGTTCGACGGTGAAGTCGCCCACGCGGAACGGCTCGCCGCAGACGCAGCGGCGAGCCGCGGCTGCGGTGCCGTGCTTCCAGAAGAACGCCTCCAGCGTCCCGGCGGTGGCGAAGAGCGGAACGCCCAGATTCCGTGCCAGCACATCGACGCCGCGCATGTGGTCGGCGTGTTCGTGGGTGACGAGAATCGCCTCGATCAGGGTTGCATCCTCGCCAGCACCGTTCAGCCTCCGAAGGACTTCCCGGGCGGAGAGCCCGGCGTCGATGAGCAGCGCGCCGCTCCCACCCTTCAGATACGCGCAGTTTCCCTTGCTTCCGCTGGCGAGGATAGTCAGTTCCACTGCACACATGGTACCACGCTCCCGATATTTAACGGATCAGGGCAGGGACAGGACAGGGCAGACCAAAAGAGCCTTGACAGCGTCCGCAAAAGATCTAATATCAGACGGCGTGGCAATGGCGGATGAGCGCTGGAACGCCCATATGCGTTCCATTCTGGCGGGGTTGCCGGATGGCCGGGCACGCGTCGAGGCGCGGGCGATACGGGATCTGGTGAACACCTATCTCGTGCGATCGCTCGACGAGACGGCGCTCCGCTTCTCCATGCCGGTGCTCCTTGCGGCGGGTCTGCCCGCGATCGTGCAGCAGGATCTCACTGGCGCCGACGGGGCGGTCGGCGTCCTGATCGAGGCGATCAAGTCCGCGGTGCGGAACGAGCGGGAACTCTGGCCGATCGCCGGCATCGGCACGCAGCACCCGCGGCACTGCCTGCCGAACGTGGAGCCCGTCACCCTGATCAACGCCGCGGGTGCCATCGGCACCGGCCTGTGGCGGCCCGACCATCAGAACCGGATTTCGGAGCAGGGCGTCCACCTGGTGGTGCGGGGGGCGATCCCGTACCCGGGACCGCCGTCGCCGGGAACGATCCGTGCTGTCTCCGAAACCCTGCAGGCGCTCCTCGATGGGCTGGACCGCACCGTCCGGCGGGTGCCGGAGGAGCGGCTGGTCGGGGCGTGGGAGGTCTCCGTCGACCAGAAGGCGCTGCGGGCGCAGCTGCCGGCGATGGGGCTTGTCTCCTTCATCGCCGACGGAACCCGCCCGGCGCGCCGGTTCACCCCGCTCCGCTGCCACCACCGGATCGCAGGCCCGAAGGAGGGGCTGCACGTGCCGTTCCGCTGCCCCGTCGAGCTCGAACCCGTCGAGGTGGAGCTTGCGGGGAGCGGCAGGATCGTCACCGGGCTTGGAATCCGCAGAAAGGAGGTCTTTGCGATCGCGGGGTCGAACGCCGAAGGCAAGAGCACCCTCCTCCACGCCGTCATCGCCGGGCAGGACGACCACGCAGCCGGTGACGGGCGCGAGTGTCTGGTGAGCGTTGCCGGCATCGCCCGGGCGGAGGCGGGGGAGCGCGAGCTTGCCGGCGCGGACGTCAGCCTCTTCTTCGGGCGGCTCCCGCCCGGCCTCTCCGGCGAACCCCGATCGGCCTTCGGGCAGGGCAGCGGATCGCTGGTGATGGCGCACGAGATCCAGACAGCGCTCCGCAGTCGGGCGCCCCTGCTCATCCTGGACGAGGACCGGTCAGCGACGAACCTGCTCGTCCCCGGATGCCTCCAGACCGATGGGGTGACGCCGCTCTCCACCCTGCTCGCCACCCGACGGGAGGCGTTCGGGGAGACGACGCTGCTCTTCGCCGCCAGTTCGCTGGACGCCCTCATCGCGCGGGCGGACCGGATCATGCTGCTCGACCGGCACCGGGCGAGGGCGGTGGCACCGGAGGAGTTCCGACGGCGGCTGGCCGGCCATATGAAACGGCTTCTCGAAGATATCGGCGGGGATGCGGCGGCCCTCCGTTAATCGGAGGATGAAACTAACCTATGTGCGGTCCTGCACGACGTGAACGGCGCTCGCCTTGAAGGAGACCACGATCTCGGTCCCCTCCTGAACACCCAGTTCCTCCGCAGCCTTCCAGGTGATCAGCGATACCAGCTCGAAGCCGCAGTCGATGACGAGGCGGGTCAGCGGTCCGAGAGGCCGTATGGCAACGATTTTCCCCGGGAAGACGTTTCGTGCACTTGTGCCGGCCTTCCGGGCGTAACCGAGTGTGATATCCTCGGGCCTGATGCAGAGACAGACCTTCACGCCGGTCTGAAGCGGCGTCACCGCCTCCACACGGACCCCCGACGCATCGATCACGGCAATCCCCCCATCATTGGACTCGACCACCCCTTCGATGATGTTCTCGATGCCGACAAAGCGTGCAACATCCCGATCCTTCGGGAGAGCGAAGATCTCCCGGGGGGTCCCGACCTGGGAGAACGTGCCGTCCATCATCACGGCGATCCTTTCCGCGAGCCGCTGGCCCTGGACCATGTCATGGGTGGCCAGAACGATGGTCGTCCCGAACTCCCGGTTGATGCGATGTACCAGCCTCTCGATCGTCTCCGTCGACACGGGATCGAGGTTTGCGGTCGGCTCGTCCATGAGGAGGATATCGGGGTCGGTCACCATCGCCCGTGCCAGCGCCACCCGCTGCATCTCACCCCCCGACAGCGTCTTCGCTCTCCGTTTCCCGTACCCCTCAAGCCCGATCACAGAGAGAACGTCTCTGATCGTCTCCCTGATCGCCCTTTCAGGTACGCCGCGGAAGCGGAGACCGTATGCGATGTTTTCGTATACGGTGGTGTTGAACACCGCCGGTTTCTGGAAGACCATCCCCATTCTCCGCCGCATCTCCAGTTCGCGGCTCCGGTCCGCATGGATATCGACCCCGTCGACCAGCACCCGGCCTGCCGACGGGGCATCGAGGAGATTGATCAGGCGGAGCAGGCTGGACTTGCCGGACCCGCTGGGACCGATGAGGGCGAAGATCTCGCCGTCGGCGATGCGGGCGTTCACATCCCGCAGCACATCTTTTTCTCCGAACCTTTTGTATATACCCTGCAGTTCGATCATGGTCTCACCGCTGCTGAATCGTGGTCACCAGAAGATTCACGACGAGCGCGACGAGAAGGAGAATGATCCCGAGCGCAAGAGAGAGTTCGATATTCCCCACGGAGGTCTCAAGCGAGATCGCGGTCGTCAGCACCCGTGTCGAGCTCCAGAATGAGGCGGCCCGGATATTTCCGCCGAGCAGAATCGCCGCACCGACCTCGGAGATGGCACGACCAAACCCCACCGCCACGGCGGCCAGAATGGCGAACCGCGCCTCCTTCAGGACATTTGCCAGGAACTGCACCTTTGTCGCGCCGAGCGAGTGGAGCGTATCGCGGATCGCCTGGTCAACGCCCGATAACGCGGATACGGTCAGGCCGGTCATAATCGGGAGTATGAGCAGCGTCTGCCCG
This sequence comes from Methanomicrobiaceae archaeon UBA206, assembly GCA_002503105.1. GTDB lineage: Archaea > Halobacteriota > Methanomicrobia > Methanomicrobiales > Methanoculleaceae > UBA206. The sequence goes on from DAQY01000066.1 coordinate 15,789, forward strand.
ATGATCATCGCGGTGGGGGTGAAGAGCAGGCGCAGAAACCCGAGCGGACCCGCTCTTGAGATGAAAAGGAAGACAAACAGCCCGACGATCACTGTAGGAAGAGCATACAGGGTCTGGATGAGATTGATGACGGTTTTCTTCCCGCGGAACTCGCTGAAGTTGATGACCGCGCCGACCGGAATGGCGATCAGAGCCGCGATCACCGTTGCGGTAAACGAGATCATGATGCTCCGGGCGGTAATCGCCATTACCTCGGGATTCATGGTGATGATGAGCCCGACGGCTCGGAGCAGACCTTCAGCAATCTCATTCATGGCGCCGGTACCTGTACCACTGGTCGTCTCATGCTGAAAAAGGGATGGTGTTCTGCAGGTCCCCGCGAAGACATGCCTGTCAGGTTATCGGATCTTCGCATTCGGCCTGTGTAACCCCGATTTTTCCCCAGTTTCCCGCAGAGGGAAAGAAGAGCGGCCGGCCGTACTCGGTCACGCCGTAGGATGCGATCTCCTGCTGAACCACATCCGATATCAGGAAGTTGATCCAGTCCCGTGCGATGGTGCTGTTGATCTCCGGGTATTTCGCCGGGTTGATCTGCATGGCGCTGTAGATGTTCAGTAGGATGGCGCCCTCGTCCACGAGCGGAACGAGCTCGAGGTCCCCCCTGTAGGCAAGGAATGTTCCGATGTCGCTCAGGGTGTATGCCTGCTTCTCGCTGGCCATCGCGAGCGTCTCGCCCATGCCTTTGCCGGCCTCGACGTACCAGTCGCCCGAGCCCCGGACATCGGCCGCGTAATCGAACCCGGCGCTCTTCCAGATCGCCTTCTCTTTTGAGTGGGTTCCGGAGCCGTCTCCGCGGGAGACGAAAACGACGCCGGATACGCCCTGCTCGCCCTTCTCCATGATGGTGGTGAACGCTTCCTCGGGTTGCATGCCCCGAATGCCCGCCGGGTCGGAGTCGGGGCCGACGATCACGAAGTAGTTGTAGGCAAATACCCGCCGGTTGATCCCGTATCCCCCATCGATGAACGCGTCTTCCCGCGCACGATCATGCACCATCAGGACGTCGACGTCGCCCCGCTGCCCGTACTCGAGGGCTTTTCCGGTTCCTGCCGAGACGATCAGGACTTCGGCATTGTATTTTTCTTCAAACATCGGGCGGATATGATCAAGCAGGCCCGTATCATAGAGGCTTGTCGTTGTTGCGATACGCAGCGTCCGTTTCGGCGTCTCCCCCGTGGCGGACGTTCCCGTGCATCCGCACATAAAAACTGCAGCGATCAGGAGCGCCGCGATCGCTATACCCAGCTTCTTTGGCATGGTGATCGGATCAAAATTTTCGAGTGCACGGATATAACTATTTATATTCACCCCCAAGTTCAACACCGTTATTTAACATGGCAGACGGTCGGGGTGTTTTAATCGTGAGAGCTTCCCAAAACTTTCTGGCAGGAGAGGGACATATTCGAAGACCTTCGGGTTTCTCAAGATCGCTATCGCTCGCAGCCCCCGCCTGATCGGTGCTCATGCGCCTGCCGTTCGTTCCGCCAGGCGCAGCTCGAAGAACCTGGAACGATCATACTGCTCAGATCCGCATCGATTCCCGAACGTCGGGCAATTTTGGGGTGAGTTCCGTGGCCAGTACTTACCCTGCTCATCGATCTCACCGCTGCGTTCATCGCGGGAACGGTCCCCGCCCATGCCCTGCAATGGGGGTCGGGAAGGCAGGCAGACGAACAGCCCCCTGACCGGTGTCGGGCGTAAGTTCATATCATGCAGCGAAAGACCTGGATGTCAGATCACCCATGGACACCGTCACCCTTCTCGGCCTCTTCGCGGGCGCTCTGACGACGCTCTCGTTTGCACCGCAGGTCGTTCGAACGTGGCGCACACGGTCGACCGACGACCTCTCGCCGGTAATGCTCGTGACCTTCCTTGCGGGCATCCTCCTCTGGCTCGGCTACGGGCTGATGAAAGAGGATATCGCCATCATCGCCGCAAACGCGGTCACGACGATTCTCATCGGCCTGATCCTCTGGGTGAAGGCCGGGAACGGGTGAGGGTTCAGGCGCCCCGAACGGCGCGGACGGAGCCCGCCCATCCCCGCACGGGCCGATGGAGACGATCGCTGCCGTGCGTCTTCTTCCGTCTCCTCGATGTCACCGGCGGATGCGACGCATGCAGAACTGAATCCTGCATGACGCGAGGGGGATTGCCCCCCCC
>DAQY01000066.1:18327-25749 GCA_002503105.1 Methanomicrobiaceae archaeon UBA206
CACACACACACACACACGCACACACACTGTCGCAGAACACGCGACTCTCCCTTCGGTTTCGGTTCGAGGTCTCGCCCGCCGTTCATAACCACCCCTCCAGAACGCGGTCCGCCCCGTACACCGCCGTACCCGATCGGTATGAAGACAGCCCGGATGCCCATCCAAAAGGGCCCATGCGGCACCGGGGAGATGAACGACGGCGATGCCGCGAACAGAAAGGCACCGTTTCGAAACCTTAACGATGCGGCTGGTCAACTCTCTCCCTCATGTGGAAGGCGCTGGATATCGATACGTGGATCGAGGAGAGGCAGGCGAGTTTCTCGGAGGTGGAGGGGTCGGTCATCGAGATCGTGACGCGGGTGCAGGAGAAGGGGGATGCCGCGCTGCGGGAGCTGACCCGGGAGCTCGACGGGTTCGATCTCGAGAGCATCGCCGTCACCGAAGAAGAGCGCGAGGCGGCGTACGACGAGGTGGATGCGCGGCTGATGGAGGCCCTCGTCGAGGCGGAGGCGCGCATTGCGCAGTTCCACGAACTGCAGCGTCCGAGAGACCTCTGGTTGCAGGAGACGGAGCCCGGCATCACGCTGGGCGTGAAGACCGTGCCGCTCCGAAGAATCGGCGTCTACGTGCCGGGCGGGCGGGCGTCGTACCCGTCGACGGCGCTGATGTGCACGGTGCCTGCGCGGGTGGCGGGCGTATCCGAGATCTGCTGCTGCACGCCGCCGCCGGTCGACCCGGTCACGCTGGTGGCGCTGGATATCGCGGGTGTCGATGAGATCTACCGCGTCGGCGGCGCCCAGGCGGTCGCCGCCATGGCGCTCGGCACCGGGACGATCCCGAAGGTCGAGAAGATTGTGGGGCCGGGGAACATCTACGTCACCGTGGCGAAGATGCTGCTCCGCAACCGGGTGGAGATCGACTTCCCTGCGGGGCCGAGCGAGATCGCGATCATCGCCGATGAGACGGCGGACCCCGCCTTCATCGCCGCCGACGTGCTTGCGCAGGCGGAGCACGACCCGCGCGCCGCCTGCATCCTGATCACCACCGACGCGGGCCTCGCTGCACGGGTCGGCGAGGCAGTACAGGAGATGGCCGCTGCGTCGGAGCGACGCGAGATCATCCAGCTGGCGCTCGAACACTCGGGGTACGTCATCGTCGGAGAGATCGGCGAGGCGGTGGTCGCCGCCAACACCATCGCCCCCGAGCACCTCTCCATCCAGACGGCCGACCCGCTCCCGGTGCTCTCCGGCGTGCGCAACGCCGGATCGATCTTCGTGGGCGCGTTCGCGGCGGTGGCGTGCGGGGACTACGCGTCCGGCACCAACCACGTGCTGCCGACCGCCGGCTACGCCCGGACGTACTCCGGCCTGGACGTGAACCACTTCTGCCGGCGCTCGACCGTGCAGATGATCACGCGGGAGGGACTCGACTGCATCGGCGACGTGGTGGAGACCATCGCCGAGGCGGAGGGGCTCCACGCCCATGCGGAATCTGTACGCATCCGACGCAGGAGCTAAAAAAGGAGGTCTGCAAGCCCTCCGCTCCATCCTCAGCGGGACGTGGGTGGTGCGGGCTCGCGCGGGCATTCCCGTCTTCCCGGCCCGGACCCTGGACAGGGCGTCTCCCGCCACGCTCCTGATATCAGAGCCGCCGTCGCTCAAGCGCCACCGATCGCCTCTTCAGCCCGTGGATCGCCGATATTGCCCAGTGCCAGCGCCGCACGCTGCCGGACCAGCGCATCGCCGCTCCGCAGCGCCTCGACCAGCCCGTCGGCGCGCCGCCCTGACCCGGCTGATCCACGCTGGACTTCTCGCCCTTATGTCGTTCTCGGGATCCGCCCCCGTCTCTGCATCGCATATGCCTCCCGATGATGCCGTTGATACTGGTCTGCGAAGAGTGACGTATCTGATAGAGATCGCACGATAGCACCCGTCAGCGACCCGGCGCTCTAACGGTCCGACGTGTGCTATCGATGCATCGGGCAGGCGTGCAGGTATATAAGCCGGTACGATGAGGAAGGTACAATGGCCAGGGAGAAGAAGAGAGCGGAACTGCAGATATCGGGGATGCACTGCGCCTCCTGCGCCCTCAACGTCGAGAGAGCCCTCCAGAGCCGCGATGGCGTGTACGATGCGCAGGTCGACCTGGCCAGCGGGACCGCCACCGTCGACTACGACCCGGCCGGAACGACGATCGCCGACCTCGAAAAGACCGTCGGCGAGGCCGGCTACGGGGTCGTGAAGAATCGGGTCACCCTGAAGATCGGCGGCATGGTCTGCGTCAGCTGCGCACAGGTGATCGAGATGTCGCTGCAGGATCTGGACGGCGTCTCCGAGGCCCGCGTGAACCTCGCCACCGAGAGCGCCTCCGTCACTTACAATCCGGAACTCGTCACCATCGGCGACATGAAGGCGGCGATCGAGGATGCGGGCTACCGCTGCCTCGGGATCGAGGGCGAGGTTCCGGAGGACGCGGAGGCAGCGGCACGGGAGCGGGATCTCGCGGATATGTTCCGGCGGTTCGCCGTCGGATTCGCGGTCAGCATTCCGCTCTTCCTGATCACGGTCTTCCAGGTCCCCGCCTTGATCGAGCTCCCGGTCTCGATCAACGTCATCATGCTCGTCATCACCCTTCCGGTCATCGCCTACGTCGGCACCCCCATCTTCACGGCCGCCGCCGCCGCACTCCGGAACAGGACGCTGAACATGGACGTGATGTACTCCATGGGCATCGGCGTGGCGTACGGGGCGAGCGTCCTGGGCACGACCGGGATCGTACTCACCCCCACATTCAACTTCTACGAAACCGCCGTGATGCTCGCCTCGTTCTTCACGCTCGGGCGGTACCTGGAGGCGCGGGCGAAGGGCAGGACATCGGAGGCGATCAGGAAACTGATCGGGCTCTCCCCCCGGACCGCCACCGTTGTCCGCAACGGGCAGGAGAGGGCGGTACCGATCGAGGACGTGCAGGTGGGCGATACCGTCCTGGTCAGGCCGGGCGAGAAGGTGCCGGTGGACGGCACGGTGACGGGCGGGGAGAGCTCCGTGGACGAGTCCGTGATCACCGGCGAGCCCATCCCGGTCTACAAGCAGCCGGGCGATACCGCCGTCGGCGGGACGCTGAACAGGAACGGCGTCCTGCGTATCCGTGCGGAGAAGGTCGGAAAGGATACCGCGCTCGCCCAGATCATCAGGCTTGTGCGGGAGGCGCAGACCTCGAAACCTCCCGTCCAGCGGATCGCCGACGTCGCTGTCGGCTACTTCATTCCGACCGTGCTCGCCATCGCGATTGCGGCGTTCTTCATCTGGTACGTCGGCCTGGGCGCCACCCTCCTCTTCGCCCTGACCATCCTGATAGCTGTCCTGGTGGTCGCCTGCCCCTGCGCGCTCGGCCTCGCCACGCCGACCGCCGTCACCGTCGGGATCGGGAGAGGGGCGGAGCTCGGCGTGCTGATCAGGAACGGCGAGGCGCTCGAGATATCGGAGAAGCTGACGACGATCGTCTTCGATAAGACCGGGACGCTGACGCGGGGGAGGCCCGACGTCACCGACGTGATCCCCGTCGGGATGCCGGAGGAGGGGCTGCTCGCCGTTGCTGCCGGCGTGGAGACAAACTCGCAGCACCCGCTTGCAGAGGCGATCGTACGGAGGGCGCGGAGCGCTGGCGTCCGCATCCCGGACGCGGAGCACTTCACCACCTTCGGCGGGAAGGGCGTCGCCGCCGCCGTCGGGAACGAGGAGATTCTCATCGGAAACCGGGCGCTCATGCTGGAGCGGGACGTCCCCCTCTCGCCCGAGATCGAGGACCGGATCACCGCACTCCAGGACGAGGGGAAGACCGTCGTCCTCGTCGCTCTCGGCGGGATGCCCCGCGGCATCGTCGGCATCGCCGACACCCTCAAGGAGTCGGCGAAGGACGCGATCGCGGGGCTGAAGCGGATGGGTCTTTCAGTGATGATGATCACCGGGGACAACGCCCGGACGGCGAACGCCATCGCCCGGCAGATCGGCATCGACACTGTGCTCGCCGAGGTGCTGCCGCAGGACAAGGCACGCGAGGTACAACGCCTCCAGGGGCGGGGGGAGGTGGTGGCGTTCGTGGGCGACGGTATCAATGACGCGCCTGCGCTGGCGCAGGCGGACGTCGGCGTCGCCATCGGGAGCGGCACAGATATCGCCATCGAGAGCGGCGACGTCGTGCTGATCCGGGACGACCTCAACGACGCCGTCGCCGCAGTCCAGCTCTCCCGGAAGGTCATGACGCGGATCAAGCAGAACATCTTCTGGGCGTTCGCCTATAACGCCACGCTCATCCCCCTCGCCGCGGGCCTCCTCTACCCCTTCTTCGGCATCACCTTCCGGCCAGAACTGGCGGCGCTGGCGATGGCGCTCTCGTCGGCGACCGTGGTGTCGCTCTCCCTGCTGCTCAAGGCTTATAGACCCCCTGCGAAGAAGGAGGTTTCATAAGACGGAGGACGGGCAATGGCAATCGACCCGGTCTGCACGATGGAAGTCGACGAAGCGACGGCGAAGTACTCGGCAGAGTACAGGGGCAGGACGTACTACTTCTGCGCCCGGGGGTGCAAGAAACTCTTCGAGCGGAACCCGGAGGCGTACGTACGGGAATAACGGCCCAGTTAAATCCCCACTGCGTACGCGAAAAAAGGCGGATAGACGGCCGGGATCGGGGGACGCTGCACATGAGGACCTGCCCACGCACGAAAGATGCGCGCTGCCGTTCGTCGACAGGCTCCGGCAGGCGGTCGAACGGCGGCCGTTTGCAGCGGACCCCGTCAGAACCGGTAGACCGGTTCACCGCTTCGCGACCCCTTCTTCCGCCCCTCTCCCGACGCCAGCTCCGCGACATCGTCGCTCACCTCGCGCAGCAGCGCACTCGCGCGGTCCGCCAGGTGGACCGCCCACGCCTCCGCCGTCCGGGGCGCCACCTCGCCGTGTGGACCGTGGTGGGACTGGACGATGTGCAGGATGTGGGCGAACGATGCGGGATCGGTGAAGCCGCGGTACCGGGAGAGCAGGTTCATCCCGACGGTCGTGTGCCCGATGAGGTCGTAATCGGGGAGCACGGCGAACGATATGCCCTGGCGTCGGAAACAGAGCGCCTTGCCGATATCGTGCAGGACTGCGCCGCCGACGAGGACGTCGCGGTTCATCGCCGTTCGCGCGACGGTGTCGGCACAGGCGCAGGCGAGCCGCACCGTCTCAAGGGTATGCTCCGCCAGCCCCCCCACATAGTCGTGGTGCCTGAAGACCGCCGCCGGCACCTCGAAGAACCCCTCCGCCTCCGAGACGGCGGAGGCGGTGAGCCTCCGGATGCCGTCGTCTTCGATCGATCCGATCACCCGCCGGAGTGCCGCGGCAACCCCGGCGCAGTCGACCGGCGCATAGATGTAATCGTCGATATTTACATCCGAGAGCGGCACCGGGTTCAGCAGATGGGAGATGCCGTCGTTCACGTTGATCTCGCAGTTTCCGTTGAATATCTTCGCATATCCCCGGATACGGTAGATCTCGCCCGTCCGGATGGTGCGGTACAGCGCCTCGATCGCAGCGGCATCGCTCTCCGGCGTACCCCACACCCTGCAGATCTGCCTGCCGGTGCGGTCGGAGAGCGTCAGCAGGATGTACTTCCCTCCCCGTTTCTCCCGCAGTTCGGCGGCATCGATCACGAACGGGGAGTCGACCTGCAGCCCCTCCCTGATATCCCGGACATACACCGACTTTTCTGCCACGCGCGCCACCGCTTCCCAGGAACGGTACGGGTTTCAGCGTGCGCACATAAATATCAGACGGTATTGCCCTACCGGACGCGAAAACAGGTTATCCGAACCTGATGCGGAGCATCCCGAGCAGCATGCCCGCAGCGTCGGACGCCGCGACCTTGGACTCGTCCCGGTTCTCCCGGACGATGGCGACCTCTTCGACGCGGAACCCCCCGCTTCCAAACCCTCCAGAGCAGCCCCTCATCGAACTCGAACCCGGCCGAACGGATCTCGGGGACGACCGCATCGAGGGCCTCCCTACGGAACGCCTTGGCGCCGCACTGCGTATCGCGGTAGCCGAGCCCGAAGAGAACCCGCACCGGGAGGTTGAAGAGGCGGCTCTCCGCCCGGCGCCCGGGATCCGCCGGGAGCCGATTCGCTCCGTCTGCGGATCGCAGGCGGTCAAAGAGCAGGGACATCTGATCGATCCCGGTCGAGCCGTCTCCCTCACATCACCGACGAACACGGGATCAGCAGCCTTCATCGCCGCGATCACGCCACCGCTCTTCCCGAGGCGCTCCGGGGCGGTGAGGCAGCGGATGCGCAGCGACGGATGATCGGATGCAAACGCCCTGACGATCTCGGCGGTGGCGTCGGTTTCCGTCGCAGACGAAGATCAGCTCGCCCGCGAATGACGAGACGTCTCCCGGGAGGGATCGGATTCGACCCTCCTCGTTGTATGCCGGGATGATCGGCGTGCGGTCCGCGGGATCCACCGGCGCCGTGTCGGTGCCGTTCAGCATTCCAGTTTCGATACGATGGCATCGGCGAACTCGGCGGCTGCGCTGGGCCCGTTCGCGGTGACGATCTGCATGTCGGCGACGACCGGAACGTCCACCAGGTTCGCTCCGCCCTTTGCCATCTCCCTGACCGCCGCGGGGCTCGGGAAGACCGTCGCCTGCCGCCCCGCAAGGATGCCCGCACGTGCGAGGACGACCGGCGAGAGGCAGATCGCCGCCACCACCTTGCCCTGCTCAAAGAAACTCTTCACGAGCGACGCGAGCGTCTCATTCCCCCAGAGGTGATCCTGCGACCCGACGCCGCCCACGACGACGATTCCTGCATAGTCGTCGGGATCGACGTCGTCGAACGTCAGGGCCGCCTCGGTGACGGCGCCCAGCATCCCCGTACACGTGCCGGCGGTCGTTGAGGCGATATCGTAGTCGATGCCGGCCTCCTCGAAGACCCTGATCGGTCTCTCCAGTTCCTCGTCCCTGAAACGTTCCGGCGCAATCGTGATCAACAGCTTCATACGGCTCTCCCCGTCATAGTCTGTCAGGAGAGGTATTGATGTTTACGTACCGGTGCGCCGAAAGCGGTGAGGGACGAATCTGGGCGCCGCATGCCTGTCGGGGTCGGACCTGCCCGGGAGGCGTGCGGCGTGGTCCGTACCGGGAGGAGGTCTTGAGCAGACGGGCGATTCACCCCGCTGAGGCGGATCTGCCATAGTGCACGGCACGACGCAGGTGGACGCTGCCGGTCGGTTCTGCCTGATGAAGGTTCTGTAGGAGGTCATCCCGAAACTCTCTGACGGGAGGGGGGCACCCGCCCGCACCTCCGGTGCTCAAGCACCCGCCGTCCCGCCGGGTGTACCTCCCCGGTCCCTCCCCCGCGAGGCGATAGCCCCAATATGCCCGGATCGA
>DAQY01000069.1 GCA_002503105.1 Methanomicrobiaceae archaeon UBA206
GTCGTCGCCGTCCCGGTCCTGCTGGTGCTGCTCGCCGTCCCCTTCCTGGTCATCGCGATACCGGCGGCGCTCCTGATAGCGGTGCCGTTCGTCACTTTCTTCCGGTACTACTCGCTGCAGGTGCTCGGACGGCTGGCGCCCGCCTACCGGATCCTCCCCGAATAACCCGTTTTCAGAGGGGGAAGGGGAATCTACAAATAGTCGTTCAGCGCCGGATGCGTCACTGCATGCTCGAGCTGGTTTCTCCGGTGAATCCGGGTGCCATCCTGAAGTACACCGATATCTCCTCCTGATGATCGGCGGGATCGCGGTCGTTCCGATCCCTACAGCGCTCGTCCTGCAGGAGCGTGCTGCAGCGGCAATCTACGCCGCCTCCGCCGCCCTGACGATGGCGGCCAGCGGCGTGCTGATCCGCATCCTCCCCGAGTACGAGCTCGTGCTCGCAGCCATCGTGTTCCCCCTCTCCTCGTTCATCAGCGCCATACCCCTCGCCGTCGTCGACGACCGACCTCTCCGTGGTACCGGTGGACGTGAGCGATCTGTTTCTCTTCACCCGCTCCTGGTCGCAGTGGGTCGGCGGCATCGGCATCGTCGTGCTGGCGCTCTCCGTCCTGGTGCGCCCCGGCGCCAGTGCGTTCAGGCTGTACTAGGCGAACGTCGGCGAGAACAGGCTCAGACCCGGCGTGATCGGTACCGCCAAGGTGCTCGGTGCCGTCTACCTCGCAATTTCGGCCGTGGCGTTCGTGGTCCTGCTCCTCTCCGGGATGCCGCTCTTCGACGCGATATGCCACGCGCCCACGTCGGTCTCGACCGGCGGATTTTCAACGCGGGCAGGGAGCATCGGAGCCTTTGCCGGGCCTGCCGTCCCCATCAGCATCGGCGCCATCAATTTCGCGATCTACCCGAGACTCCTGCGGAACCGGCGGGCGCTGCTGCAGAGCGTTCAGGTCCGCGCCTTCGCCCTCATTCTTCTTCCGGGGATCTTTGGGCTCCTCCTCACCATATCGTCGGACGGACCGGGCGTCGAATCGTTCTCCGATGCGGCGTTCCAGGCGCTCTCCGCGCTGACCACGGCGGGTTTCTCGACCCTGGCGATCGCGCCCAAGCCCGATACGGCCAAGGGAGTACTGACGGCGCTGATGTGGGTGGACGGCACCCCCGGCTCCACGGCCGGCGGTATCAAGATCGCGCGCCATCGTGGTACTGGCGAAGGTCGTCCAGCTCGTGTTCGCCCGGTTTCTTCCTCTCCAGCGAGGCGGTTACGCCGCTCAAGGTCAGGGAGCATGTTATTCAGGACGTCCAGCTGCAGTACATCTTCACCTTCGTGCTGCTGTACTTCGTCGTGGTGAGGCGTCCACGTTCATCTTCATGCTCCACGACATCGCCATGAGCGACGCGGTCTTCGAGGTCTCGAGCGCGCTCGGTACCGTCGGCATCACCGGCGCGGAGATGCCCGCTCTCCTCAAGTCGGTGCTTATCCTGGATATGCTGCTCGGGAGGATCGAGATCATCCCGTTCTTCGCTGCCGGGGAAAGCCTCTTCTCCGATCGCGGACGTCCATCGTCCATCTCAGTACATGCAGGGGGACGTATGGTACAGATCGACGACGTGCCGGTGATCCTCGCCCTGGCGCTCGGGCCGGGGATCTTCTGGGTCTGGTTCTTCTACACCCGTGACCGGTACGAACCGGAACCCGCAGCACAGATCGTCAGGCTGTTCTTCTTGGGCATGTTCGTCACCGTACCGGTCGCGTTCATCGAGGGGATCGCCGGCGCCCTCATCGCCGTCCCACTGATCATGGCTGCCGTCGTTGCCCCGGTCGTGGAGGAATTCGGCAAGTTTTTCGTCGTGCGCCGGACCATCTACCCGAGTGCCGAATTCGACGAGCCGATCGACGGCATCGTCTATGCGGCAGCCACCGCTCTCGGGTTCGCCTCGCTCGAGAACGTCATCTACATCACCGCTGCGTACCTGACGGCGCCCGCGCTCGCGTTCGGGACCTTCGTCATCCGCGCCATCTTCTCCGTGCCGGGGCACGCACTCTTCTCCGGCGTCTGGGGCTATGCCCTCGGCAGGGCCAAGTTCGCGCCCGCCGAAGAACGGCAGCGGATCATCCTCCGGGGGCTCGTTCTGGGTGTGGTGCTGCACGGAATCTTCAACTTCCTGCTCGTGACCGCGGAGATGTTCGCATTCGCCCTGATCATCTTCATCCTGGTGCTGATACCCGTCCTCTGGGTGATCACCACCCGGAACATCCGGCAGGCACTGCAGCGAAGCCGGTTTCGGTAGCAGGATTGCCGGCACGCAGAACCGGTCCGCCCCGGCGACAGGTATAAGACCCCCTGTCCGCTCTACCGATGGGGAGAATGCTCCCCGGAGAGGGTACGGATATGAGAGTGATCATCGTGGGCGCCAGCTCGCTGGGGCAGTACCTCGCAAAACGGCTGATCGAGGAAGGGCACGAGGTGATCCTGATCGAGCGGGACCCGACTCGTGCACGGGAACTGGCCGAATCGCTTGACTGTACCGTGATCAACGCAGAAGGCACCCGCCCGGACGTCCTGGAGAAGGCAGAGATCGGGGCGGCGGATGCGGTGGTCGCCTGCACCGATCACGACCAGGACATCATCATCAGGCCGATCGCGCGGGAATCGGACGTTCCGGAGGTGGTCCTCCGCACCGACGATGCGCAGTTCCTGGCGGTGGCGAAGAAGCTCGGCTTCCACCATTCGATCAACCCGTCCTAGATGAGATCCGGCTCCCCGGCGACAGCGCCGTGGTCGGCGTCTACCGGAAGAACGAGTTCATCCCGGCGGGCAGAGACCCGATGCTGCAGCCCGACGACGAGCTGCTCATCGTCATAAAAGACGCGTACATCAAAGAGATCCGTGCAGAACTCCGCGAGTCCGGGGAGAACGTCACCATCTGATCGCTCTCCATTCGATATGCTTATTATCACGGAGATCCCATACTGGAGGACATACGATGTGCGCCGATAGTGTAGTGGTGATCACTAGGCGTTGCCAACGCCTAAACCCGGGTTCGAATCCCGGTCGGCGCATCGCGATGCTCCGCTCTTTTCAGCCGGGTTAACAGCGTCACGTCTCATCCGTCCAGGTTCTCCGGAATGCAAGGATGTACAGGGCATTCTTACTCTTTCGTCCATGCTCATCAAGTTCCTGTATCTTCACACACGCCTGTTGGAACTCGTGGGATCGAGAAAATCCCTCACGGGAGTTCTCTCTCCTCTAGCCTCTCCAAACGCTGTTCGATATCATTGGTATCCTGCCTGACAGACTCGACCAACTCCTTTAAACTGTTCAGTTCGGTGACGATCTGTTCATTGGTGCCGTGTGACTGCTCTGCTTGGTTCTCGATCCGCTGGAGCGCGTTAAGACCGACGAGGACGAGCGCGATGAGGACGATGGCGATGGTCATAAGTCCCCATTGGGAGGTGATCACGGTATACACAAAGATAGCGCCCAATACGAATGAGGTCATCCCAAAACTCT
>DAQY01000019.1 GCA_002503105.1 Methanomicrobiaceae archaeon UBA206
TCGATGATCCGGCTCTGCTCCAGCCCCTTCATACCGGCGCATTTCGCATCCTCTCCAGATCCAAGCATCGTTCGTCGTCCCCCCCCCCAAGGCGAATGCCCGATACAGGCCGTGCCCGCGATCCGGCCGTGTCCGGCAGCCTTTTTTTTCGCTGATAGAGTGACCGGAGATTACTTCGATCCGGATCGATCCTTTCGATTCCCGGACACCTCCGGGACGTGCTCACAGACAGTCGACGACCCGCAACCGTGGGCGGGAGGGACAGCGCCTCTCGCCCCTCCTGCCCGGCCTTTTCTCCTCATGCAGAGGTGGATCTCCGAGATCCCGGGGTGGAACCGGTTCACTGGTGCCGCTCGAGATGCTGCCGGAGCATGGTGCCGGGCCTGTACCTGTCGGCGATCTTGAGGGCGACGGCGCGGAGCGCCCGGTGCTCCTCAAGGCAGCTCGGGGGCGGCGGCTCCTTGCGGAGGATGGAAGACGTGTTCTCGGTGATCTGGATGAGCTCCGTTGCGATAACGGCGTTGAGCCAGACGAGGTCTCTGAGCATATCCTGCAGTTCGTCCTGCTGCATACCAGAAGAGTGAACGCGCTGCCACATCAATTTGGTCGATACGCTCGTGCTTGCGAATGCACAACCCTTATGCCGTCAGATTGCCAAAAATTCAGCAGTGGTGACACGTGACATATCTGGAAGAGCTCGCCAGGCGCGGCCGGGACGCAAACCCCTTCTTCCGGCTGATGGAGATCGATGTCGACGGCTACGGCGACGGCACCGCCCGCCTCTCGATGGAGGTCCGTCCCGACATGACCAACGGCGTGGGGTGGCTGCAGGGAGGGATCTTCGTCGCGCTTGCCGACGAGGCGATGGCACTCGCACTCTACAGCGTGCTTGCGGAGGAGGAGCGGATCGCGACGATCGCGGAGTATACGAGCTTCATCAAGGGCGTGCGCGAGGGATCCGTCATCGCCACCGGCAGGGTGGTGAGGAAGGGCAGGCGCGTGGCGTTCACAGACGGGGAGGTCAGGAGCGGTGACGGGACGCTGCTCTCCCGCACGTCCGCATCGTTCGCCGTCATGAAAGGATGAGCGCTGCGCCCGCCGAGGGAGAGCGGCATTCACTCCGTTTCCCGCGAGCAATAAATTCTCTATACCGAACGTCCAATACATAAGCTGAGAACCGACAGAGCATCTGCAGGAGTCTGGCAATTTGAAGTATATTGTGGTTACGGGCGGCGTCATGAGCGGTCTTGGAAAGGGGATCACCGCCGCATCGATCGGCCGCCTCCTCAAAAACCGCGGCTACCGCGTCACCGCCGTAAAGATCGATCCCTACCTGAATATCGATGCCGGCACCATGAACCCCGCACAGCACGGGGAGGTGTTCGTGCTGAGCGACGGGGGCGAAGTGGACCTCGATCTCGGCAACTACGAGCGGTTCCTCGATATCAACCTCAAATCCATCCATAACATCACGACCGGGAAGGTCTACCGGAACGTCATCGAGAAGGAGCGCCGGGGGGACTTCCTGGGCGCGACCGTTCAGATCATCCCCCACATCACCGACGAGATCAAGCGCTGCATACGGCGTGCGGCAGGCGAGGAGACCGACGGGGGCGAGAGTGCTGATATCTGCCTGGTGGAGGTGGGCGGAACCGTCGGCGACATCGAGAGCATGCCGTTCCTGGAGGCCATCCGCCAGATGCACGGCGAGCTCCCCGCGCAGGATATGGTGCTGGTGCACGTCACGTTGGTGCCGGTGGACACGATGGGAGACCTGAAGACGAAACCCACCCAGCATTCGGTCAAGGCGCTGCGCGAGCTCGGTCTCCACCCCGACATCATCGTGGGCAGGAGCGAGCAGGTGATCGGCCCGCAGACGAAGAAGAAGATCTCCGCCTTCTGCGACGTGCCCCCTTCTGCGGTGATCTCCGCGCAGAACATGCCCGACATCTACCAGGTGCCGATGGAGATGGAGAAGGAGGGTCTTGCGGCGACCCTCTGCGACCTCCTGGGCCTTGAGAACCGGGAACCCGACATCGAGTGGTACCGCATCGTATCCCGGGAGTACACCAGCCGGGTGACGGTCGCGATCGTCAGCAAATACGGCATCGAAGACGTCTATATCAGCATCAAGGAGGCGCTCAGGCACGCCGGGCGGGCGCTCTCGACCGAGGTGAACATCCGATGGCTCGATGCAGAGGCCTTCGACCCGCAGCAGCTCGCCGACATGGACGGGATTCTGGTGCCGGGCGGATTCGGCAAGCGGGGCATCGAAGGTAAGATCCAGGCAATCCGGTTCGCCCGCGAGGGGGGGAAGCCGTACCTCGGGCTCTGCCTCGGGTTCCAGCTCGCCGTGATCGAGTATGCACGGAACGTGCTCGGCATCGCCGACGCCACCAGCGAGGAGATGGGGGAGGGCACCCACGTCATCGCCATCCTCCCCGAACAGGAGGGAGTGACCGAACTCGGCGGCACCATGCGGCTCGGTGACTGCCCGATCAGCCTGAAAGCGGGAACCCTGATGGCCGACCTCTACGGAAAGACCGAGATCGTGGAGCGGCACCGGCACCGGTACGAGGTGAACCCGGCGTACATCGAGGCGCTGACGGATGCAGGGCTGATCTTTTCGGGCACCTGCGGCGACCGGATGGAGGTCTGCGAAATCCCCGCGCACCCCTTCTTCCTGGCCAGCCAGTTCCACCCCGAGTTCAGGTCGAGCCCGACGCACCCCTCACCCCCGTACCTGGGGTTTGTCGGCGCGTGCAGGAGGAATAGAACGATCTCCCGGAGCGGATGACAAAGCAATGGTAAACGTGCAGAAGTTCATCGATCAGGCGATCCAGCAGATCCGGCAGGCAGCCGGTGACGACAGGGTGGTGATGGCGCTCTCGGGCGGCGTGGACAGCTCGGTCTGCGCGGCGCTCGCCGACCGCGCCATCGGCAAGAACCTCATGCCGATCTACGTAGATACCGGGCTGATGCGGAAAGGGGAGACCGAACGGATCCGCACCCTCTTCGGCGACCTGAACCTCCGTATCGTGGATGCGGCGGACGAGTTCTTTACGGTGCTCGAGGGCATCACGGATCCCGAGGAAAAGCGGAAGGCGATCGGCGAGAAGTTCATCCGGATCTTCGAACGTGAAGCGAAGCGCACCGGGGCGACCAAACTCCTGCAGGGCACCATCTACCCCGACCGCATCGAGAGCGAGGGGGGGATCAAGAGCCACCACAACGTCGGCGGGATGCCGCTCCATATGGAGTTTGCGGCGGTGATCGAACCGCTCGCCGACCTCTACAAGGACGAGGTGCGCGAGGTGGCGGCGGGGCTTAACCTCCCCGTCGAGATCCAGCACCGGATGCCGTTCCCGGGGCCTGGGCTTGCCGTGCGGGTGGTCGGCGAGGTGACGAGAGAGAAGATCGAGATCGTCCGCGAGGCGAACGCGATCGTCGAGGAGTACCTGGTGGAGGAGTTCCGCCCCTGGCAGTGTTTCGCGGCGCTCATCGGGCAGGGGACCGGCGTGAAGGGCGACGTCCGCCTCCACGGCTGGATCGTGGCGATCCGTGCGGTCCACTCGCGCGACGGCATGACAGCCGACCCGCTGCTGCTGCCCTACGAGGTACTCGGCAGCATGGCGTCCCGGATCACCGCCGAGATCCCCGGTGTCGCCCGGGTCGTCTACGACGTCACCCCGAAACCCCCGGCGACGATCGAATACGAGTGAGAGAGATATGGTGCAGGATTCACGCGTGCTTGATGCACGCTACTACATGCCCGCGTTCAGCCGGAGGATGAAACTCGTCCGCGGCGCGGGATCGCGCGTCTGGGACGACCGGGGACGGGAGTACATCGACTGCGTTGCCGGGATCGCGGTCTGCAGCACCGGCCACTGCCACCCGAAGGTGGTCGAGGCGATCTGCGAGCAGGCCCGCCGGCTGATCCACTGCTCGAACCTCTACTACGTCCCGAACCAGGCGGAACTCGCGGAGAGACTTGTGGGGCTCACGGGACTCGCTAAAGCGTTCTTCTCGAACTCCGGCGCGGAGGCAAACGAAGGGGCGATCAAGCTCGCTCGCGTCCGGACCGGACGGAAGAAGTTCGCCGCGTTCACCCACGGATTCCACGGCCGGACCTGCGGATCGCTCGCCGTCACCCACAAGCCCGCGATCCGCGAGCCGTTCGAGCCGCTCTCTGTCCCCTGCGCCTTCGTGGACTACGGCGACCTGGACGGCCTCGCGGAGGCCGTCGATAGGGATACCGCCGGGGTCTTCGTCGAGCCGATCCAGGGTGAGGCGGGCGTAATAATCCCGCCTGACGGTTTCCTCCGGGGCGTCAGGGAGATCTGCGACGATACCGGCGCGCTGATGATCGTCGACGAGGTGCAGACGGGGATGGGCCGGACCGGGAAATGGTTCGCCTTCCAGCACACGGGGGTCACGCCCGATATCGTCACGATCGCAAAAGGGCTTGCGAGCGGCTTTCCGATCGGGGCGCTCGTCGCACGGGAGGGGCTTGAGTTCCAGAAGGGCGAGCATGGCAGCACTTTCGCCGGTGGACCGCTCGCCTGCGCGGCGGCGCTCGCCACCATCGGCGTCATCGAGGAGGTCCTCCCCGACATCCCCCGGAAAAGCGAGCGGTTCCGGCGGGGGTTCGCCACCCACGACCCCCGCATCCGCGGCCTGATGATCGGCATCACCGTCGGGGAGCGGTGCGCCGAGGTGCAGCAGCGGTGCACTGATGAGGGGGTGCTCGTCAACTGCGCCGGGGACGGCAACCTCCGCCTGGTCCCGCCGCTGGTGATCACGGATGGGGAGATCGACACCGTCATCGAGGTCGTCAATGCAGCACTTGGTTAGGCCCTGCTTCACGGACACCGGCTACGTCTATGCGAAGCGGGCGGAGGAGGTGGCGAGGAAACATGGCTTCGACCGGGTCGCCCGCCTGGCGAGCAACGAAAATCCCCGCCCGCCGCCGCCCGCTGCCGTGGAGGCGGGCATCGCCGCCCTCCGGGGAGTAAACCGCTACCCCGACGAGCGGATGGAGGCGCTGAAAGAGGCGCTTCGGCGCTGCCACGGCGACTACCGCTTTGTCGCCGGCGTCGGCATGGACGGCGTCATCGAGACGATCATCCGGGCCGTCGTTGAGCCCGGTGAACAGGTGGTGGTGGCGACGCCCACCTTCTCCTTCTACGGGATCTCCGCGACCGCGCACGGCGCCCGGGTGACGAACGTCCCCCGGAACGAGGACTTCTCGGTCGACGCGGACGCCTTCATCGATGCGTGCGCCCGATCGAAGCTCGCATTCCTCTGTTCACCGAACAACCCGACCGGGAACTCGACGCCGCCGGCGACGGTGCGGCGGATCCTGGATGAGATCGACGGGCTGCTCTTCCTGGACAACGCCTACGTCGACTTCTCGGACCTCGACTACCGTCCCCTCATGCGCTCGCACGAGAACCTGATCATCGGCAGGACGATGTCCAAGATCTTCTCCCTCGCCGGACTCCGGGTCGGGTACGCCTTCGTCCCTGCTTGGCTCGAGCCCTTCTACGAACGGGCGGCAACACCCTTTGCGCTGAACTCCGTCTCCGCAGCAGCGGCAATCGGGGCGCTGAGCGACACCGAACACGTCGCGGCGACGCAGGAGCACGTGCGGGCGTGGCGCAGGCGC
Source organism: Methanomicrobiaceae archaeon UBA206 (assembly GCA_002503105.1). Taxonomy (GTDB): domain Archaea; phylum Halobacteriota; class Methanomicrobia; order Methanomicrobiales; family Methanoculleaceae; genus UBA206. Next base: position 5,669 of record DAQY01000019.1, read on the forward strand.
TTCATGGAGGAGACGCCGTTTCCCGCCTTCCCGTCGGATGCGAACTTCGTGATGCTGGACGTCGCCCCGTACACGGGCGACGAGATGGTCGACCTCCTCGCTGCGCGGGGAGTGCTCGTCCGGTCCTGCACGGGTTTTCAGAACCTTGGAGAACACTATATACGTGTAAGCATCGGAGAAGACTGGGAGAACGAACGCTTCCTCGAGGCGGTACGCAGCCTATGATGATCGGCATCACCGGAACGCCGGGCACGGGAAAGTCGTCCGTTGCGGACGAGCTGGCGTGCCGGGGGCACCGGGTGGTGCACCTTGCCGGGACGGTGCAGAGGTACGTGGTGGAGGAGGACCGGTGCCGGCAGACCCTGGTGGTGAACGTCGAGGGATGGGCGTCGGAGTTTAAGCCGATCGACGGAATTGTGGAGGGGCATCTGGCCCACTTCCTCCCCTGCGACCGTGTGGTGGTGCTCCGGTGCCGCCCGGACGTCCTGCGTGCACGCCTGTCATCCCGGTCCTACCCGCGCGAGAAGATCGCCGAGAACGTTGAGGCAGAGGCGCTCGACGTGATCCTCATCGAGACGCTGGAGATGCATCCCGGCGATGCCATCTACGAGCTGGATACGACGGAGCGGACCGTCGATGCGTGTGCGGACGTGATCGAGCAGTTTATGCAGGGGAACCTGCCACCATCCTATGGACGGATCGACTGGACGGACTATCTGGTGCTGGACACATGACGCTGGACCAATTCAGACCGCAGATGCAGGCGATCTTCCAGCCACTGGTGGCGGTATCCAAGAGGCTCGGGGTGACCCCGAATACGTCGACGGTGGCCTCGCTCTTCTTCTCAGGCGCCGCCGGTGTCGCGTTCTACTTCGGCACCATCGCGACCGGCGTCGTGATGGTGGGGCTCAACGCCCTCTTCGACGCGCTGGACGGTGCGCTTGCCCGGGACATGGGCATCACCAGCCTGCGCGGCGACTTTCTGGACCATGTCATCGACCGGTACGCCGACATCTTCATCATCACCGGCATCTTCGCCGGGGGTGTCGCACCCTGGCAGATCGGCGTCTTTGCGCTCACCGGAGTGCTGATGTCCTCGTACCTGGGGACCCAGGCGCAGGCGGTCGGCATCGGCCGGTACTACGGCGGCATGCTCGGACGGGCCGACCGCCTGGTGCTGATCATCATCGCCGGCATACTGACCATCCTGATACCGGGTGAGACCCTCGGTCTGAACTACCTCGGGTGGCTGCTCGTCATCTTCGGCGTCTTCGGACACGGCACCGCACTCCAGCGATTCACACATGTATGGCGCCGGATCGAGCGGGAATGAACGCCGGATGGAGGTCACGGGTTAAGGAGGTAGATCCCGTAGTTGAGTATCGCCGCAAAGCTCACCCGGAAGAAGTATGGTATGAAGCAGGATGGCTGCCCGTACCGACACCCGCACAAAGGTGGCGATCGTCAGGAGGATCGCAAACCAGAGAAGACTGATCTCGACGAACGTGATGAACGGTGCCTGCAGGCCGAAGAAGAAGTACGACCAGAGGAGGTTGAGGGCGAGCCGGTATCAACGGTTAAATTTTATAAATCTTTTGTAATATGGCCGGATTGTCTGACTATCTGCTCTCAGAACCCGGATGGACCGCTTTTCGCAGGATGAAGCGGAAGGCTGCACCAAGATGCTGCTGACCCTCCACACGATCCTCCGCCCAGACCCTGCCGCCGTAGCGCTCGACGAGCGTCCGGGTGATGTAGAGCCCCAGACCCTCGCCGGTGCTCCGGCTCTGGCCCCGCTCGAACCGGCGGAAGATCGCCTCTTTCATCTCGTCCGGGATCCCCTGCCCCGTGTCCTCGACCGAAACGAGGACGTCCCCCTCGCGCTCTTCCACCCGGATATCGATCTCGACGCCCGGTCCGCCGAACTTGACGGCATTCGCGATCAGATTGGTAAAGACCTCGGAGAGGAGATCGTCCGCCTCGACGAGGACCGTGCAGCCGTCGTACCGGATGTGTGCGTCCGGGAAGTGCACGATCTCCTCTCTGATCAGGCGGTCGAGGTCCACGGGCTTTATACGTGCCGTTTCCTGGTGCAGACGCCGGATGGTGGAGACGTTCTTGATGATCTCGACGCTCTTGCGGATGCTGCCCCGGAGTTTCCTGGCGTACGTCAGGGAATCGCCCTCGAGCGTGTCGATGAGGAGGTCGCAGTACAGACTGGAGACGTTGTCGGCGTTCCTGATGTCGTGCGTGATGATGTCGAGGTACAGGTTTGCCTCCCGGTTCGCCCCTTCCAGTCGTTTCTGGAGCATCCCCTTCAGGATGCCGGATCCGATCTCCCTGCCGATCGCCTCGAGCATGATCCTGCTCTCACGCGAAAAGCCCTGCTCCGTCCTGCTGCCGGTGTAGAGGGCTCCGACCACGATCGACTCGGTGATGAGCGGGACGCAGGCGAGCGACGAGGCCCCGAGGTCCCGGAGCATCTGCGCTTCCAGAGAGGTGAGGGAGTGTTTGGGGCCGTTTACGAGGTACCGCGCCTGACCGGCGACGAAGATGAGGTTGAACGGCCAGTGGTGCACCCTGAACACCCGGTTCCTGGAGAGGTAGGATCTGGACGCACCGATGTGGCACTGGAGGATCGCCCGTTTCCGCTCCGGATCGAGCAGGTAGGCGATGCCGATATCGAATCCCAGCAGTTCGAGGGTCTTTCTCACCGACATCTCCAGCAGTTCGTCGATGGAGAGCGACAGCGTCGAAATCCCGAGGATCTGGTTGAGGGCGGAGAGCTGCCGGTTGCGGTTCCGCAGCTCCTCCTCGATCCGCTTCCGCTCGGTGATGTCCATGCCATAGATCACGACGCAGAGGGGGTTGCCGGCATCGTCGGTGACCATGTTCGCAAAGATCTGGGCATCAAAGACCGAGCCGTCTTTCCGCTTCGCGACGATCTCCCCCGCCCATGCGCCGCTCTCCACGACATCGTCCAGAGCACGCTGCGCCTCGTCTTCGTTCCGGTAGAGCGAGGTTACGGGCATTCCCAGCACCTCTTCGGCGTCGCCGTACCCGTACCCCTCTATGAGCGCCCGGTTCGCGAAGGCGATCGTGCCGTCGAGATCCACGAGTGCGATCCCGTTGACGGAGGAGGCGATGGCCTTCTCCTTGATCTTCAGCTCGGCCTCCGCCCTGACCCGATCGGTGATGTCCCGGCCCACCCCCTGGATGCCGACGACACGACCGTCCTTGATGATGGGCGACGCATCGATCTCGACGATGCAGGGGGTCCCATCCCGGCGCTTCAGCGCAATACAGAGCCCCTCGACATCCCTGCCCCTCGCGATCAGGCGGGACGCTTCCTCCAGCCTGCCGACGGACGACGGCGACGCCCAGTCCCGGAACGACGTCCCGATCACGTCTTCCGGCAGGTAGCCGCACACCCGATTCACGGCAGGCGAGGCGTAGGAGATGGTCCAGTCCCGGTCGCAGGTGAAGATTATGTCGAAGCTCCGCTGGGCGATGCCCCGGTACATCTCCTCGCTCTCCTGCAGCGCCGCCTCTACCCGGCGCTGATCGGTGATATCGCGCAGCGAAACGACGTGGCAGGCTGTTCCGGGAATCCGGGCGGCGGTGACGACCACGTCGCGGGTCGCACCCCACCCGTCCTTGAGGCGAAGGGTGTAGCGCCGCGGCGCATATGCGGGGTTGTCCCGGCTCAGACGGAGATACTCCCTGATGATCACGCGGTCATTTCCCTCGAAGAGTCTCGTCCAGAGCACGTCGCCCTCCAGTGCGGAGCGGGGATAACCGAACAGGTGCTCGCACTCCATGTTGGCGATCGCTATCGTTCCGTTCTGATCCACAATCAGCATGGCGTTTCCGGTCGCGTCGAAGATCGTCCGGTAGAGGTTCTCCATGCGCTGCCGCTCGCGTTCTGCGTACCGCTGTTCGGTGGCGTCTGTGCCGGTGCCCACAATGCAGAGGGGGTTGCCCGCCTCGTCGTGCACCACGTTCGCCGAGAACCGGACCGTGAACGTGGAGCCGTCGCGCCTCCGGGCGATGAGGTCGCCCGTCCAGACACCGTCCCGGTTTAGCACGCCCTTCATCCTGTCGATCCCGTCATCCTCCCGGAAGAGCCGGGCGATTCTCCTTCCCAGAACATCCGCAGGGTGTTCGTACCCCCACATATCGAGGCAGGACGGGTTCGCGTACGTGATCGCTCCGCTGAGGTCGGCGATCAGGATCGCCTGCGCAGAGGATGCAAGGGCGCAGTCTTTTATCCTCAGCTCCGCCTCAGCGCGCCTCTGCACGGTGACGTCACGCAACATCCAGCGCAGGATTCCGGGGGATTCCGGGATCTCCCGGAGTGAAGCGACGGAAACGGCAACACACCGCGGTGCCTCGTCTCGCGTCTCTAAAAGGACCTCCCATGCAGGGACCTCTTCCCCTCTCCGCAGCCTGCGCAGACGAGCGGAGAACAGATCCCGATCTTCGGGAGAGACGTATCCTGTGAGTGGTCTTCCGATCAGAGCGTCCCGATGCACCCCGAGCAGCGCTGCCGCTGCCCGGTTCGCCTCCAGTATGATGCCGTCGGCATCGGTCATCAGGTAGCCGTCGAGAGCGGCGTCGAGAAGCTCTGCGTAGCACCTCCTCGCTGCCTCCATGGCCCTGCAGGCTGCGGACAGCGTCATGTCCTCGCCGCACAGCTCCTCAACCGCCTCCTGCAGCGTTTCCACAGATCTGCGCGCGCCATCACGGATCTGCTGATCCAGAAGCTTCGGATACATACCCCCACCAAGATTCCCGGTATAGGTATATGGCGTGGCTGACAGGTACGCGAGCAATAAAACCGGGTGGGGAAACGTGACGTTCTGCTCCACTCGTCCGGCGATCACTGACCCGTTCATGGGGTCGTCCCCGGGTGCTGCCCGGAACGACCCTGGCTGCATTGCTCATGCCGAATGCCCTTTAAAAAAAAAACGGACAGCAGTGGGTGATGTTGCCCGGATCGCTCCTGACCCCGAATCCTTCGAAGGACGCACATCGATGCCGGTTTCCCCCTCCCTGCGCTCCCTACCGTGAACCTCACAGGTGGATTATAACTCGTAGATAATAACGTTTCGGTATTGAAACAATTCAGTACCATTGGAGATCGGTAAGGGGGGTGAAACGGAGGAAAATGCAGGCGACGGGGGCGTGCAGTACGGTTCAGAGCCGATCCTTCGCCCCCCGTCCGCTGTACAGCGACGCCGGGCATCCGGCACGGGCATTCCTGCCGGCGGCTTGATGAGTCGGTAGAGGCGCCCGGAGAGGATGGGCTCGCCGTCGAGAGGCTCTCCTGCGCGGGAGCGAGATGAACCGTCAACGGCTCCCGGATTCTCCCTCTTTGCAATCACCGGGATCGAGAAAACTCCGGGCGACCCGACACCGGAACAGACCGCTTCACCGGCAGGGACCGCGCCGCCTGCTGCTGAAACACCCACCGCAGACCAGACCACGGCCGCACCCGACCTCCCGCTTCCGACGATCGCGATCGTCGGCGGAGTCGTCCTCGTGCTCGCCGCCGCTGGGTACCTGATCCGGCGCTGGTGGATATCCGGAGGCAGAACCTGGCGTTGTTTAGGGACTACGATTGATGCCGCAGGATGCCGGGAGAACGCATATCTTTTTTTACCAAAAAAGTGAAACGGGTTACTTCCCCTTCCTCTCCCGCAGGCGCCCGATCTCATCCCCGCCGGCCGCCTTCACCACGAAGGTCCCGTGGCAGGGCTTGGTGTAGGGGAAGACGACGTGATCGCCCTCCACGCCGACGTACAGCGGCGGGACGCCCAGGATATGGACGTCGAAGATCCTGTATCCGGGCTCCACCTCGTAGTGTTCCCTGACGTGCTTCCTGATATACTCCCGCGCTTCCCTGAACGAGCACTGCGCCAGTACGACCTCGGGTCTCATCGCTTCGAGGCAGCCCATTGCATCACCACCTCATCGATCTTCCGCTTCAGCGGCATGGGGTTGTGAGTGGCCTTCGCCGCCACGACCTCGCAGGGGAACTCAATCTCACCGGCGAGTTCCTCCGCATGCTCCCCGAAGAGTAGCGCATACAGCCGTGCCCGCGAGATGTAGGCCATCGTTCCGGCATACGCGACCCCCGAGTCGTTGTGGACAAAGACGAAACAGTAGTCGAAATCCCGCTGTTTCCCGGCGACATCGTCGATCACACCATCGAGATCTGCGAGATCGTCCACATAGTGCCGCTCCGGGTCGGCCACCTCCATCAGCTTCCGCGCCGCCATTGTTCCGGCAATGATCGGTGTTATCCCCTGTTTTCTCAGTGCATGGACGAGGTACAGCGCCACGCTCGTCTGCACCGGCACCTGCGGGCACCCGAGCATGATCAGCGCCGTCGCACCCGTCCCTCCTGTCTCCGTCATGGTACGTTCTTCCCCAGTCTCTCAAATACGTCAGACACCCGCTCCGGGTGCGTGTAGACGGTGAACCGGTCGCCCCGCGAGAAGCAGATGAGCGTGACCCCCGCCCGCTCTGCCGTCGCAATTCCCCCGTTGCTCGACGCCGCCCGCGAGATGACGACGGGTATGCCGGCGTTCGCCGCCTTCGCGACCATGCCGGCGGGCTGCCTGCCGGTACAGCCGATGACGCATCGCGACCGGTCGATACCGTTCAGGACCGCATACCCCACCACCTTATCGATGGTGTTGTGCCTCCCCACATCGCAGGCGCGGGTGATCATCTGTTCGTTGCAGAAGAGCACCGAGCAGTGGACACCGCCGGTCCTCCGCCACGCATCGGACTCGATCGCCGCCGTGACGGTACGGACCCCTTCGGACGTGATGGTGACGGACGACTCGATGCTTTTCGGCTCCCCGACGACGTGGTAACTGCCGGACGATTCAATCTCGAGCCGGATCTCCTGTCTGATGGGAGCCTTCACATAGATGTCTCTGCCGGAGACCTGCACCGACCGGATCGCATCCGCGAGCCCCTCGCAGATGACGAAGCCTGCACCGAGGTCCTCCAGACGGTCCGGGCTTGCCACCAGGGTGGTGAGGTGCTGCCCGTTCAGGAAGAGACGGAAATGGTCCTCCACGACGATGTCGTCATGGATCTCCCGGACAACACCGTCCTTTGACTGAATGCCGGTGTAGCAGACTATTTTTACCATCAGCCGGTCTCCTCCCGGATCCAGTCCAGGTACGGGGCGTGGCCGCCCGCGATGGGCAGCGCGATGATCTCGGGCAGCTCGTAGCTGTGCAGCTCACGGATCCGGGCAATCAGCGGGTTCAGGCGGTCGTACCGGGTCTTGATGATCAGGAGGCCTTCCTGCTCGTCACAGACCGAGCCCTCCCAGCGGAAGCAGGACCGCACGTCCACGATGTTCACACACGCAGCAAGCCGTGCGTCGACGAGCTCCCGTGCGATCGTCCCCACCTCGGCGGCAGGCGCCGTACAGAAGACCACCACGTGTTCAGGAGGAGACATACTCTTTACCTTCTCCCCCGGCGGTATTTAACTTGCGGTGGTGAAGGGGGTGGAGCGGGAAGTCCCCGGTCTTCAGGCCGGGGATGAAAGCGGAGCCGCCCTTCTTCTCTGCGAAAGATTTTATTATGTTGGGTGTTGCATAATGGTGCACCCCACATGAAATATAAACTTGATAGGTCTGCGCATTCGGTCTTTGCTCTCGAGCTCATCCCAGAATTCTCCAGATCATCATGGCACATGCCAGGTGAATCAATCCCCGGAATGAGTGCTCATACCGCTCGAATCGTGGCACAATCTTCTTGAACGCCTCAATCCAGCTGAAGAACCGTTCAACGGCACTGCGCTTCTTGTAAAGTTCCAGATCGAACCAGAATGGCCTTCCTCGTTTCGGATGTTTCCGGGATCTCCGGTTCACCGGGATGTTGCTCTTGATTCCCCGTTTCCGGTTGTACTGGCGAATTTCCCGGGCATCGTAGGCTGCATCTGTGGAGATGGTCGTAGGACGATCCTGCGCCTCAGGGGATCTCAAATGCTTCGAGGGTTGGCTTGTAGAGCCGGGAATCATGGACATTTGCCGGTGCAACCGTGCAGGCAAGCGGGAGACCATTCCGATCGACTAAAGCACTCAGTTTATTCCCGTTTACCTTTTTACAGCCATCATAGCCGGTCGATCCCTTTTTTTTGCCGGGATATCCTTGGTATCTGTCGCACAATGGGAGAGATCGATCTTTTTGATCTCGTACCCGGATCGGAGCAGGTCGAGGAAGATCGCCTGGTACACTCCTTTCTCGCAGAGTTCGAGGTGGTACCGGTGAACCGTCGATTTAGTACCATATTTCGCCGGAACATCGAGCCAGGTGCATCCGGTCGTCAGAACGTACAGGATACCGTTGAACACATGGAGAACGCCTTTGCGTTCTCCTGTTAGGAAAATCTTTGATTTTCTGTGGCCTGCGCGGGTCACACCGCGGTCGGCCAATGTGCGGCTTCGTTGGCGGGAGGTATTTCTGGACAACCTCCCAGAAATCATCGTCAATTTCCCGGAATACCATGATCTCCGATTTTATCTGAGAGGTCTTATAATTTTAGGATCACCTCCTCTATTATCATCTGGTGATAGTAGTGGAACTCATCCCAAAATTGCCCGACATTCGAGGATCTATGTGGATCTGCGCAGTATGATCGTTCAGTCCTTCGAATGAACCATAAATACTGACTG
>DAQY01000048.1:0-12750 GCA_002503105.1 Methanomicrobiaceae archaeon UBA206
GGGAGGTGCATCCCGGCGGGACGGCGGGTGCATGAGCACCGGAGGTGCGAGCGGGTGTCCCCCTCCCGGCAGAGAGGCGTTTTGGGATGACCTCATGCCAAGCCATAAATAACATGAAGTGGAGAATCCACTATCCTATTCAAAGAGGGTCCCGGTTCCGGGCGCTGCTGAGGTGATGTGCATATGGTGAAGGTCAAGCGATACAAGCCTGTAATCTCGCCGAACGCGAAACCGTTCCGAGCGGTTCGGCGTCTACATCTCAACCCGACGTATACCCCGGTGAAGATCGGACCGAGGATGAGTTGCATCCTTCTGGCGGCATACTCCGCGACGACGGCGATGTCCGGGATCATGCTCGGCGCGTGCCTGCGCCTTGCCGGACTGTGAGCGGGCGCACGCCGCCCCGGCGGATCCCGGCTCCGTCGTTTTTCGTTATGGCGCCGACAACCGATACGACTGCTGATCCTCCGCATACGGGGCTGCACGGGCGAAGACCTTTTCCTGCAGCCGGGATCATGGCGGTGCGCCGGAACGGGGCTGATGGGGGTGTCCTTCTCCCGTGCGCGGTGATGATCTGAAGCCGCAGACCGGCCTCCGTCTTCCGGTCGTGGCCCTGAGCTACGGTGCGGTCGCTGCCGTCCTCGTCTGCCTGATCTGCGTCGTGGGCGGCGGTGCGGGGGACTGGAGCAGCGCCGACGCGGAGCGCTTCCACGCCATGGCCGACGTGATCCTCGAAGGGTTCACGCCCTACGTCGATTTCGTCGATCCGAAACCGCCGCTCCTCTTCTTTGCCGTCTCGCTGATGGACTGGATCGCTCCCGCCGGCTCGATCGACACCGCCGCCATGGCGGTGCTGAACGTGGCGGCTGCGCTCCTGATCTGCCGGATCGGGCAGGAGGATTACGGCGCCATCGCCGGTTTCGCGGCAGGGCTCCTGTACCTGGTGACGGCGGCCTTCGTGCAGGGCTACTTTCTGCTCTCCGAACAGTTCGCCGTCCTCTGCCTGCTGGGGTCGTTCCTGGCGGCGCGGCGCTCCTTGTACCATGCGTCGGGCCTGATGCTCGGCCTCGCGGTCGGGTTCAAGCAGTACGCGGCCCTGGCGGCCGTCCCCCTCTTCTACCTGATGTACGCCCGGGGCGAGGGGCGATACGGGCGGCTCGTCCTGCCCGCCGCCGGTGTCGTCGCAGCGGTCTTCGGCGCGATCTTCCTCGTCTACGGTGCTGAGGCCGGATTCGGCGCTCTCTTCTGGACGTTCGGCGTCGCTCCCGGCTATCTGCTGGGCGACCTGCCGGGCACGGTGCCCGACTATCAGACCGGAAGCCCTATCGCCCTCGCCGCCTACCTGCTGGCGAGCGTGGTGGTGGTGCTCCCCGCCCTCCTCTTCGCCGCCGCAAGTGTCGGACGGCGTGGCCTGCGGACCGCGGAGGAACGGACGCTCGGGATCTTCGTTGTCGTCTTCCTCGCAACGCTGCTCGTCCGGCAGTACCTCCACTACTGGCTGCTCCTCCTCCCGTTCCTCGCACTGCTCGCCTGCCGCGAGTTTGCGGATGAGGACTCCCGCACCGGGCTTGGAGACGGATAGGGTGCCGTGCCGGCCAGGCCCGTCACCCGTCCGCCCTCCGTATCAACCCCTCCCCCTCGTTCTCCGGGTTGTTCACCGCTGTCGAGACCGGGTACGCCTCCAGCTCGTCCGCCGGGCAGGGAGCAAGCACGTCGCCGAGTACGGCCGCCGGAAGCGCTTCCGGCGCCAGCCACCGCTCCTCGTCCGCCTCGCGGAGGATCGCTGGCATCCGATCGTGGATCGGGCGGAGGAGATCGTTGGGCGTCGTGGTGATGATGACGCATGTCGCAACCGGGATCCCCGCCGGATCGCGCCACTCGTCGTAGAGCCCGGCGAAGGCGAAGAGCCGACCGTCCTTCCGCCGGATGTGGTAGGGGATCCGGCCCCCGGCCGCCGGCGCCCACTCGTAGAACCCGCTCGCCGGGATCAGACAGCGCCGCCGCCTGACGAGCGCACGGAACGAGGGCTTTTCGGCGAGCGTCTCCGCCCGGGCGTTGATGAGGCGCCGGCCGACGGACGGGTCCCTCGCCCGGGAGGGTATCAGCCCCCACCGCATCAGCTCCATCCGCCGGTCCGCGCCCCCGGCGACGACCACCGGCACGTCCGTCCCTGGGGCGATGTTGAACCGGGGCTCAAGGCCGACGGCGGGGACGCGCACCCGGAACCGCGCCCCAAGGTCGTCGATGCAGACCAGCGAGTAGCGCCCGCACATGGCAGGAGATGGATCGGTCCTGCTATTTGAAGCATATCCATCCGCGGCGTCCCGTGTCGGGAACCATTATATGCGTTCCTGCCGGGTAGCTGGGGAGTGCGTTGCCATGCCCGAAACGTCGGAAGCCTCCGGACAGATGACCGGGACGGCGCTGTACCCGCTCTTTGCAGTGAGCTTCATCGGGGCACTGGGGTTCTCCATCGTCCTCCCTCGTCCTCCCGTTCCTGGTCTTCCTGGTCTTCCTGGTGGTGCGGTTCGGGGGGAACGCCCTGATCTACGGCCTCCTGGCCCCCACGTACCCGGCATTCCAGCTGGCGGGCGCCCCGCTGCCCGGGCGGGCACGCTGGCCTCGTGGGTCATCTTCCTCGTCGCGCTCTTTCTGCCGGTCGCCCCCCCCTCGCGTCGGTCCGCTCGGCGATCCCGGGGGTGTTCGTCCTCTCCTTCCGGGTGCTCGGGTTCGGGCGCGTCCGGCGGCCGGCAGGCCCTGCCGCCGCCCCTTCACCCCACGGAGAGAGGGAGATATGGCTGTACCGACCATGAAAGATGTACCGCGCAACGCACGATGCGGGGGAGATTACGAAAAAGGAGGTGCGGGATGGCTGAAACAATCATCGACGTGAAGAACCTCGAGCACACATTCAACGGCGTCAGAGCGGTCAGGGGCATCAGCTTCACCGTGCGGGAGGGTGAGATCTTCTCTTTCCTCGGCCCCAACGGCGCCGGGAAGAGCACCACCATCAATGTGCTGACGACGCTGCTCCCGCTCCAGAAGGGGACGGTCCGGGTGGCCGACCACAACGTGGCGCAGGAACCGGAGAAGGTGCGCAGGTCCATCGGCATCGTCTTCCAGGACGAGGTGCTGGATCGCGATCTCACCGTCTGGGAGACGATGGAGTTTCACGGCAGGCTCTACGCCATCCCGCGGGAGGAGCGGCGGAGGCGGATCGACGAGATGCTGCGGGTGGTCGAACTCGAGGACAAGCGGAACGAGCGCACGAAGCACCTCTCCGGCGGCATGAAGCGGCGCCTCGAGATCGCCCGGGGGCTGATGACCGCGCCCCGCGTGCTCTTCCTGGACGAGCCGACCCTCGGGCTCGACCCCCAGACCCGGATGCGGATGTGGGACTACATCAGGCAGGTGAACGAGGCGGGGACGACCATCTTCCTCACCACCCACTACATGGAGGAGGCGGACATGCTCTCGGACCGGATCAGCATCATCGACCACGGCGAGGTCATCGCCTCCGGCACCCCGGAGAGACTGAAGAACGCCCTCGGCGAGGACGTCGTCTATCTGGAGACGGAGAACGACGCGGAGGCCCGGGAGGTGCTCGACCGCCTCGAGAGCATCCGATCGATCACCGAATCGCCGCGAGGCCTCTCCATCACGATCGACGAGGACGGCAGCCACTGCCTGCCCGTCATTATGGACCGGGTGCGCGGCGCAGGGATCGGCATCGTGAGCGTGAACTTGAAGAAGCCCACCATGGACGACGTCTTCGTCCACTACACGGGGAGGGAGCTGCGGGATACGGGGAGGACGTCGTGATGGCCTGGGAGTTCCTCACCATCTACTGGCGGGAGATGATCCGGTTCACCCGGTTCAAGGCGCTGCTCTTCTCCTCGCTGCTGCAGCCCGCCCTCTGGTTGGCCTTCTTCGGGGTCGCCATGTCCAGCAACTTCGACCGGTTCGCCTCCGCTGTCCCCGCGCCGCCGGGCGTCTTTCCGGTTGAGTACCTCACCTTCATGGCCGCGGGCGTGATCGCGATGACCACGCTCTTTACCAGCCTCTTCGGCGGCATCAGCCTGCTCTTCGACAAGAACTGGGGGCTCATGCGGGAGATGCTCGCGAGCCCCATACCGCGGACGCACATCATGATCGGCGTCTCCCTCTCCGGGATGACGAAGTCGTTCATCCAGGTGATCATCATCATGGTCTTCGGCCTCCTCATCGGAGTGCACTTCTTCCCCGGCTATACGCCGCTCCAGATCGCCGTCTCCGTGCTGGGCATCCTGGCGTTCGTGGGGGTGTTCTCGCTCGGATTCCTCCTCTTCTCCTCCATCATCTCGATGCGGATGGAGAGCCCCGAAGGGCTGCAGGGCGTCATCACCCTCCTCACCCTGCCGCTCTTCTTCGTCTCCAACTCCCTCTACCCCATCCAGGCGTTTCCGCCGCTGCTCCGGGCGCTCTCGATCTACAACCCGCTCACCTACCTGATCACCGGGATCCGCTACTTCACCATCGGCAGCGACTTCTTCGCGATCGGCGCCCGATACACCTATACGCCCGTCGACATCCTGATATCGTTCGCGGTGCTGGTGATCTTCGCCGCGGTGATGTACGTGCTGGCCTGGCAGACGTTCCGGAGGGCGGTGGTGACGTAGGACCCATCCCGGCATCGCCCGAAGAGTGGCCGGAGCATGAGAGACCGGGAGGGTTTCAGTATGGCCCCTCTCCCGTATGAGGGGTTTCTGGGTTCCGGGACGATCTTCAGCGGCCGTCCCGGACAGTGGACCGGGATGGGAGTCACCGTGGGAGCTGCGACTGGCCGAAGGGCAGGCGCACGAGAAGACCTCCGGCCTTCGAATGGATCTCCCCCTCCCGGCGCAGTAGTTTCGGGACGGCCCCGTAGCAGCCGCCGGTCGGGTCGCCCGGTATTGGGCGGAGACGGCGGCGATATCGCGACCTGCATCCCTCCCGCGAGAAGAAGAATATGTTTATTACGGGGTTCGCTCCCCTCTCGTATGGAGCGGGATGAGAAGAGCCGATGGCAGGAACGGTATATTTCGCCAACGTCCGGGCGCGGACCACCGGTGAGAGCAAGATCCAGAAGGTCCGGCGCCTCTTCGACGCAGCGGGGTTCGACCGGGTGGTCCGCCCCGCTGATCTGACCGCGATCAAGGTCCATGTCGGGGAGCGGGGGTGCGACACCTACGTGAGCCCCGTCCTTGTCAGGCAGGTCGTCGACAGGGTGAAGGAACGGGGAGCGAAGCCCTTCATCACCGATACCGGCACGCTCTACGCGGGAAGCCGGTCCAACGCCGTGGACCACCTCGTCACCGCCGTCGAGCACGGGTTCGACTACGCGGTGGTCGGTGCGCCCGTCATCGTCGCGGACGGCCTGCGGAGCGGGCACTGGACGGAGGTCGCCGTCCGGAAGAAGCACTTCGAGCGCGTGCGGATCGCCGGGGATATCGCGGCCGCGGACAGCATGATCGTGCTCTCGCATGTGAAAGCGCACGATCTGGCGGGTTTCGGCGGGGCGATCAAGAACCTCGGCATGGGCTGCGCGCCGGCGCTCGGCAAGGCCGAGCAGCACTCCGGACGGCCGCTCCTCGACGAGGAGCGGTGCGAGGGGTGCGGGCGGTGCACCGTGGTCTGCCCCCAGGCGGCCATGACGCTGGTGGAGGGGCGGGCACGGTACAACCCGGAGCACTGCGTCGGGTGCGGCGACTGCATGAGGACGTGTCCCGCAGGTGCGATCGAGTTCGACTGGACCACGGAGATCCGGCCGTTCCTGGAGCGGATGGTTGAGTATGCCGCCGGCGCCGTGCAGGGCAAGCAGCACCGCCTGGGCTTCTTCAACTTCCTCCTCTCCATCACCCCGGACTGCGACTGCGTCCCCTGGAGCGATACCCCCATCGTGCCCGATATCGGCATCCTCGCCTCCACCGACCCGGTCGCCATCGATCACGCCAGCTACGACCTCGTCAACAGCCAGGCGGGATCTCCACGGACCCTGCTGAAGCGGAACGCGGGTCCCGGAGGGGACAAATTTAAAGGCACCTGGGAGTACGCGGAGGCCCGCTACCAGTTCGTCTACGGAGAGGAGATCGGACTCGGAGAGATCGAATACCGTCTGATTGAGGTTTGAGGGATATATGGAGAGAAGAAAGAAGGTCGTGCTGCTCTGCGGAAGCCCGAGGCTGGAGGGGAACACCTGCCAGATACTCGGTGTGTGCGCAGAGATCCTCCAGCGCGAGGGGCTCGAGACGGAGATACTCCTGCTCGCCGAGATGAATATCAGCGCATGCACCGCCTGCGGCCTGTGCACGGGAGGGGTGTGCGTGGTGGAAGACGATCTCAACACCATCATCCGGGCGCTCCGGGAGTCCAGAGGGTTCATCGTCGGGACGCCGGTCTACTTCGGCACGGCGCGGGGCGAGGTGTCGTCGGCGCTGCAGCGGATCGGCATGGTCTCGAATGCGTCCGACCGGTTCCTCTCCCGGATGGTGGGCGGCCCGATCGCGGTGGCGCGGCGGGGAGGGCATACCGCCACGCTGCAGGAGCTGCTCATGTTCTACCTGATCAATGACATGATCGTGCCGGGATCCACCTACTGGAACATGGTCTTCGGCCTGCATCCCGGCGACATCTGGAAGGACGAAGAGGGGCTGGGGGCCATCCGGCGATTTGCGGAGAACGTGGCGTACCTGATAAACAGACTGTATTGAGCCGGATCCCGGCGGACGGCGCCGACAGGAGGGGGAGAGGCTTCGGTCTTCCCGGGCTCCCGTCATCCAGCCGGTCGCAGATCGGAGGATGCGATGACCGGGGTGTGCCCGGCTTAAGAATCTGCGTCCGTCCGAAGAATCCCGGGGGACGGACGCATAATCGTTGAAGGGCACTGCAGGCTCCGCTGCCGCTCACACCGCCCGCCGGTCCGGGAACCGCTCCCGCAGCCAGTACTCCATGAAGATGTCGGCGATCCGGCAGGTGCCCCCGGTCTCGGTCACGACCTCGACGTCCTTCAGCTTCCGCAGCGCCGACTGCACGCTGGCGGGGCTCGCGAAGTCGTGGGCCTTCGCGAACTCTCCAGAGAAGAGATCCCGCTCCCCCCGTGCGATGGCGAGCAGCGTCTTCCGCTGGTTGGGCGTCAGGCCGTCCCAGATGGTCAGGTACGAGTCCTCGAGATCGGCGAGGACGTCGGCGATATTCCCCCTCATCGATCCCACTCCTCACCTTCCCGCGGTACCAGAGCTCGAAGCAGAGCCGCTGGGTGTAGTGGGGGTGGCAGCGGGTGAGGGCGAGGATCTCCCGCACGACCCCGTCGGCGATGGGGATGCCTGCGGCGTCGAACGAGGATCGGATGTATGCGGCGAACTCGTCCGCCGGGATCTCCCGCAGGGTGATGTGCGCCCCGAAGTGGTAGAACGGGCTCTCGCGCGACCTGAAGATCCGCTCTATCATGCGCCGTTTACTGCCGATGAAGACGTATGCGACCCGTTCATGGTGCTGGAAGACGGACCGCGGGGTTTTTAAGAGGTTCTCGAACCGGGCGAGCTCCTAGAATTCGTCGAAGACCACCGCCGCCGGCACTCCCGTATCGGCGGCCAGCCGCTGGGGCAGCTCGAAGGCGTCCCGCCATTCTTCCTCGCCCGCATACTCCACCTCGACCTGGACCTCCGGCACGGTCTTGAGCGTAATCTTCGGGGTAACCCCCAGAAAAAGCCGTTTTACAGTCTCAAAAAACTCCTTCTCCGGATAGTGCCGGAGGACCTTCTTCGAGAGCGCCCGCGCCAGGTCCTTCTCGGACATGACGGCGTAGCAGTCGATGAAGATCGGGAGGATCTCGCCCGAAAGATCGTCTATCGCCCGCAGGACGAGCGAGGTCTTGCCGTACTTCCGGGGCGAGTAGACGATCACGTTCCTGGAGCTTTGCAGGTACTGCTCCAGCCGGAGGAGCTCCCGCTCCCGGTCGATGAAACTCCCGCCCCTGACCGGTTCTCCGAAGACGAACGGATTCTCCATGCGCATCACGATTATTCTCAGTTGAATTATCCTGCACTAAATAATTTTACCCGCCGGGCCGGCGGACGATCTGGAAGCCATATAACGGCGTGCCGCAGATATTCATGCGTTACGGACCGGTCTTCCGGCGCGGGAGCTGACGGCAGTGTGGCAGATGATCGAGGCGGAGAACCTCACCAGGGTATTCGGCAGCGTCACGGCGGTGAACGACGTCTCCCTCGCTGTGGGCAGCAGGGAGCTCCTTCGGCCTGCTGGGCCCCGACGGTTCCCGGAAAGACGACCATGATCAGGATGCTCACCGGCCAGGTCCGGCCGACCTCCGGGGTCCGCCCGCGTGATGGGGGTGGACGTCGACGGCCCCGAGCAGGTCCGCAGCGACGAGGTTCTCCACGTGGTACTTCGCCGTATTGAGCGGGATGCGGAGAGCGTCGGCGACCGCCGAGAGGGTCCGCGGTCCGCCGGTGAAGTCCTGCAGGATCTCACCGGCAAGCGGGCTCGCGATCGCCCTGCCGATCTTCTGGGCGCGTCCGTCGCCGGGATCGAGCACCGTCACACCTCCGCAGACCCCCGGATCGCCGGATGACGGTGGCGGCGACGGGGCAGGTCTCTTCATCGCCGCCCGTCTCCACCCGCGGACGGCGGGAGGCAGTCGGGGTGCGCGCCGTAGTAGACCTCCCACGCATCCCGCTCGGTGCCGTTGGGTAAGATGCAGACGCCGTACCGGCTTCCGTCGGGATCCGTGGAGATCTCGTAGCCCCACCCCATCTCCTCGCAGTGGGCGGCGGCCGGGTTGGGGAGATCCACCGGCGGGTCTGCCAGCGGCGCCGCCTCCGGGCCTGCCGCCGGCACCGGCGCAGGAGGCAGGAGAAGTACGGCCGCTCCGACCGCGCCGCCGATCACCGTAATGGACGCCAGAATGCAGATCAGTATGACGTTTTTCATCGGAATCCGCCGGATCAGGATGGTCGTTTCGATTTCATAAATGATCCTTTGACTGCGAAGATTTTCGCAGTTATGATCGAGCTGTTCGACAGAAAACAGCGCGTGGCCGGTTTTTTTAATCCCGCTCTGCGGGATCGGACGGTCCGCCCCGATGCCCGTCGTTTCGTGCGCCGGCGGTTATATCTGCTCCAGCGCGTACGCCGCCGCTCCGAGGAGGGGCGCCCGGCCCGCAAGCTCGCTCGTTACGATCCGCGGCAGCGCGAGGAATCGGTCGACGTGCGGCATGAGGTGTCCGATGACGATGTCGCCGTGGTACTCCGCTATCGGGCCGGCCATGACGATGATCTCGGGGTTATAGGCGACGATGACGTTGGAGACGCCCGCGCCGTTCACCCGCCCGAGCGCCTCCATGAACGCGAGCGCGACCGCATCGCCCTTCCGCGCGGCGGCAAAGATCCCCTTCGCCGACCCTGCGTCGAAGGAGACGGGACCGAGCCCCTCCGCCTCGCACCACACCCTGAAGAACCGGGGGATGTACCGGCCGGAGGCGTACGCCTCCCAGTGACCGAGGTTGCCGCAGCCGCAGCGGAGGCTGTAGCGGTCGTCCACGATCAGGTGTCCGATCTCCCCGGCGTTCCCGTTCCTGCCCAGCAGCAGGCGCCCGTTCACCACTGCACCGCCGCCGATGCCGGTGGACATGGTGATATAGACGACGTTGTCGGCGCCCCGCGCCGCCCCCGCCCACCGCTCGCCGAGCACGCCCGCCCGGCAGTCGTTGATCAGGGCGACGGGGAGATCGAACCGTTCCCGGATCGGCCCGACCAGATCGATCGCGGGAAACGCCACGTTCGGCGAGTGCACCACCCGCCCCCGCGCAAGGTCGAGAGGGCCCACGGAAGCGATGCCGACGGCAGCGATCTCCGCCGCCCGGCCTTCGGGTGTGGCGAGGAGCTCCTCGGCGAGCCCGATGATCCGCTCGGTGACCACCGCGGCGGAGGGGCCCGCGGTCGGGGTGCGGGCGCCCGCGTGGGCGACGATTCTTCCGTCTTCGGCGACGAGAGCGGCGCGGATGTTGGTGGCGCCGAGGTCGATGGCGATGAGCGTGAGCATGGTCCTCCTCCGAACAAACTGGATGGTCAGATTCTCTCGCGGCATCCCTTATAGTCTCCTGCTTCACGGCAGCCGCAGTGGTGCTGTGCGGGGCGACGGTCCGCGGATCGGAGGATCGCCCCCCCCCACAGTTGCGTCCGCGGAGATATGGCTGTTGTCCCGCCAGCGCAGGCACGGCAGAGATCCATATCCGAAATCTATATCCGGTTACACGCCGAACGGCATTAGGCATACCTAAAAATGGTGACGTATGGAGATCCCGCTCGTTTCTCTCAAAGAAGGTGAAAACGCAACCGTTGCCGGATTCAGGGGCGGCAGGGGTTTTGCCCGGAAGCTCAGAACGATCGGCATCAGGGAGGGGAAGACCATCACGGTGGTCGCCAGGCACCCCTTCAGCGGCCCGATCGTCGTGCGTGTGGACGACCGCGAGACGACGCTCGGTCGGGGGATGGCCCGGAAGATCCTCGTGGACGTGGAGCGATGAGGCGCATCGTCCTGATGGGCAACCCCAATGTCGGCAAGAGCGGCATCTTCTCGCGGCTCACCGGCGCGCACGTGATCACGTCGAACTACCCGGGCACGACCGTGGACGTCTCCCGGGGCACGATGCGCGTCGGCGGTGAGAGGGTCGAGGTCGTCGACGCCCCCGGCACGTACTCGCTGGAGCCCGCCAGTGCCGCAGAAGCGATAGCGACGCGGATCGTGGAGCAGGCCGATCCGGTCGTCAACGTGGTCGACGCCACCAACCTCGAGCGGAACCTGTTCCTGACCCTGGAGCTCCTGGAACGGGGCTACCCCACGATCGTCGTGCTCAACCTCTGGGACGAGGCCGCCCACCTGGGGATCCGGATCGACGTCCCCCGGCTCGAAGAGCTCCTGGGGGTGCCGGTCGTCCCGACCGTCGGGCTCTCCGGGCAGGGGATCCGGGAGCTGGTCGGCCGGCTCGATGAGGCGCGCCCGTCGGCGGCGTTCCGGCCCCTGAGCGAGGAGGAGCGGTGGGCCGCGATCGGCCGGATCACGAAGGAGGTGCAGACGGTCACCCACCGGCACCACACCTTCCGGGATCTGCTCTCCGGGGCGAGCATCAGACCGTTCACCGGCACGCTCATCGCCGTCGCCGTCCTCGCCCTCTCCTTCCTGCTGGTCCGGCTGATCGGCGAAGGGCTCATTTCGTTCGTCTTCGAACCCATCTTCGCCCTCTACACGCCGCTGGTGCAGCAGCTCAGCGACCTGCTCGGCCCGGGCATCCCGCGCGAGATCCTCATCGGGAGGCTGATCGACGGCGAGATCGACTACGTCCAGTCGATGGGGCTGCTGACCACAGGACTGTTCGTCCCGTTCGGCATGATCCTGCCCTACATCGTGGCGTTCTACCTGATGCTCTCGCTCCTCGAGGACTCCGGGTACCTGCCGAGGCTGGCCACGCTCGCCGACAGCCTCTTCCACCGCCTGGGGATGCACGGCTACGGGATCGTGCCCCTCTTCTTGGGGCTGGGGTGCAATGTGCCGGGCGTGCTTGCGACCCGGGTGCTGGAGACGCGGAAGCAGCGGTTCATCGCCGGCACCCTCCTCTCCATCGCCGTCCCGTGCATGGCGCAGATCGCGATGATCTTCGGCGTCCTCGGGACGTTCGGCCTCGGCTACGTGCTGCTCGTCTTCGCCACGCTCGCGATCATCTACGTCTGCACGGGGCTGGTGCTGAAGCGGTACATCAGGGGCGAGTCGCCCGAGATATTCCTGGAGATCCCGCCCTATCGGATGCCGGGGGCGGCCATCACCGCGAAGAAGACCTGGATGCGCGTCCGGGGGTTCCTGGCGGAGGCGATCCCTTACCTCCTTCTGGGCATTCTCGCCGTCAACCTGCTGTACACGGCGGGGGTCCTCGACCGGATCGCCGCCGTCTCCGCCCCGGTCATGGAGGGGTGGCTGGGCCTCCCGGGCGAGGCGAGCACCGCGCTCCTGGTGGGGTTCCTGCGCAAGGATCTGGCCGTCGGGATGCTCATGCCGCTCGGCATGACGGCGCTGCAGCTCGTGATCGCGGTGACGATGCTGACCATCTACTTTCCCTGCGTGGCGACGTTTGTGGTGCTCTTTAAGGAGCTGGGACTGAGAGACATGGTGAAGTCCGCGGCTATCATGATCGGGACGGCGCTGCTGGTCGGCGGCGCCATGCGCCTGATCCTGATCGGCTTCTGAGGGGTGAGCGGGATGCGGCAGAAGACGATCGAAGAGTACGTCGAGGCGATCTATGCACTCGAAGAACGGGGGGGGCGCGCCCAGACCGGCATGATCGCGCAGGAGATCGACGTGAAACCGCCGTCGGTCACCGAGATGCTTCAGAAGCTGGAGCGGGAGGGGCTCGTCCGGTATGAGTCCTACACCGGTGCCACGCTGACCCCTTCCGGCCGGGCGATGGCCAGGGACCTGATGGGACGGCACCGGGTGCTGGCCGAGTTCCTGGGTCTGCTCGGCGTGGACCCGGAGACCGCGGAGACCGATGCCTGCCAGGTCGAGCACCATGTGAGCGCCGAGACCGTGGAGCGCCTGGAGCGGTTCGTGGTGTTCGTCCGCAGCGCCCCCGAGGGGCGGGCGTGCATGGAGCGTTTCGGGCGCCATCGCGAGCGGGGGCGCTGAACCCCGCCCCAAGGCCCGGGATCGGGGGCACGGCGGTCG
>DAQY01000048.1:13072-16234 GCA_002503105.1 Methanomicrobiaceae archaeon UBA206
GGGGCACGGCGGTCGCCCGCCATCCCCTTGCGCACCGGGCTCTTCTTCCCGGCCGGTGCACATCCGCACCCCTCGATGAAGGAGACGTGACCGTGAGGAGGGGGTCCCGGTTCACCCGACCTTCTCGTAGGGGTACCGCTCCCTGACGAACTCCTGGAAGTACCGGCCGTGCGAGGGCGCGACGAGCAGCCCCTCGTAGACCATCCTGGGCACGCCGATGTACTGGTAGACGCCCCCGCTCTGGAACTCGATCTCCAGGATCTCGGTGTCGGGGTCGTAGCCGACCGATCGTATGCTGGTGGAGACGACGGCATGGCGGAGCATGGGGAGGGGGTGTGGAGGCGGGGGATAAATAAGGTTGTGGGGGGCCAGGCCGGTAGACCGGAAGGGTGCCTGCGAATCGGCTGTTCAGTACCGTGTGCGATGGAGATACTGTAGAACCCCTCCATACGAGAGCGCTACCTGCCCTTTTTCCAGAATATCCCTGTCCGGGGTTCGCTGCGAGGTTTCTGGAGCGGAGACAGGGGAGCACCCGTCGGCTCCGGAGCGGCTGCAGGCGCCGCCGGAACTGCGCGGACCCGGCACCCGCCGTCACATCTATATCCTACGGCGTCCCTCTCCGCACCGGAGGCCACGACCATGGCGGCACGGACGCACGTCTCCCGCGAGGAGGCGAAGGAGATCGGCGATCGCCTGGGGCTCGCATGGGACAGGTTCGACGTGGAGCAGTTCCGGCGGGGGATGGACGTCGAGCTCGAGCACGGGCTCGCGGACCCGAACACCGACGTCACCGGAGACGACCTGATGCTGACGGGCAAGATCGCGCTCGCGCACCTGAACGAGTTCCCGGACTACTACGACCGCCTCGAGGAGATGGAGGAGGAGGCGAAACGCTACTGGGGCGGAAAGCAGGGATCGGCGTGAGAGGCACGGGTGGGCGGCCGTCGGGCCCCCGCTCACGGCGCGCCGATCAGCGGCGGGATGATATAGATCACCTCGATCGCCTCGTAGACCGCCGCCACCGCGAGGAGGAGGGCGACGATCGCGTAGAGCCGGAGCGTCGATCGCACCCCGGCGATGTAGCCCTGCCGCCGCGTCCCGGCGCCGACGGTCGCCGGCCAGACAATCGCCCTGCCCTGGATGTATGCCGCCAGCATCGCCACGATGTACGCCTGCCCCTCAAGAACGAGGGTGATCGAGTGCGGGATCATGATCAGCGCCAGCTCCTCGCTCGTCGGCGAGAGGAGGGCCCCCCAGAGGAACGCCCGGTACATCCCGACGAGCAGCCCCGAGAAGGGGATGACGAGCGAGGGGAGCGTGATGGAGACGACGCTGCCGAGGAGCAGGTTCACGGCGAAGGTCAGCACGGCGGCGAGGAGGACGTTCCCGCCGGCATACGCGCCCGCCACCGTACCGAGCGGCCCCTCTGTAAAGGCGCCCCCGACCGCCTCCAGGAGCTCCTGCTGCAGCGCCGGATCGAAGGAGACCCAGGCCATGGCGCCGGCGACCGCGCCGTAGTAGGCGATGTTGATCGCCAGGTACTCGCGGCGGAACCGCCGGATGGGGGCAAGGGCGTTATCGAGCACGCTCACCGGGCATCTCTCCACTCCTCACCGCCAGCCGCACATCCCATCTCCATACCACTCGCAGTCACCATCACCCTCCCTTGTTGCCGCGCCTGTTCATAAGCTCCCCGGTCGGATCCGGTGCCTGCAGCGGTCGTTCGATCGCGGTGCATGCGGCCCCGAGCGCACCGGCATGACGGATGCCGGTCGTTTCGGAGAGGATGGAACACAGAGCGCCGTCACTGACGAATAAGGTTTTATAAGCCACCCATTATGCAAAAATAATCTTTTTAAAACACCTTATGGAAATTTCAGCAACCTTTATTAGTTTTTGATCTGTATTCCATCACATGATCAACGTGGCAGTCAACGGGTACGGCACCATCGGCAAACGCGTCGCCGATGCGGTCGCTGCTCAGCCCGATATGAAAGTGATCGGGGTGTCCAAGACGAGCGTTTCTGCGGAGGCGTACGTGGCCAGGGAGCGGGGATATCCCCTCTACATCGCCGACATCTCCAAAAAGGCGGCGTTCGAGAAGGCAGGCCTCGAGGTCGCCGGCGATGTGGAGGCGATGATACAGAAGGCGGATATCGTCGTGGATGCCACCCCCGGCGGCGTGGGGGAGAAGAACAGGCCGCTCTACGAGCGCTATAACAAGAAGGCGATCTTCCAGGGAGGGGAGAAGCACGAGGTCGCCGGCTTCTCCTTCAACGCGCACGCCAACTACAGAGACGCCATCGGAAAGCAGTTCGCCCGCGTCGTCTCCTGCAACACCACCGGTCTCGTCCGGGTCATCCACGCCATGGACCAGGCCTTCGGCGTCGAGAAGGTCCGGGCGGTGATGGTCCGGCGCGGAGCGGACCCGGACGACGTGAAGCGGGGACCGATCGATGCCATCGTCCTCAACCCGCCCACCATCCCCAGCCACCACGGCCCGGACGTCCAGACGGTCCTGCCGCAGATCGACATCGTCACCCTGGCGATGATCGTCCCCGTCACTTTCATGCATATGCATGCGGTGCAGATGGACCTGAAGAGAGAGACAACCCGGGAGGAAGTGCTGAAGCTCTTCGAGAACCACAGCCGCATCGGGCTGGTCCGCAAGGTCACCGGGATCAAGAGCAACGCCCAGCTCCGGGAGTACACGCAGGACCTCGGCCGGCCGCGGACCGATCTCTGGGAGAACGGCGTCTTCGAGGAGTCCGTCTCGGTGATGGGCAGGGAGTTCTACTGCTTCCAGGCGATCCACCAGGAGGCCGACGTCATCCCCGAGAACGTCGACTGCATCCGCGCCATGATGGGCACGGTGACGGACCCCGAGGAGTCCATCCGGATGACCGACAGGGCGCTCGGGCTCGTCGCCATCGGGTGATCGAACCACGCGCCCGGCGGGGGAGGGGGGTCCGCCCCGGCCCCGCTGTCTGTTTTTAAAGGGTGATCACACTAGAGCTGTAATCCCCCCTACTCCCGCAGATAGCTCCCGGGGCCGGATGTGGCGAAGGTGGCAGTGAGGTCATCCCAAAACGCCTCTGCCGGGAGGGGGACACCTTCGAAGACCTTCGGTCTTCTCATGCTCCGGTCCTGCGGACCGTCGCA
>DAQY01000056.1:0-11990 GCA_002503105.1 Methanomicrobiaceae archaeon UBA206
CCATGGACAAGACCATGCACCGGGCGACCCGCGGCCATCCGTTGTCGATCAAGGAGAACCGGAGGAACAAGGCCATCAGCAGAACACGGTCACTGGTGGAGCGACCATTCACCGCGATGAAGCGGGTGTTCCATGCAGGACATCCCACGGCCGCAACCGTTGCCGGGGTGCGGGTCAAAAACACCGTCCCCCTGTATCAATCTCAATCTCAGGCAACTCCTCACCCTCAAACGACGACCTGCTCAGCGGGAACTCTAAAAAAAAAACCAACCCGGAATATGCAGAGATCCGGGAAGGAGAGGAAGCATCGGTGAGGGAAGGTGGACTGGAGAGAACGGGGATCGGATGAGAGAAACGGGTTAATAGCAGTTATCTGAAGACCTTCGGTCTTCTCAAGCTTGCTCTGGTCGCAGCTCGCACTTACCGGTGCTCAAGTTCCCGTCCTCCGGACGGTCGCACTTCCCCGCAGGCGATAGCTAGGATAAATCTGGATCGGGAATTAAGTCTGTATCTGTGGGTATCCGGACAAGCACGTGTATCAGATTCTTCGGATATAGACGGGCACTTGAGCCTCAGACTGGGATGATCCCAGCACTCCTGTGCCGTGCCGGGAGGGGGAGACTATCGAAACCCCCTCAGGTATCTCAAGCTCGCTGTCCCTCGGACAGGAGCTCTCCGCGAGGCGATAGCCGGGTAAAGGCCGTGTTCACGTTCTAGCCCCCATTATGACCCGGACGATAGGAATCTTGTCGGAAATGGAAGCTCGGATCACCGGCTTTGCAGAAAAACCTGTTGCGGGTGACGGGCAGTTTTTTGGTACCTCGTGAGCCTTTTCCGGCGCGGATGGCCAATCGTACCGGGGGAGAGACATCAGGGGGAGTGCGAGCAAGAGGCGCAGCTCGCACCTGATCGGTGCTCGTGCTCCTACCCATCGGCCAGGAGCACCTCCCGAAGATGTCGCGGCGAATCCGGGCGACATGTGAAAAAGAGTTTTCTCGGAAAAAGTTCAGCAGGTGGTTGTCTGTGTGGAGGGTTTTTGAGCCGAGCCGGCGTCTCGATCTTCATCGGTTGAGCCTGCGGTCGGCACGACCTCCCGGCACAGGCGTTTTTGAGATCACCTCCACCTCATATGGTCGAAAAGTATCCGATGCCGTTCGGAAACTCCTGCACGTTCTTGTAGAATCTGACGTCCTGAGGGGTGATAACAGTGAGGGAGGGGACGAGAACCTTGAATCGGTGGGTGGGGAACCAGTACGACCCGCTTCCGTAGTCGTACGATGCGTTGTCCACAAAGACGATCGCGCGATCCAGGTCAGCACGATAGACGGTCGCGTCGGGGTAGTCCAGTATCTGCAGGACCTTGTCCTTCAGGTCCGATTTTCCCAGGAGGAGCACGAGCAGCCTGATGCCGTCATCGATGGCATAGTCTATCGTGATAACGGCGCGTTCGTCCACGAGGTGAATGGTGATGCTCTCTACCGTTATGTAGCTGTATCTCTCTTCGTTCACTGCCGTTACGGGAGCGACGACCGCACCGATGAGCATCAGAAGGAGTCCGACTGCCGCCCACTTCATTGTCCATTTACATTGTCGCAATACTCATAAATCCTTTATGGTGCGGGCGGATCGCGGATCCATACCACGGCCGGCGAATTTGCCGGTTCAACAAGCAGTGCAGACCGATGGGGGGGGAAGCATTCAGGCGGGCCCCATCCGCAACGGTTTATGGATGGACGCCTGCCCGTACCCGGTGAGAGGGCTGGAAAGGCCGTCTACTTCACCTGTGCAAGGATAATTTCGATGCTTGAGACGTTCGTCTTTCCGGTGTCGGTGTCGATCATCTCGGTGGATGTAAGGATCTCCTTTTTGCTGACGTTCTCCAGAAAGCGGTTCAGTGCAATCTCCGCCGTATCAACCGCCCGGGAGATCGCCTTCCCCCGCGCCTTAATCGCAACCTCATCCGCTCCATTGTTGAACTGGGTCACCACCGCGAGCACATAGTTCATGACCGGTTTATTTCCGACGAATACTGTGTTGTCCTTTATCATTGGTCCCACCTCTTCAGAGATACTTCTTCGAGTATATCAGCTCCGCGTTGAGAACGGAAGCACCCGCAGCTCCTCGTATGGTGTTATGTCCGAGCGCAATGAACCTCAATCCTTCCCGTATCCGCCCAACCGAGACCGTCATGCCGCGGCCGCGATTGCGGTCCAGCCGTGGCTGCGGACGGTCGGGTTGCTCGAATATCTCAACCGCCCTGGCCGGTTGCAAGGGTAGATCGCTAAAGGGGGACTTAAAGCTTGCGTAAGCTTTTTTCACCTCGGCGAGTGACCGCTTCACATCGACCCAGATCGCGAGCATATGCCCGTCGATGACGGGAACCCGGTGACAGCTGGCACTCACGCTGAATGGGGCATCGACGATCTCGGAACCGTTAAAGGTTCCCATGATCTTTCTGGTCTCGGTCTCCATCTTCTCCTCTTCGGAGGCGATGTAGGGGACGACGTTGTCGTAGATCTCCATCGCAGGGATGCCTGCAAACCCCGCCCCGGAGATCGCCTGCATGGTCGCTACGCGCACATCAGAAAATTCAAACGATCGGAGAGGTGCGAGTGCCAGCACGAGTACGATGGTGGAGCAGTTGGGGTTGGTCACGATGAATCCGTCGCGACCCGCGTCCCGCTGCAGGTCGATGAGCCCCAGGTGGTCGGGGTTCACCTCCGGTACGACGAGAGGAACGTCCCTGTCCATACGGTGCGACCGTGCATTGCTGCATACGGCCACCCCGGCGTCTGCCATCTCCGTCTCAACGGACGTGGCAATTTCGGGGGGGAGAGCCGAAAAGACGAGGTCGCAGTCTTTCACGCTCTCGACCGTCGTGGGAGTGACGATGATCTCCCCCACAGCATCCGGGAATGGTGCGTCCAGGCGCCAGTTCACCACACTGCGATACGGTCTCCCTGCACTTCGCTCAGAAGCGGTGAGTGTCTGGAGATTGAACCAGGGGTGATCAGCCAGAAGCTGAACGAAACGCTGTCCTACCGCCCCCGTGGCACCGAGCACTCCTACATTGATCATAGACAAAATAATCTGTAGTGTTGGTGCTATTAAAGAATTTGTTTCTTATGCCATTGATATTGCTTCGGCAGGGCACTCGTCGACGCATGATTCGCAGTCCACACAGAGGTCGACGTCGACCTTCGCCTTGCCGTCTTCTAGCTGGATCGCCTGTGCGGGGCAGATCTCCACACACGTCTCACAGGCGGTGCACTTCTCGATATCAACAACTGCTGGCAATGAATTTCCTCCGAGCTTACATGTTTTCACAAAATGTTTAAAATATATTTCGGTCCTTGTACACAGATCTAAGCGCTCTCAGATGCCCAGCACGTCCTGCATCGAATATACGCCCGGCTCTCTCCTAACGACCCACCGTGCGGCCCAAAGCGCTCCTCTGGCGAACACCGCCCGGTCGTATGCCCGGTGCGAGATCTCGATGCACTCGTGGTTGCCGGCGAAGAGGACTGCATGATCGCCGACGATATCACCGCCTCTGATGACGTGCACGCCGATCTCACCC
Organism: Methanomicrobiaceae archaeon UBA206; assembly: GCA_002503105.1. Lineage (GTDB taxonomy): Archaea > Halobacteriota > Methanomicrobia > Methanomicrobiales > Methanoculleaceae > UBA206. The sequence goes on from DAQY01000056.1 coordinate 3,581, forward strand.
GCACGCTCCGCTTCGCCGACTCTCCCGTACGCCTTCTCACGGTGCCCGACCTCCTGGTCCAGGATGTCGAGGATGGTCTTTGCTGTGCCGCTCGGTGCGTCTTTCTTGTAGCGGTGATGCGCCTCGACGACTTCGATGTCGTAATCGGAGAGCTGGCGTGCCGCCTCCCGCACGAGCTTCCAGAAGATGTTGATCCCGACACTGAAGTTGCTGGAGATCACTGCCGGCACCGCCCCTTCCACCGCTGTTCTGATGCTGTCTCGCTGATCGGGCGTGAACCCGGTCGTGCCGACCACCAGCGCCACACCGTTCCGGGCGGCCGCCCTGACGTTCTCGACGGCCGCGTGCGCGACCGTAAAGTCGACGAGAACGTCCGGCCTCCTCTTCTGGAGCATCTCGTCGATCCGCGCCGCCGTGACCACATCCGCACCGTAGATCTGCGCCTCACGCATGTCGATGCCGCCGACCAGGTCGAGATCCGGCGCCTCGTCGACCAGGCGTGCGACCGTCGTGCCCATCCGCCCCAGGGCGCCCGATATCGCAACCTTAATCATACGCTGCAAGCACCTGCCTCAACCGTTCCACTCTGTCATCGTCCAGGTCGTCGAGCGGCAGCCTCACCGGACCCGCCGCCATGCCCCTGAGCGCCACCGCCTTCTTCACCGGGATGGGGTTGGTGTCGATGAACATCCCCCGGAAGAGCGGCGAGAGCTCGTAGTGGAGTTCCCGGGCGGTCTTCAGGTCTCCCGCCCGGAAGGATTCGTACATCCGAACCATCCGGCGGGGCTCGATGTTCGCCGCCACCGAGATCACGCCCCCGCCACCCAGCGCCAGGATGGGGAGTGTCATGGCGTCGTCGCCGGAGAGCACGACGAACTCTTCGTCACGCGTATCTTCGATGATCCGTGAGATCTGGTTGATATCGCCGCTCGCCTCCTTGATGCCCACGATGTTCGGGTGGCGGGCCAGTTCTGCGACGAGGTCCGGCGAGAGGTTCTGCCCGGTCCTGCCCGGCACGTTGTAGAGGATCAGGGGAAGGTCCAGGTCGGCGAGTTTCGTGTAGTGCTTGATGAGGCCGGAGCGGTTCGGCTTGTTGTAGTAGGGGCTGATGACCAGGGCGCCGTCCGCACCCGCGTCCTTGGCCGCACGCGTCAGCCGGACCGCCTCCCCGGTGTTGTTCGACCCCGTGCCGGCGAGGACGGGGATCTTCCCGTTGACCACGTCGACGGTCTCGCAGATCACCCGTTCGTGCTCCTCGAACGTGAGGGTAGCCGACTCGCCGGTCGATCCGCACGGGACGATACCGTGGATGCCGTTGAGAAGAAGAAATTCGATGTTTGAGCGCAGCCCCTCCGTATCGAGATCCGGGGACGGACCTTCTCGAAAAGGAGTAATGATAGCTGGAAGCACTCCCGTAAACATACGGTAGTGTTACCGTCTTCTTCTATTTATTTTTCTTGAGATATAACCGGCAACCCTGTTCCGGACGCGCTTGCTGTTTATCACGGCAACGTTCATAACAACGTGCTTGTTCTCTTCAAAGTTACCGCTGAACCTGTCACCGTACGTTTCAAGCAGTTCCTCGCCGAGATTTTTGATGTATGACGGTTTTATTGGCATATGGACCTTCCCTGTCGTTATGCATATGTTATGCGATTCGACAGCTTAAGAATATTATGTGCGACGGTGACCGGATCCTCCCCGAGAATGCGGATCATCGGCTCTTTTCCGACCGCACCCCGGTCGTAGATGACGTCGGGGACGCCATCCCTGCAGCAGAAGGCGACGCCCCAGTCCATCGTCTGCACCCCGGGCGGTTCGGCCGCCCGATCGAACGAGCATACATCGAACATCAGGCTGTCCAGTTCCGCAAGCACCGCATCGGAGAAGCGGATGTTCGCCGCACTCCTGATATCAGGATCGAACCTCATCGCCGTGAGCACGATCCGCGCCACGTGGTCGCTCGCTCCGAAGGCGACATCGCCGACCGGGTGCACCTGACCCCCCAGGTTCACGATCCTGCCAAGGACGCCCGCCACGTCCTCCCTGCCCCGCGCGTCCGGGATAGCGTAGACGATGTTCATCCCGACCTCGGGAATGAGCCGGACGTCCATCGATCGGGTGAGCATGGTTACCGCGTGGTTCAGGCATCTGAGGACCCGTTCGCGTTCATCCGCCGCCATGACGTACCACCTATAACGCCTCCTGCAGCCCGACCTTCCGCCTGTCCTCGCAGAGACCTTCGATTGCCAGGCGATAGAACGTCTCCAGGTCCATTACCCGCTCGATGGAGCGGATCCGCTCCCGGTCGCATCCGGCGGCAAATGCCTTCTCCCTGAACTTCTTTTTCACGGTCTTCGGCGTAACCTCGTCGATTTTTCCGCCCTTCACCAGCGCGCAGGCGATGATCAGACCCGATACGCTGTCCGCCGCCTGGAGCGCGATCTCCACGGACTCCTGGTAATCGCCGAAGAGCGTGTGGTTGTGCCGCATGACAGTCCGGGCGATCTCTTCGGGAACACCGTGTTCAGTCAGTATCCGGTAGCCTTCGAGACCGTGCCGGGTCATGTCCCCCCCGGTGACGTCGTAGTCGATGTCGTGGAGGAGGCCGATCAGTTCCCACGTCCGGGCATCCTCGCCGAGGTGCTCCGCAACCCTCCTCATCACCGCCGCCGTGGCGTGGCTGTGGACGAGGAGGGACTCCGATGCGACATTTCGGCGCAGCAGCTCCTCAGCCTCGCTTCTGTCCATGGATGGAGGTTATCCGCCGCTTCCCTTAATGGTGTGGGTGCCTGACCGGCGGAGGGGCGGCGCGAAAGGATAGAGATATACCTGCCGTCGTCATACGCTGTTCATGGATATACGGGTTCTTGAGGTGCTGGCGGCGGTGGCGAGTCTGGCGCTCTTCGTCGCGCTGCTCGTGGGGTTGCCAGCACTGATGGCGGGTGCTCAGGGCCTGGCGTACATCATCGCGCTCGTGATCTTCATCGCCGCGCTCAGCGCGGCAGGATACTGGATCGATAAGATGGCGGCCTAACGCTGCTTCTTCTTATCGCTCTTTTTGATCCGGTAGTAACTCAACGGATGATTGACGCGCTCGCAGAGTCTGTCCCTGTTTGTGCACAGCCCGAAGGTGCGCATAGTGGCGCAGGACGGCGGCGTATACTCGGTCCCGCCCCGCCCCGATATATGCTCCACCTGGTACATTGTCTTCTCGGGATCGAAATCGGGAGCGCGTGCATAGATCTCGGCGATCTCGGTGGTGCTCATCCCGATGGTGTGCAGAAAGGCGGTGATGGCGAACCGCGCCATGTGCGGGAGGTTCGTGCCGGCGGTGATCGCGTGTATCAGGCCGCCGATGCACGGCGGGAACGCCTCCTCCTCGACCGCTCCGAACTGCTCCAGCAGCTGCTGCTGGTACGATGCGGCGATCTCGTCTGCGATTGGGGCGATCCGATCGCAGAGCGCCGGCGGAACGCGGAGCGGCATCTTCTGGTGGAGGACGACTCTGATGCGCTCCCGCAACAGGTCGATGGTCTCCTCGGGGCGCAGGCGGACCCGGCCATCCCGCACGTCCCTGTTCACCAGACGCCAGCGGCCGTCGCGCATCTGGGAGATCAGTTCGACGTACATGACCACCGGCATATCGTCTTTTTCCAGGTCGATGTTGAGCTTCTCTGCGATGTAATTCCTGATCTCCGGGAAACTTCTCCCATCTTCGTTCTGCAGCAGGAATACGGATCTCTGCGCCTCGTAACGGCAGAGGCGCTCGATCAGGAGCCGATCACCGATGCAGGAGACCAGGATGCGGGCGAGCGCATAGCTCGCCAGTTCCCGCTCCGGCGGAATCCGCGGCAGGAGCTTCGGGATGTCTTCCTGGAAGAACTCCCCCCTGTGCGTGAGCGCATCGATGACGCGTTCCTTTGCGCGCTCCAGCGCCTCTCTGCCTTCGAAGCCGGACAAAAAGTGTTCGATCGAATCGATCTGCTTCCTCACGATCTGCTGTGACTCTTCTAAAAATGGATATTTTACCGGGTCTATCCGATGGTGCACACCAACCATCAATCAGCCTCGATCCGCGGCGCGAGGAGGTACTCGACGCGTCCGTTGCCGTCTGCGATCTCGAATGCGAACCGCACCGGGTGATCGATGCCCAGGTGAACCTCGACCTCGGGCGCCCGTGCCATCACCCGCCCCATGTCCTTGAGGTAGTCCAGCGAGAAGAGGGAGCGTGCAGCGACGGGGTGCAGGGTCACCAGCTCGTCCTCCCCGAGGGCGAGCCTGATGTGATCGGTGTCGCCCTCCGCCTCCATGTAGAAGGTCATGGCGTCGGGGTCGATACCGAGGGCGATCTTGTCCGAGATCACGGATGCCGCCTTGATCGCGTCGTAGAGGGCGCTGCCCTGCAGGACCGCCTTTCCGGGCAGCTCGGTCGTCGGCGGGTTGGGATCTCTTCTGATCGTATTGACGTCCAGAAGCGCGATGGAGTAGCGGTATCCCTTGAAACTCAGCTCCAGCTTGCGCTCATCGTCGCGAACGTTCAGCGCCAGCGTGTCTCCTCTGCCCATCATCCCGAGGATGTTCTTCATCTTCCCGATATCGAGGCCCAGCTCTCCGGCACTCGCCGAGAACGAGTCAAAGGCGTCTCGCTTAAGTTCGAGCGAGACCATGGCCACATTGGCGGTATCGACCGCTCGCGTCATGATGTGGTCCTCGGCGGTGTGAAGCCGGCATTCGGTGACCAGGGCCGCAATCGCATCGATAGACTCCCGGAATATTTCTGTATCAATTGTTGCCTGCAACATCATTACCACGTAACAAACTCTCTTATAAATTATATAATCATATTTTTAATTATAGTGTTTTGCGATGCACAGAGACGCCATGCAAATCAGAATTTTGCCTGAATCATATACTTTGATGTGGAACGACATGCAACCATATGCACGATCTTTTGATGTGCGTCGGCGGGTGCGACCGTTTCTGACGACGTTTGCGGGAGGAGGTCCGTCGTAATGGGTTCTCAGTGGGGAAGGGACCGGGTGTATGCGAGGGCGGTGAGGGCAGGGTACCGATCGCGGGCTGCGTACAAACTGCTGGAGATTCAGCAGCGAAACGCCATCATCCGCCCCGACGATAACGTGGTTGATATCGGCGCGGCTCCGGGAAGCTGGCTGCAGGTGCTGCGTGAGCTGACCGGAGGGAAGGTGATCGGCGTGGATCTGAACCCGATCGCCCCTATCGAGGGCGTCACTACCATCGTCGGCGACTTCACCGATCCGGAGGTGCAGGAGCGGATCCTCGCAGAGCTCGATCTGGTCAACGTCGTCGTCTCCGATGCCTCGCCGAAGCTCTCGGGGCACCGGAGTTACGATCAGGCGCGGGCCGTCGCGCTCGGCGAGGAAGCGCTTTTGTTCGCGTGCAGAGCCCTTAAACCGGGCGGAAATCTCGTGATCAAGTCGTTCCAGGGCGAGCTCTTCGTCGACCTGATGACGAAGGTCAGGAGGCACTTCAGATCGGTGAAGGGCTACAGGGCGAAGGCGTCCAGGAAGGGGAGCGCTGAGATGTACATTATCGCAAAGAATTTCATAGGGAACTGTGATGGTGCTGAAGGATACGTATAACCGGACGGTGACGAACCTCCGGATCAGTCTGACCAGAAGATGCAATCTCCGCTGCATCTACTGCCACGCCGAAGGCGAGGTGGACCCGAAGGAGCAGATGAGCGCCGGGGAGATTGCGGAGCTGATGCGGGTCGGCGCGGCGTTCGGGATCAGGAGCATCAAGTTCACGGGCGGCGAACCCCTCCTCCGCCGCGATATCCTCGAGATCGTCCGCGCCGTCCCGCCCGGCACCGAGGCGTCCATGACCACGAACGGCACCCTGCTCGCAGATTACGCCGCCGCCCTGAAGGAGGCCGGTCTTGCCCGGGTGAACGTCAGCCTCGATTCGCTCAGACGAGACCGGTATGCGCAGATCACCACGAAAGACTGCCTCGATTCGGTGCTTGCCGGTATCCGGGCGGCGATCGATGCGGGTCTGACCCCGGTCAAGATCAATATGGTGTTGCTCGAGGGGATCAACGAGGACGAGCTCGATGATTTCATAGCGTTCGTCCGCGGAAACCGGAACCTGATCCTGCAGGTGATCGAGCTGATGGACGTTCAGGGCTGCAGGTTCCACGGCGACGTGGACGGTGTTGAGCGGGACCTGAACGAGCGGGCGAAACGGATCATCACCCGGAGGATGCATCACCGGAAGAAGTACTGCCTCGAAGGCGCCGAGGTGGAGGTCGTGCGCCCCCTCCACAACACCGAGTTCTGCGCCTACTGCAACCGCCTGCGCCTGACGTCGGACGGCAGGCTGAAGCCCTGCCTCCTGCGGAGCGATAACCTGGTCGACATCCGGGGGAAGCACGGCGAGGACTTGGAGGACGCCTTCAGAGAGGCGGTCCGGCGCCGGGAGCCCTACTTCCGATAGGAGGCGCAGACCCCGGACGGCACATCTCCCGTGCTCAATCCGGCCGAAATCTGCGGCATACGGCGTAAAAAATTCGTTGCCGTCTCCCGATTCGTGTGCATAAGCAATATTTTTTGTAACCCTCCTGCCAATAGATGGGTATGCTGGAAGAGAACGAGTATGTCCGCATCATGCAGAAACTGTATGGAAAGTCGCTCATACTGGAGGATCCCTCTGATTTCCATCCCGTCCTGCACTTTTATCTCCTCGACGCACTGGCACATATCGACTTTACGCTGTGCATGCTCGCCTACAACTACATGTCCCCACGGAATATCATGAACATGGAGTACATGCGCTGGCGCCTCGACGAGGAGAGGGTTGGAGAACGGGCGCACTTCGCCGATTTTATCAACTGGCTGAAGGAGGAGCATCACGAGAAGTTCGAGGAACTCCCCATGCTCTGGACCGGCATCTACGACAGGGACGATCCCGCCAGCTACCGGGGGTTCCGCATCGTGCTCAACCCCGACGACAGGCGACCCATTCCGGCCGAATACCTCTCTATGTTCATCGATGAGTTCTTCGATCGCAGGTTCCTGCAGCAGCTCTATCGGGAGTCGTCGCTTGCACGACTGTTTGACGAGTTTGTCAGGAGCAGAACCTCCGCGTGAGATGGTACCGCATGGATGTCGCCCGCCTCGCCGCATCGCTCGTCCAGATCAGGAGCGAAAACCCCCCCGGCAGGACAGCAGAGGTGATCGACTATATCAGGGGGTTTCTGGATACGCTGGGGGTGGAGAGTGTGGTGGTGCGGAATCCTGGCGGCAGGAGTAACCTGATCACGAGCGAGCCCGATGCACGCCTCCTTCTCTGCGGGCATGTCGATGTGGTCCCGGCGATACGTGACGGGTGGATGCATGATCCCTTTGCCGGCGATATCACCGGCGGCTATGTCTGGGGAAGGGGTGCCACCGACATGAAAGGGGGCTGTGCGGCGCTGCTCTCGGCCTTCAAGGATCTGGTGGACGCGGGCGCTGAACCGAAGGTGCGGTTCGCCTTTGTCGGTGACGAGGAGACGGGCGGACCGTACGGCATCCGCTACCTGCTGGCAAAGAGGATGCTGCAGCCCTGCGACTGCCTGATCGCGGAACCGACGCCCCCCCTCCACCCCGCCATCGGGCAGAAAGGGCTGTGCAGGCTCGAGCTGCGTTTTTCAGGAGAGCCCGGCCACAGTTCGCTCTACCCACGGGTGGGCGTGAGCGCCATTATGGAGGCGTTCTCCCTGCTCGACTACATGCGGCAGCTCCACGCACGCGAGTATGCGGTCGAGCCCGGCATGAAGGAGATCGTGGAGCGGTCTTCGCGCGTCCTCCAGGAGATCTTCGGCATGGAGGGGCTCAGAGACGTCCTGACCCGGATCATGTACAACCCCGGGCGGATCGAGGGCGGGGAGAAGGCGAATATCGTGGCGCAGCAGTGCAGGATGGAGCTGGATATCCGCGTGCCGTGGGGGTGCTCGATCGGGCGCCTCGTCGAGGAGATCGCCGCCCATGCACCGAATGCCGCGATCAACGCGATCAGCCTTGCGGAGCCCACCATGACGCCGTCCGACGCCGAGATCGTCAGGACGGTCTGTGCGGCGGTCGAGCGGGTGTACGGTGCGGGTGCAGCGCCCATCATCCAGTGGGCGGCGACGGATGCCCGCTACCTCCGCCGCGAGGGGTTCAACGTGGTGGAGTACGGTCCGGGGGAGATCACGACGCTGCACGCCGTAGACGAGAGGGTCTCTGTTGCAGAGCTGAGAAACGCAGTGGATGTCTACCGGGGGGTTATCCGGGCGTATTCCGGGTGAAGGGCGGGCTGCTTCGCGATTGTTCCCTCTGCCGTCTCGGCAGGGGGGGCCCCCCCGCCCCCCCCCCCCCCCCCCCCCGCCTCTCCCATCCGGCAG
>DAQY01000056.1:12302-12991 GCA_002503105.1 Methanomicrobiaceae archaeon UBA206
CCGGACAGTGGACCGGGATGCGCACACGGGGGCGTATGGGAGATCCCTGCAGCGAATCCGGTGGGGAGTTATTTATCTGACAGAGTCCCGGTTCCTCCCGCCTCAGGTACTCGCGGTATCTTTGAGCGCATCAAAGGAAAACTTCGAGAAGATAAAGCCCAGTATCAGGGCGAAATACATCGAGATCGTGCGATCGACGAGGACGATGGCGATCGCCGCAGCTGAAGGGACCCCCATCGTCGCGATGAAGTAATTCAGGGAACCCTCCATCGCCCCTACGCCAAGAGGTATCTGCGAGGAAAGGCCGATAATGAAGGCGAGGCTCATGTATATCGATAACTGGATCGGGTTTAAAAAGAAGCCGAACGCCAGCGCTACACACCAGAGCCGGATAAACTCCAGAACGAGTGAGAGAAGTGTGATCAGAAAGACCGTGAAGATGTCGGGAAACAGCATCTTTCGTATATGCAGATCGAGTTCCTGCGCCTTCTTTTCGATAGGCAACTTAACTAAAACTTTCTCTGCTAACCCAATGAAGAAATCTGCTTTGCAGTAGAAGATCAGCAGCAGAAAGAGTATGAGCAGAGTGAACACCAGCGTAATTACTGTTACAGCCTCGAGTTGAATCATGACGATCCCGGCAGCAACAAGGAAGAGGATGGTCAGTTCAAAGAAACGCTCGTAAAAAA